>JAYSRF010000144.1:0-31767 GCA_043721195.1 Fluviicola sp. | reverse complement strand
GTTGTGATAGTTTGATAGTGAATGGACAAATCTACACTTCGAGTGGAACGTATATCCAAACCCTTACGAATATAGCTGGTTGTGATTCAATTCTTACCTTGAATTTAATTATTAATTATACAACTTCAAGTTCTATCACCTTAACTGCATGTGATGACTTCTTATTGAATAATCAGACATATACTTCCAGTGGAACCTATCTTCAAACGTTGATCAATTCAGTAGGGTGTGATTCTATTGTAACACTCAATCTCACAATAATCCCTTTAGTCACTTTAGAGTCAAACACCTTCTCTATGCCTTCCGACGCCAATAATTGTTTCGGTTCAGTTGCAATTAACACTTCTGGCAATCCCAATTTCACTAGTGCAATTGACGGTGGATCACCATTTGAGTATTCTGGCTATCACTTGGCGCAAAACTTATGTCCTGGAGTACATGATTTATCAACAACCGATGGTTGTGGGAATACAATTACTTCAACATTCGTGATTCCTGTTGATACAAACTATGTGTTCAACAACCCATTTATTGATTCCATTGCAGTTGATTCTTTGGGCACTACCATAGAAAATTGTACGATTTACTATAATTCCATCGACACAGCTTTTATTGATTCTATTTGGGCGAATGGAAATACAGTAACGGTGATTTGGAATATTGTTGACGGTAACGGTTCTAATTTTGATACAAGTTCCTATGTACTCAACAATGGAAATGGAGCATATTACCTGCAATTGAGTGTTTTTTGCCCTACCAAAGCTTTGGGAGAATACTTTACAGTAACTGAAGCCATTTATTTTAATAATGGATCGGTCTCAACTGCTTCATTAGCTAAGATTGAAGAATTTGTATTTGAAATATACCCGAATCCAACAAACGATAAAGTTACCCTAAGCTTTGAAGGTCAACAAGCTCGATTGGTAATTTCAGATGCATTAGGCAAATTAATTTTCACAGAGAAAGTAAGCTCCAATTGCAGTATTTCATTAGCTGACAAACCAGCTGGAATTTATTTCTTTCAATTAACCACCGAAAAGGGTGAATTAGTTAGAAAAGTAGTGAAAAATTAAACAGCCTAAGAAAGTAACAGTGGGTTTTTGAAAAGCTAATTTACTCCCAAACTCCATTTGTTACTTTCAACTAAAAATAACCAACGATTTGGCTATTAGTAGTTAATTAATAAACAGTTAACACTCGATTTTTAATTCTTGACAATTTTTTTGTATTTTCCATCCTGAAAACGAAAACAATATGATTCAAGAAGAACCTATTGAAGTGCCGGTTTCCTTAAGTTTGACGCCTTACTCAGGTACATGGACAAAGGTTCAAGCCGCACATCTACTACGAAGAACCTTATTTGGTCCTACTTTTCAACAAATCCAACAAGCAGTAGCTGATGGAATGAACGCAACGGTTGCTCAATTGTTGACTCTTCCAAGTGGAACTCAACCATTAGCTGCTGATCCTGGTGAAACCATTGCAGCATTTGGCACTACTTGGGTTAATTCCGTTTATCCAGCAAGCAACCCATCATTGGTAAACAATGCCAGAGAATATTCCTTAGGCGCATGGATGATGCAACGATTGAATCAACCAACCTTAAGTATACAAGAGAAAATGTGTTTGTTTTGGGACAATCATTTTGGGGCAACAGCTACTTTTGATGCGCGAGCAGTGTACAATTTACATGAATTATACCGACTGAATTGTTTGGGTAATTTTAAACAATTGGTGAAAGATGTAACCATTGATCCCAATATGCTCATGTTTTTAAATGGTGCTTCTAATAATCAATTTT
Organism: Fluviicola sp.; assembly: GCA_043721195.1. Classification (GTDB taxonomy): domain Bacteria; phylum Bacteroidota; class Bacteroidia; order Flavobacteriales_D; family Crocinitomicaceae; genus Fluviicola. The sequence continues at coordinate 29,966 of JAYSRF010000144.1, read as the reverse complement.
CACCCAATGAAAATTATTCGCGGGAATTATTGGAATTGTTTACAGTTGGAAAAGGTTTGCAAGTCGGTCCGGGTGATTATTCCAATTACACCGAATCAGATGTTTCCGAAGGATCAAAGATTTTAACAGGCTGGACAGTTGACGGTTTATTAAGTTCAACACTTACTAGTCCAACATCAGTGTATTACCCAATATTGCACGACGCAACAGTTAAAACACTTTCAGGCTATTTTGGGAATGCCACCATTTCGAATGCAGATGCGCTTGAATACGCCAACTACTTAGATGTCATTTTCGCTCAGCCTAATATGGCAAAATACATTTGCCGTAAAATCTACCGTTGGTTCGTGAATTATGACCTCACAGCAGCGGTTGAATCAACTGTAATTGCTGATATGGCGACAACGCTTGAAACGAATAACTTTGACATTCTTCCCGTAATGGATGAGTTACTGAAAAGTGATCATTTTTACGATGTAACAATGCTGGGAACGATCATTAAAAACCCATTGGAGCATTTATTTTCGATCTTAAATTCTACGCATGCAGCTCCCAATTATGGCTTAGCTACTGATTACGAAATGTATGTCAACATTTATTCTTTTGCTCAAACCTTGGGATTGGATTATTTCCGACCACCAAGTGTAGGAGGATGGACATCTTATTATCAAGCACCATCTTATTCGAGGTTGTGGGCTAATTCCAGTTACATCAAACTGCGTTTTGATATCGGCACATATTTCACCATCTTCACAGGATTGCAAATCAATGGCGAAACCTTAAAAGCAGATGCTTTGGCATTGGTGGATGGTCTTTCGATACCAAACAATGCGCCACAAGTGATTGATGATATTGTAGATGTATTTTGTCCAAAAGGATTACCAGCCTCTCAAAAATTGATCTTAAAATCACTTTTGACCAATAGTTTACCAGATTTTGAATGGACCATACAATACGACGATTATGTAGCGAATCCAGGAAATGTAACATTTAGTGATCCAGTTCGCCAACGTGTAGAGTATGTGTTGTACCGTTTGTTCCAAATGCCCGAATTTCAAACAATATAGGTTTAATCAAGAATTGACGAAATGAAAAGAAGAAATTTTTTACAATCTGTAGCTTTATCGTCCGTTGGCGTACCTTTATTGTTGAAGGATTTTAACTTCGGTGCGATTTCCAAAGAATTATTCAAGACTTCACGTAATGCAGAAGACCGCGTACTGGTTTTGATTCGGTTAAACGGTGGAAATGATGGATTGAGCACATTGGTTCCATTGGATCAATATGCGAACCTAACGATCCAACGACCAGATATTTTGGTTCCTCAGAATCAGCTCATTAATTTGACAGCAACGAATGCGCTTCACCCAGTAATGACTGGAATGGGGAATTTATTCAACGATGGAAAACTCTCCATTTTACAGAATGTTGGTTATCCAGATCAAAATAGATCGCATTTTCGCTCAACGGATATTTGGTCAACTGGATTAATGGATCCTGCAGGAACAACAGGTTGGTTAGGAAGACATTTGGACAATAATTACCCGAATTATCCGGATGATTATCCAAACGCCGCATTTCCCGACCCATTCGCCATTAGCATGGGATATGAAGTTTCGGCAACATGTCAGGGTTTGATGGGTAATTTTTCTGTTACCGTTACCAATCCATTTGATGCATTCAATTTACAAGAATCAAGTCAAGTGAATGATGGAACCTATTATGGTTCCCACATGGAGTTTTTGGCAACGATGATCGCCCAAGCAAACGATTATGGAGCTGCCGTAAACGCCGCAGCAAATGCAGGAAGTACACTTTCAACACTCTACGATTCCAACAATGATTTGGCAGTTCAGCTACGCTATGTTGCACAAATGATTTCTGGAGGTTTAAAAACCAAAATTTACATTGTAAACATCAATGGGTTTGATACACACGATTCCCAAGTTGCCGATTCTTCGACTCCTCAATTAGGAAATCATGCTAACTTATTAAAATCAGTTTCGGATGCGATTGCGGCTTTTCAAGATGACTTGAATTTACTGAACCTCGAAGCACGCGTTGCAGGAATGACCTTTTCAGAATTTGGAAGACAAGTTGCTGCCAATGCAAGTTTAGGAACTGACCACGGTGATGCCGCTCCATTGTTTTTGTTTGGAACATGCATTACTTCTCAAATTATAGGCCCAAACCCTGTGATTTCTGATCAGATTATTGATCAAGCTGCCATTCCAATGCAAATCGATTTCAGAGATGTTTACGCCTCTATTCTTAAAGATTGGTTTGAAGCAGATCCAACAGATATCCAAGCAATGTTTGAGCATACGGTGAACTTTATACCAGTGTTAGATTCCTGTAATCTAGGCGTTGAAGAAAAAGAATTGACCGAAGCTGATATTTTGGTATTCCCGAATCCGTGTGGTGAACAAACAACGATCCGTATGAATTCTAAAAATGAGCAAGTAACGATCCAAGTGCGCGATATGTTTAATCGATTGGTTGTTGATGTATGTTCTAAATCCTTCAACGAAGGGTCACATGATATTCCTGTTAATTTAGGCAATATCGCATCAGGAGAATACCTTGTAACGATTATGAAACCGTCAGGAAATTTCACGAAACGAATTGTTAAGGTGAAACATATTTGATACGAATAAAACGGAATGCGTCAAAAAACGTATGTCGGAATGCATAAAAAAACGTATGTCGGAATGCATAAAAACACTGTAGGCTCGGAATGCATTCCGAGCCTACGTTTTTTAATTAAATCCTATAAATTGATGCATTCCGGGCCTACGTAATTATAATGAAATCCAATAATAGAATATTATTGCCCCATTTGCATTTCTTTCAATTCCTCTTCGGTTTTTATCTCATATCCTTCAGGAATAGACATACTAAATACTTTTTTACTGACCTTTTTATCAATACTAGAAGCAGTCATTTCAATTGTTAAACCATTTTGTTGAATAATGATAGACAATGGGAATCCGGGCATTTTATCATTGTAAAAGGATTGCCCTTCAGTATATGCCTGAATTTCTTTAGTACACCAAACAATCATCGTAGCATCAACAGTAGTCAAAATCGCTTTTGTACACGTATAACCAGCAATCTCTTTTGTTTCGGTCGTGACTTCAACAGTATATTCTGGCTCATCTGCTTTTGTCTCAACAGTTGATTCAACAGCATATTTCGCACCGTTCATATCAGTCAACGTGAGTGTTTTTTTTGATTTTTGATCCGTAATTGCAATTGTATTTCCTAACATACCCATTGACACTTCTGCACGAGATTTACCCGGCATAAAAGAAGTTGTCATTTTCGAACCCTTCATCATGTTTGAGATCATTGCCATTTGCGGATCATCTGAAGAAAAAGCCACCTCATAATGAATGACCCCTTTTTTGAGTTGGGCTATTGATAAAAAGCTAGTGCTTACAAATAGACAAAGTAATAGAAGTGTTTTTTTCATGCGGAAAAGTGTTCGTTTAAAATAATACTATCGGTGGGTGAAGAATCAGGTATCATTTTGTTCGTATGATTGAATAGAATGTAAATTTGGAATGCGTTAAAACCCCGTAGGCTCGGAATGCATTCCGAGCCTACAGTTTTTCAATTACCCAAATATCGCCTTTATAATGTCGTTTCCATTGGCATAAAGCAGTAGTCCGATCAGTAAAAAGAATCCAACATATTGTGCTTTTTCCATGAAACTTTGTTTCGGTTCACGACCTGTAATTATTTCATACAACAAGAACATAACATGACCACCATCCAAAGCTGGAATTGGTAAAATATTCATAAATGCTAAGGCGATAGAGATAAATGCTGTTAAACTCCAGAATGCTTGCCAATTCCAAGTTGTAGGGAATAATTTTCCAATTGCTCCAAATCCACCAACTTGTCCAGCACCTTTTGATGTAAAGACATATTGAAATTGAGAAACATTTCCGTACAATGTTTTCCAACCTTTATGGAATCCAGCACCAAAACTTTCGCCAAAAGAGTAATTCACTGTGTGAACAGCATTGGTATCTGTAGTAAACTTCTTTTCGGAGCGAAAACCAATAATACCTGTTTTTGGGACAACAACGGATAGTTCAACAGTCGTATCTCCTCTTTCTACTAAGAAATCTGTTTTCTTACCACGGTTCTTATAAATCATGGTAGAGAACTCATCGAAGTATTCAAATTCCTTTCCGTTAACAGCAGTAATTTGATCTCCTATTTTAAGTTTAAGTTTTTTTACTGCTGCATGCTCAGGTAATAAGCTATCAACCTTTTCCATGTAAACCCTAAAACTAAAAGCACTTTCAGCTCCGTTTTCCCACATTCGACTTCCCATGTCTTCCGGAAGATCGATCATTTCTTGTTTACCATCTTGGTGTTGAACCTTGAAATGACGTTTACCAAATAATAAAATTTCACCACTTAGTTTTTCCAATTCGTTGATCTCTTCACCATCAACCGAAAGAACAATGTCTCCCGATTGAAAACCATATTGCTGCATATATGGATGAACCGCCATTCCATATTTCAATTCCTTTTGGTTGACTTTTTCTTCACCCCAAACCGCCATGATCATAATAAACAAGGCAAACCCAACGACAATATTGACAAAAACACCGCCCAACATAATGATCAAACGTTGCCAAGCTGGTTTAGAACGAAATTCCCATGGCTCAGCAGGAAGTTTCATTTGTTCCTTATCCATTGATTCGTCAATCATTCCAGCTATTTTCACATAACCACCCAACGGTAACCAGCCAATTCCCCACTCTGTTTCACCGATTTTCTTTTTAACCAATGAAAAATAAGGGTTAAAAAACAAGTAAAACTTCTCTACACGTGTTTTAAATAAACGAGCCGGAATAAAATGACCGAATTCATGTAGTACGATGAGAATTGAAAGTGATAAAATGAGTTGCGCGGCGCGAATCCAAAAATCCATTGTTTATTAATTAGTAAGAGACAAATATAATGATATTACGGTTGAACGTGTTTGGTTGAATAACCATGATGTTCAAAGTATTCGACAATAGCTTCTTTCATAAAAGCTTGTTGTTCTAATTCAGTCAAGGGTGGTAAATCTTTCACCAATTTGAAATGTGGCCAATTATCGGGGTCTTTTCCTTCAAATTCGTAATAACCATAGGGTTCGAGTACCGTACAAATTGCAATATGCATCAAGTCCGTCTTCTCATGTTTTTTGAACGCTTTATAGCCCATTCCTAATTCTTCGACACCAATTAAAAACAACAATACTTGTAAATCTATATCTGGTCCAAAAGGTTCTTCGAGTTGTTTTAACAGCGATTGGTAGCGCAGTTCTAATGCATAATCCATAATGCAAAGTTAGTTTTTCGTTCGGTTTTATGATGCTTATCTTCGGCTAATATAGCCAGGTTGTCCAACTGGAATACATTCAAAGATCCAATCGTAGCTGTAGATCATGTGACTATCCACGAAATTTTTATTTGGCCAATCAGCTGGAATAAAAACGCGACCACCTCGATCAGGTGGCAGTTGATCAATTCCTTTTACCGCGCATTGTGGTGCAATTCCATCTTGTTCTCTCAATGGAGCCGGATTTTTTTGATCGAGATCACTACCGTATTGCCAAGTGTGCTGAAATGCAGTCCAATCAAATCCTTCAATTCCTGCATTCTCTGGAGCAAGAATATACATATTTCCTAAAATCACTTTGTCTTTTATGACTTCTAAAAACCCTAAAGAATAGGCATATCCCATGCTGTGACTAACAATGTCAAGCGTGTCTTTCACTTCTTGGGAAAATGGATTGAGTGAACGTGCAAGTAAATAGGTTTCTCCAGCCAATCGACCTTCTTCCTTTCGTTGCAAAAATCCAGATAGATTCGCACGTGTATTCATACGTTTATAGACACGAGGAGCTGTTTTTTTAGAAGGAGTCAATTTTGTACGTAACCAACTGATCCCAAATATTAGTTTAGAACGGTGATTGGAAGTTGAAATAGGAAAACTACCATCAAGATAAAAGAGCACATCGGGCTTCAAATTGGCTTCAAAACAACTATCAATTTGATACCAATAATAAAAACGATCTTTTTGTGTGAGCAGACCATCACCTGGATCGTTATTTGTTTTTGGACCGCGGTAACCATTTATCATGACAAGCATGCGAACGGGTTTATTCAACTGATGATTGCGCAAACTATCGGTTACATCGATCCCATTAAAAGTAAGTACATGAGAAGAATCAAGGGTTCCATTTGCAGACTGAAAACGGTTGACTTGATACAATCCATTTGCGACAATAGCAAGATTTAAATCTGGAAGAATCAATGAATCACTGCTATGAGAAAAGCGTTTTTGTTGGTGTGAATCAATGGTGAAATAAAGCACAGATTGTTGTTCTTCGCTGATCCAAGAATCCTGTTGTTTCCGAAAAACAACTGAACCAGCAACCCTTGCATCTTGGTGGTTTAATAACCGAAAAACTTTTCGCTGTTTACCATGAAAGAGACGGTAAAAATAATACCGGTTTTCTGGATTCCATTTCTGGTTATGAGCAGAATTCTTGATAGCTGATTGCAATTCAGAAGAAGAAGCTTTCGTTGTCGAAACCCGTTGTTCCTGAAGTGTAATGCGTTTGTTGAGTAAAAAAATAGATGCGCATCCTGCCGAATCGATGCATCCAAACTCCTTTTCTTCCCAAAAATAATAGCCAATTAAACCAGTTGTTTGATGATAATTGCGCGATTGAACAAGAGTAGCATTCCCTGTTATTTGGCCATTAACAGACAGACAGATAAAACAAACGAGTAATATGGAAAGCGACTTATTCACAGCATTAAACAATACAGTTCGAAAATACACTTTTGTTTGATCTTTGACAATTGCTTTGTGATTTTTTAGCGCTTGTCTGATGTTAGCTGTTATTCTAGTTTGGATTCAAAATCCGATCATCATTGTCAAATTACATGATTTAAAGAAGCACTAATTGACAAAAACCTGTATTTTTGTTTCGCTTAAAAAAAGTGAGAAATGGGAAGAGCATTTGAATACCGCAGAGCTGCAAAAGAAAAACGATGGGACAAAATGTCGAAATTGTTTCCGAAACTAGGAAAAGCTATTACGATGGCTGCCAAAGAAGGAGGTGATGATCCGGCAACCAATGCGCGATTGCGAACTGCGATTCAAAATGCAAAGTCGGAAAACATGCCCAAAGACAATATCGAGGCTGCCGTTAAGCGCGCGACTCAAAAAGATATTGCCAATTTCACGCAGGTTGATTACGAAGGAAAAGGACCACATGGTGTACTTGTATACATTGAATGTGCTACTGATAATCCAACACGTACGGTTGCGAATGTAAAATCGTATTTCAATAAAGCAGGTGGAGCAGTTGTTCCAAATGGTCAGTTGGAATTTATGTTCAACCGTAAATCAGTATTCGAATTGGTGAAAACAGACACCATGGATGCTGAAGAATTGGAATTGGAATTAATTGACGCAGGTTGCGAAGAAATTGAAGTTACCGAGGAAAGTGTTTTCGTTTATGGTGATTATACTTCATTCGGAACTTTAGCAAAAGCATTTGAAGATTTAGGAGTGGAAGTTTCCAAATCCAATTTACAACGCATTCCAACAACACCAGTTGAGTTTACAGAAGAACAATTAGTTGACATTGAAAAAATGCTCGACAAAATTGAAGACGATGATGATATTCAACAAGTGTTTACAAATATTGCTTAATTAAGAAAGAGACTCAGATTACACTGGGTCTTTTTTTTGCAACTAAAATCAGTACGATGTCAACAGCATTCCTCAAAGCAGAATGGCGCAAATTAGCAATGGCAAACTATATTGTTGATCCGAAACTGCTCATCCCCTATCTTCCCAAACATACAGAGCTGGATCTTTGGAATGGGAACTGTTATGTGAGTTTGGTTGGTTTCATGTTTAAGAATACGCGAATTAAAGGGGTGAAAATCCCACTCCACGTCAATTTTGAGGAAGTAAATTTGCGATTTTATGTGCGTCACTTCGACCAAGGTGAATGGAAAAGAGGCGTTGTATTCATCAGTGAAATTGTACCAAAATGGGCGTTGAGTTTTGTTGCAAACACCATATACGGTGAACATTATGAAACCATGCCCATGTCACACGATTGGTTGACAACTGAAAATGAGATGACAGTCACCTATAATTGGAAGAAAAATAACCATTGGAATCATTTTCAAGTAAAAACAGAGCTTATCTCAATTGAAATGCCTGAAAACAGCGAAGAAGAATTTATCACCGAACACTTCTGGGGTTATACCACTCGTAAAAAAGGGCGTACTTCTGAATACGGAGTTGAACATCCAAGATGGCAAGTTTATCCACTAAAATCCTATACCATTGATGTTGACTTCGAATCCGTTTATGGGGCTGATTTCCAATTTTTGCAAACGGAGACTCCAGTTTCTGTTTTTCTAGCGGAAGGATCAGAGATTGTGGTGCGGAATGGAAAGATTCTCGCCTAAATAACCCCCTTTAACAATCAACCGTTGAGAATGAATTTTTGACAACGTTCATGTCATGAATCAAACAAGTACTTTTCCGACATGAATTTCATGGACATACTCATTCTTGTTCCCATTGGTTATGCAGCTTGGAAAGGTTTCAAACATGGTTTCGTAATTGAATTGTTTACACTTTTAGCAATTTTAGTCGGAATTTATGTTGGAATTCACTTTTCCGATTTTATAGCAGCTTGGTTAAAAGAGACCTTTTCTTGGGACTCGCCCTATTTGCCTGTTGTAGCTTTCACCATTACCTTTTTGGGAGTTGGCGCAATGATTTATTTCAGTGGAAAATTGATCGAAAAAATGATCAAAGTGGTAAATTTATCGCCCGTCAATAAAGCATTTGGAATTGTATTTGCCGTTTTAAAAATGCTCTACATCTTGAGCGTTTTACTAGTCTTGATTGAATCCTACGATGAAAAAAATGACTTTTTCCCTGAAAAAACAAAAGAACATTCCTTATTGTACATTCCTGTACGCGATATTTCAGTAAAAACGGTTCCCGCACTTTCAGAGAGTACCATTTTCATTAAAAATGCGTTACAACCAGAAACCGACAGTACAGGCTTGACAATTGATCAAGTATTGCGTGCAAAAGAAGTAGCTGATAGTTTGGGCTTAGATGCGAATGATGCAAAACAAATTTTGGAAATACATGAGAAATACGGCAAAAAAGATTAGCATTTCGTTCCTAGTAGTACTGTTTACTTTTTCAGTAAATGCTCAACTATTTAAAAAAGGAATCAACCTGCCTGAAAGTAAATTGCGTGTTGTTAAAATGGGACCATTTCTTGGCTTAGAACAAGGGAAATACTTGAATTTCAATTTCGGTTTTGAACGTCAATGGCAACAATTAAAATTAATCAAGCCACAAACACACGCTGTTAATCTTCAATTCGATTACAATTTTAAGCAAAAAGTAATGGGGGCTCAACTCGGCTATTGGTTCAAAGTAGGACGAATGAATATCACGTATGGTGGGCGTCTTTCTTGGCGCACTGATTATACCTACAACCGATTTGCCATTTCACCCAATGTAGGTTATAAATTTATGCAAGCTCATTTTCAATTGGGGGTAAATCTAATGCCCCGACATGAGACGTTTAAAAACGTAAATACCTTCTATGCATCACTCAGATGGGTATTCATCAATGAACGGAAGTTTAAGAAGTAATATAAACTGGCTCTCGTGATCAGAACTAATTGATGCTGTTTTTTTGGAGATTTTTTACTTCAAAAATCAGTATCTTGCATCAAAAAATTCCATGAAACGATTCACATATCTTGCAATTGCTTTTTCAATTAGTATACTAGCTACTTCATGTGGTTCTTCAGAATCAGAGAAAATAGTACCCGAAAAGAAAGAAATATGTTCCTATACCTATGATCACAGTAGTTCGGTAATGGAATGGACAGCTTTTAAATTCACCGCAAAAACAGGCGTTAAAGGCACATTTACAACAATTACTGTAAAAGACGGAGGAGCGATGGAAAGTCCTGAAGAACTCATTCAATCCTTGTCTTTTTCTATTCCGATTAGTACTGTTGAAACCCAAAATCCAGAACGGAATGCAAAAATCGTTCAGCATTTTTTCGGAACAATTACCACTGAAACCATTGATGGGAAGGTGAAAGCATTAAAAACGGGAGGTAAAGCAGTCATAGAAATCACCATGAATAAAATCACTAAAGACGTTGAAGGAACCTATACCTTGGAAAATGGAAATTTTGCGTTTCATGCAACCATAGATGTCGTAGATTGGAAAGCAATTCCAGGTATCGAAGCGTTGAATAAGATTTGTAAAGAACTTCACACGGGCGATGATGGTGTTTCCAAATTGTGGTCGGAAGTCGAATTATCCTTTACAACGAACTTAAAATCAGATTGCGAATAACACAGTTTGTGCGTTTTTTGAGTTTGACAGTTTTTGAGTTTGACAGTTAGGAAGTTTGACAGTTTGTGAGTTTGACAGTTTGTGAGTTAAAATTGGACTAAACTCAAAAACTTAGTAAACTAGCAAACTTACCAAACTCAAAAAACTTAGTTAACTCAAGAAACAATATATTTGTTGATTCTAAGTTATATGTTAACAAGAATTTGGATTGATCAAACCCATGCAAAAGAAACAAATTGCCTTTATAGGATTATTTATAGTACTGATCGTAGCGGCTTGCTCGACAGAAAAAAACACCCTGCTTAGTCGTTCATATCACAGTACAACCGCTCATTACAATGGTTATTTCAATGCGAATGATCTTCTAAACGAAGCCATGACTGGTTATCGTCGAGGGTTGAAAGAAGATTTCTACAACGTTTTGCCAATTCGACCTTTACCCAATGAGGAGGAAGTAAAAACAATGTATTCTCCTATTGATACAGCCATTGCGAAATGCACCAAAGTGATTCAAAAACATGCCATGCCTGGTATGGACAAGCCTTCTAGAAAGAAAGACGAACACAATAAGTGGATTGACGAAAACTGGACAACGATTGGAATAGCGAACTATTATCGCCGCGATTATGCGTTGGCAATGAAAAATTTCGAATATGTACAGAAATTTTTCTCCAATGATAAATCAACTTATGTTGCTGAATTGTGGATGGCAAAAACCAATATTGAAGAAGGCCGATTCACTGAAGCAACTTTCAATTTGGCTAACCTCGATAAAGCGGTCGAAGAAGCAGAAGGTTCATCCAAAAAGAAAAAATCAAAGTCATCTTCTAAAGCCAAAAGAAAAGCGGAAAAAGCCGATACTCCTCCTGAATTTCCTAAAAAATTGCGCTTTGAACTCGAATTAACGCGTGCAGCCTATTTTGAAAAGAAAAAAGATGTCGATGGTACGATTAAAGCATTAGAAGCTTCTCTAGAATTCGTGAAAAAATCGAATGATAAAGCACGTATTCACTTCATTTTAGGTCAATTGTACGAATCAAAAGGTGATCGTTCACTTGCCTCTGATCATTATGGAAAAGCCTTAAAAAGCAACGGAGGTTATGAAATGAACTTCAATGCACGATTGAAACGAGCGTTGAATGGCGGAAGTAGCAACGTTGAACAAGAGTTGAATAAAATGCTCCGTGATGAAAAAAATGCTGAATTCAAAGATCAGATTTATTACACACTTGGGTTGATTGCTAAAAACAATGGTGAAGAACCAAAAGCAATTGAACGATTTACCAATTCGGCATTCTATTCAAGCAGCAACGATCGCCAAAAAGGAATGGCTTATGAGCAATTGGGAGATACGTATTTCAGTAAAAAGGATTACGTACGTGCCCAAAAATACTACGATAGTTGTGCTACAGTAATTCCAGAAAACTATCCAAATGCTGAAGGAATCCGCAACAAAGCAACACGTTTACAGGATTTAGTTACTGCAATTGAAACCGCACAGTACGAAGATAGTGTACAACGAATTGCAACACTTTCCGAAGATGATCGCCTTGCTTTTGCCGAAAAATTGGTGAAACAAATCAAAGCTGACGAAGAACGAAAAGCACGATTGGATGCTGATCGTATGCGTGAATTGCAAGAAATGGCAGCCAAAGCAGAAGAAGGTTCAGGTAATAAATGGTATTGGAATAATCCTAAAACACGTCAACAAGGTTACGATGAGTTTAAACGTCAATGGGGACAACGGGTTTCGGAAGACGATTGGCGAAGAAGTGATAAGATTTCGGTTGCATCTTTTATGGAAGACGAAAAAGATTCTGCTGGGGTAGTTAAAGTGGAAGACGATGTCGCTGTTGATTCATTGACTGCTGAATCCTTATTGGCAAAACTTCCTTTGTCTGATTCCACCTTACAACTTTCCCGCGATCGTATGATGTCAGCTTATTTTGATGCTGGTCGTATTTACCAAGATCAATTGAACGAAGATCGATTAGCTGAGAAACAATATGATATTATTATTGGCAAGCCATTCGAAAGTCCATACAAGTTGCTTTCAGCTTATCAAATCTATAAAATGTACGATCCAGCTGATCCAAAAGCATTGGCTCAGAAAGATTTTATTTTAACCAATTATCCTACGTCTGATTTTGCAGGTTATTTAAGAGATCCCGATTATTTCCTGAAAAAGAAAGAACGCGAAAAATTGGCTGAACAAGAATACTTAACCGTGTTGGATCGGTATGAACGTGGAATCTATTATCCAGTAGTTCTGAAAGCCAATGCAGTAATTGCAGATGAAAAGGAAAATCAATTTCGTGCAAAATATTTCTTGTTGAAAGCAAAATGTCAGGCCAAATTGAACGAAGACAAAAAATCATTACTTCCAACATTGGACTCATTAATTGCAGAATATCCTGGAACAGATGAAGCGAGAAAAGGATTGGAAATGCGTAACATCATTCTCAATGGCTATTCTACAAATACGCTAGCTGATTTCAACAAAAAATCGATTTATACCTACGTGGAAAATGAACCCATGTATGTCTTGGTGTTTTTGGATGACAAAACAAGTTCAGCACTTGCTAGAACACGTGTAGCAGATTTCAATAAGGAGTTTTATGGTCGAGAAAAACTAAATACTAGTTCGAAGATCTTCGGTAAACAAAGTGTCATCTTGGTGAAAGAGTTCGCGAATGAAGACGACGCGGCCATGTATTTATCTCAATACAAGAAAACAAAGAAACACCTCATGGATTTGCAAAAAGCGAAAATTCTCTTCGTTTCCGTTGGGAACTTAAAAACCTTGTTTGAATCCATGAAGTTAGAAGAATACGAATTGTTTTTCGACGAAAGTTATTGAGAATAAGTGTACCTTTCTTCTTAGAAAAAGTAATCGTGGAAGATAAACCCCAAAAACAAATCAATAATTACGCTAAGTTTGCAAGCTTAGCCATACAAATGGGAGTCATTATTGGCGGCTCAGTATGGCTTGGTGTGTTTTTAGACGGAAAATACAACCATGGAGGTAAAGCGTGGACAGTTTGTTTAGCCCTTTTTGGTGTAGCAGCCTCCCTTTATCAAGTGTTAAAAGAAGTCATTAAAATGACAAAAGACGATTAGATTATGAGTAGCTTGAAGCAACAATTGTATTCCTTTATTGGAATGACAGGAATTTATGTAGGTGTTTTAGCCTTGCTGTTACCAAATCAACTCACAAGTTACAATAGTATTTCCATAGGAGTAGTTTTGATCGTTTTTATATTGAGTACATTGATTACTTCCACTGGTAAAATAGTAGATGCACAAACGAACGCTCAGAAATTTTTACTCGGAACAACAGTTCAAATAATGATCGCCCTCTTTTATGTCTTATTTTCCAAATACCTAGCGAAAGAACATTTTAAGACAATGAGTATTCATTTTTTGGTTCTCTTTTTTCTCTTTTTGACGATACAAGCAATTTTTCTTATCAAAAGAATTCGTCAAACACCTGCTCAATAGTCTTTCTATATTTAGTTTTATATAGACCAAATTTGAACATGTAATTTACATGGTTATAGATTTGTTTATCTAAGAATCAGACTATAGGTATAAAAAGTTCATTTGTGTGAAGCCTTTCTTTAAATTTTCTTGGTGTTTCTGAAAGATTGACTACCTTTGCACCAAATTTTCGGAGAGAAACTTAAAGTTTTAATACGCAATGTCATTAATTTACAGCATGAAACGATTTCTTTTAGCATTGGTTGCACTAATGGTTATTCCGATGGCTTTTGCAAATGCAACAAAAGAGGAACACGAAGGGGAAGAAGAGTACCAAGTGACAAAAGAGATTATGCATCATATCTCGGATGCTCACGAATGGCATATTATGGGCGATCATGAGAATTCTGTGTCAGTTCACCTTCCAATTATTTTAATTGATAATGGTTTAGTTTCGTTTTCTTCTAGTTCATTCTATGAAGGAAAAGCAATGGAGATCGTTGCAGATAACGCAACAGGTGAAAAAGAGCATTATTATATTGAAGCAACAGGTCGATATGCCTTGTTTCATGAAAAAATCTACAAATTAGTTGGTGGCGAACTTCAGTTTCATGAAGGGCATCCAGAAAATGCTATGCCAATAGATCTGTCAATCACAAAGAATGTGTTATCATTATTTTTTGGAGCAATAATTATTTTTCTTTTGATGTTTAGCACGGCACGTTTCTATAAGAAAAATGGTGCTGCTGCTCCCAAAGGTATGGCCAAATTCATGGAACCAATGATCCTGATGGTACGTGATATTGCGAAAGAAAATATTGGTGAGAAAAAACACAAAAAATACATTCCATATTTAACTACAATATTTTTCTTTATTTGGATCAATAACATGTTAGGTTTAATTCCAATTATTCCAGGTGGAGCAAACTTAACAGGTAATATTAGTGTAACCTTGGTATTAGCAGTGTTTACATTGTTATTTACATTGTTTTCCTCTAATAGAAACTATTGGAAACATATTTTTGCAACTCCAGGTGTACCTGTTGCATTGTTGCCAATTATGATTCCAATTGAATTAGTGGGAGTGTTTACAAAGCCTTTCGCCTTGATGATTCGTTTGTTTGCGAATATGACAGCGGGACACGTAATTGTGTTGGCGTTTATTTCAATTATCTTTATTAACAAAAGTGCTTGGTGGGGTGCAATGTCCGTTCCTATGTCTTTGTTTATTTCGGTATTGGAAATTTTAGTTGCTTTCTTACAAGGGTACTTATTCGCAATGCTTTCAGCTTTGTTCATTGGTGCTGCAGTAGAAGAGGAACATCATTAATTAGTATTTTTTTAACTCAAACATATAATAGTTATGGTATCAGGAATAGCAGCAATTGGAGCCGGTCTGTCCGTATTAGGAGCAGGAGTTGGTATTGGACGTATTGGTGGTTCAGCGTTAGACGCGATCGCTCGTCAACCAGAAGCAGCAGGAAAAATTCAAACTGTAATGATTATCGCTGCAGCCTTGATTGAGGGTGTTGCGCTTTTCGGTGTAGTTGTAGGTTTCCTTGGTCTTTAATAAGACTTTAACTCAGTTTCGTAACGGTTGGTTGCGAAACTGAGTTTCTTTTGATGATTAAAAAATAAAACACGATATGGAATTAGTTACCCCCGGTATTGGATTGATTTTTTGGACAGGTTTAGTGTTCTTACTTTTGTTATTAGTACTTACCAAATTCGTTTGGAAACCTGTATTAAAAGCGGTAAACGAACGTGAACAAAAAATCTCAGACGCTTTAGATTTGGCTGAAAAAACCAAAATTGAAATGAAAGCGTTGCAAGCGCAAAACGAAAACTTGTTGAAAGAAGCAAGAGCTGAGCGTGATGCAATTGTAAAAGATGCAAAAGAAATTGCTGAGAAAATGGTAGAAGATGCCAAAAACACAGCAAAAGCTGAAGCAACCAAAGTGATTGCTGCAGCACGTGAAGCAATCAATGCTGATAAAGCAGCTGCAATTGCTGACTTGAAAAAACAAGTTGCTTCGTTCTCTATCGAAATTGCAGAGAAAATTGTTCGTGGTGAATTATCTGCGGACGGAAAACAAAAAGAACTAGCTGAAAAATTAGCTGGAGATATTAACTTGAACTAATTCGGAAGATGAAAAGTTCGAAAGTCGCCATCCGTTACGCTCAAGCTTTGTTGGAACTCGCTATCGAGAACAACATCCTTGAATCTGTGAACAATGATATGAACTACTTGACGCAAGTCAATGATGAGAATCGTGATTTTCAGTTGTTGTTGTCAAGTCCGATTATTAAAACCGATAAAAAAGTTGCGGTTTTGAATGAGATTTTCGGAATGTTCGAAACTGTATCTTCTTCATTCATTGCGTTGATCGCTAAAAATGGTCGTGAGAATATCTTACCAGAGATAGCAAGTGCGTTTCATGAATTAGTGAAAGAGAAAAAAGGAATTGTTTCCATTACATTGGTAAGTGCAACTGCGCTTGATGAAAAAGTGAAACAACAAATCTTAGATAAAGTTCAAGCTACAATTACAGGAACATTGGAAGTAACAGAGCAAATTGATGCTTCCTTGATCGGTGGATTCGTAGTAAAGATGGGAGACACCCAAATTGATGCATCCGTTGCGTCGAAATTAGCACAGTTGAAACAACGTTTAACAATATAATTAGAGGTAACTCTTTTTAAAAAAAGAACAACATGGCAGATGTTAAACCAGCAGAAGTTTCTGCGATTTTAAGAGAGCAATTATCAGGATTCCGTTCGGAAGCTGAATTGCAAGAAGTAGGTACTGTACTCCAAATTGGTGACGGTATTGCTCGTGTTTATGGACTTACAGGAGTTCAGTACGGTGAATTGATCGAATTTGAAGGTGGATTGCAAGGAATTGCTCTCAACTTGGAAGAAGATAACGTAGGAGCGGTATTATTAGGTCGTTCTGTTGGCGTAAAAGAAGGTGATACAGTGAAACGTTTAGGTCGTATCGCTTCTGTAATGGTAGGTGAAGGTCTAGTTGGTCGTGTAATCGATACATTGGGTAACCCAATTGACGGTAAAGGACCAATTACGGGCGAATTGTTTGAAATGCCAATCGAACGTAAAGCACCGGGAGTTATCTTCCGTCAACCAGTAACTGAACCGTTACAAACAGGTATCAAAGCAGTTGATGCGATGATTCCAATCGGTCGTGGACAACGTGAGTTGATCATTGGTGACCGTCAAACAGGAAAAACAACTGTTGCAATCGATGCAATTATCAATCAGAAAGAATTCTTCGATCGTGGAGAACCTGTTTTCTGTATTTATGTTGCGATTGGACAAAAAGGTTCAACTGTTGCTGGGATCGTTAAGAAATTAGAAGATGCAGGTGCAATGGCCTATACAGTGATTGTTGCTTCCAATGCAGCTGATCCTGCTCCAATGCAGTTTTATGCTCCAATGACAGGTGCCGCGGTAGGTGAATTCTTCCGTGATACTGGTCGTCCAGCTTTGATCGTATTTGATGATTTATCAAAACAAGCGGTTGCTTACCGTGAGGTTTCCTTGTTATTACGTCGCCCACCAGGTCGTGAGGCTTACCCAGGTGATGTATTCTACTTACACTCCCGTTTGTTAGAGCGTGCTGCGAAAGTGATCGCTGATGATACAATCGCTGCTCAAATGAATGACCTTCCAGAATGTTTGAAAGGTATGGTGAAAGGTGGTGGTTCATTAACAGCACTTCCAATCATTGAAACACAAGCAGGTGACGTTTCGGCGTATATTCCAACCAACGTAATTTCGATTACAGATGGTCAGATCTTCTTGGAAGGTGACTTGTTCAACGCAGGAATTCGTCCAGCGATCAACGTAGGTATCTCGGTATCACGTGTTGGAGGAAATGCACAGATCAAATCAATGAAAAAGGTAGCTGGTACATTGAAATTGGATCAAGCACAATACCGCGAGTTAGAGGCGTTTGCGAAATTCGGTTCTGATTTGGATTCTGCAACTAAATCTGTATTGGATAAAGGAGCTCGTAACGTTGAAATCTTAAAACAACGTGAAGGTGATCCATACCCAGTTGAAAAACAAATTGCAATCATTTACGTGGGAACAAAAGGATTGATCCAAAAAGTTCCAGTTGCGAAAGTGAAAGAATTCGAAAAAGAATACTTGGATTACTTAGAAGCAAAACATTCAGATGTATTGGTACGCCTTAAAGCAGGTAAATACGAAGATGCTGACACAGATGTTTTGTCAAAAGTGGCGAAAGAATTAGCTGATAAATATTGATTGAATTGAAAATTGAAAATGCTAAAATGTAAAATTGGAAAGACGCTTTTCAATTTTACATTTTCAATTCATAATTAAAGATTAGATGGCAAATCTAAAAGAAATACGAAATCGAATTACATCCGTAGGTTCTACGATGCAGATCACTTCTGCCATGAAAATGGTATCAGCTGCAAAGTTAAAACGTGCGCAAGATGCGATTACCCAAATGCGTCCTTATGCGAATAAGCTAAAAGATATCTTGGGGAATCTTAGTGCTTCACTTGATTTATCTGAAAATGCATTAGCAGCAGATCGTGGTGATGGAAAAGTATTGATTGTTGCTATTACATCCAATCGTGGATTGTGTGGTGGTTTCAATAATAACGTCATCAAACAAGTGAATCAATTGATGGTAACTGATTTTATCAAAAGCGATGTGAAAATTCTATGCTTGGGTAAAAAAGGCAAGGATGCTTTTAGACACGCTGAAGGTTTTTATACGAGTGAAGATACAGATCGTGTTCCAGACATCTTTTCTGATTTAACGTTTGACAATACGGCTATTTTGGCGCAAGCTATGATGGATCGTTTCTTGGACAAATCGTTTGATAGTGTTGTAGTAGTATACAACAGCTTTATCAATGCAGCTTCACAAGTAGTAAAAGTAGAGCAGTTGTTACCAATTATTCCAACAGTTCAGGAAGGTACAACAAGTGTTGATTACATCTTCGAACCTTCGAAAGAAGAAATCGTTGAAGAATTGATCCCAAAATCATTAAAAATACAATTGTTCAAAGCATTGTTGGATTCAAATGCATCAGAAAATGGCGCACGAATGACAGCAATGCACAAAGCAACAGACAATGCCAAAGAAATGAAACGTAACCTTACGTTGAGTTACAATAAAGCACGACAAGCAGCCATTACAAGTGAAATTCTTGAAATTGTTGGTGGTGCTGAAGCATTGAGTGGAAAATAGCAGTCTTGAAATTTAATAAAGGCTCGTGATATTCACGGGCCTTTTTTTATGAATGTATTTTGCGCAACATACGTACCTTTAACCGCATGACCTTTGGTGCTTTCAACGGATTATTTTGGAAGGATAACCAATATACTTTGATAGTATCTACTAAATTTTCAGTTTTCAACACTAGCTCAAAACATTCGATTCTAAGCTGATAGTAATTTGATCTGCAACAATTTTTAAAATTGTTTTTTAATGATACTTTTGTCCTCAAAATACTAATTAAATGCTGAAATCAATTTACCTTATCGCCTTACTATTTATTCCTTTTCTTGCAATTTCACAACCTGGTACAAATGACACAACATTTAATGTTGTTGACGATGGCACTTTAGGTGGAGGATTCAATTCAGATGTAAATGTGACCTGTATTCAACCAGATGGTAAAATCATTGTTGGTGGAGCTTTTACGTTTTATAAAGGAACTTCCTGTAACAGAATCGTTCGATTGAATCAAGATGGAAGTATAGATAATTCCTTTACAATTGGAACGGCTTTCGATGCTGGTGTAAACTCCATTGCCCTTCAAACGGATGGTAAAATTGTTGTGGGTGGTAATTTCTTGAATTACAATGGAACCTCTGCAGGAAATATAATCCGCTTAAACACGAATGGATCAGTAGATGTTTTGTTCAATCTAAATAGTGGGACAGGTTTCAGTGCAGGAAGTTTTGGAGCGAAAGTGCTAACCATTACCTTGCAAGCGAATGGTAAAATTGTTGTTGGTGGATTATTTTCAACATACAATTCTTCGAACGCTGTGTATTTAACGAGGTTAAATAGCAACGGAACAATTGATGTAACGTACAATACAAGTGGGGCCATTTTCAGTACAACGGTTTATACAACAGCAATCCAAGCCGACGGAAAAATTCTCGCAGGAGGAGATTTCATTACTTATAATGGTGTTGCCAAAAAATACATCATTCGCTTAAATTCTGACGGGACGAATGATGCAACGTTTAATGCAGGATCAAACTGTAATGGAAAGGTTAGATCAATCGATGTTCAATCAGATGGAAAAATTATTATTGTAGGGTATTTTACATCCTATGCTGGCACGGCCAGAAATAGAATTGCCAGATTGAATACAGATGCATCGCTTGACCTAACGTTCGACCCTGGAACAGCATTTAACAACTGGGTTTCAACAGTAAAGCTTCGTCCTGATGGAAAAATGCTTGTTGGAGGACCATTCGCAACATTTAATACCGTTGCAAGAAAAGGAATTGCACTATTAAATACTGATGGTAGTCTAGACCTCAATTATAATCCAATACTTCCAAATACCACTGCGTTAGTTTGGTCAATAAGCGTGCAAGCTGATGGAAAAATAATTCTCGGAGGAGCTTTTATTAGTGTGAATGGAGTTGATAGTTTTCGCATTGTTCGCACAGAAAGTGATGGTGCTGTAGATTATAGTTTTAATCCTCTGAATGGAGCAAACCATATCATTTATACTACTTCAGTGCAAAACGATGGCAAGATTATTATTGGCGGTGAATTCAATTCCTTTAATGCCACATCACAAAATCGAATAGCACGATTAATGGTAGATGGAAGTATAGACCCTACTTTTAATACTTCCAGTGGATTTAACCTTCCAGTGCGATCAACTTCTATTCAAACGGACGGTAAAATAATTGTTGGAGGAGATTTTACACTCTTTAATGGTGCTTCAGCTAATAAAATTGTACGATTAAACAGTGATGGTACTATTGATAATTCATTCAATAGTGGTACTGGTTTCATTGGAAGTGTTCAGTCAACAGTCGTTCAATCGGATGGTAAAACTCTAGTCGGCGGTAGCTTCACATCGTATAATGGGACCAGTATCAATCGCATTATTCGATTGAATAGCGACGGATCGATAGACCCTAGTTTTGTAAGCGGTGCAGGATTGAACGGTACTGTTTTCGCGCTAGCAATCCAGCCTGATAATAAAATTATAATAGGTGGTAATTTCACCACCTATGACGGAACGACTAGAAATAAAATAGGTAGATTAAATTCAGACGGAACCCTTGATCTTACTTTTAATTCAAATGCAGGATACACCAACTCCATATTCACACTCGATATTCAAACCAATGGTAAAATTATTATTGGAGGTGATTTTATAAATTCCAGCACTACACGCATGTTTTTGTCTCGTGTAAACACCAATGGTACAGAGGATTTTACATTTGCTCCAGCAACTCCATCAAACGTTGTATATGCAGTGAAAATTCAAAACACTGGTAAAATCGTAGTTGGTGGATACTTTGATACTCCAAATGCTGGCGGTCCAGGAAGGAAACGTATTATGCGCGTCAATGCAAATGGAAGCTTAGACCTCGTATTTCATCCTGGAGATGGATTCAACACTGGATCAGTTAATTCCATTTCATTTCAACCAGATGGAAAGATAATTGCAGCTGGGAATTTTGATTCTATTAGTGGAGTGCCTAGAAGTAATATCGCACGTTTAATTAGTGATTGTCCTGTAATTCTACCAAATGCAACAATAACGAATGTAAGTTGTTTTTCTGGCAATAATGGATCATTAGATTTAAGTCCATCAGGTGGATTTGGAGCCTATACATATAATTGGGGATTAGGTATTACTTCTGAAGATAGAATGAATTTAAGTGCAGGTAATTACACCGTTACTATTACAGACAATGTTGGTTGTACCAGTACTGCTATTATTTCAGTGAGTCAACCTACAAGTGCTTTGATTGGTTCAACTCAGCAAACACACGTCACTTGTTTTGGAGACTCCACAGGACAAATAAATCTTACTACAAATGGTGGAACTTCCCCCTATTTATATTCATGGAATGACGGATTTACTGGTGAAGACAGATCAAATCTACCTTCTGGGTCTTATTCTGTTCTCATTACAGATCAATTAGGTTGTACAACAACAATTAATAGCACATTGAATCAACCTTTTCAGCCACTTACTGTTTCTTCAGTTCATTCTAATGTATCGTGTTTTGCAGGTGTAAATGGAACGATTGATTTAACAATAAGTGGCGGAACTCTCCCTTATTCGTTCGATTGGGGCAACGCGGTTCTCTTGGAAGATAGAACTAATTTACCAGAAGGAACATATAGTGTTTCGGTTATAGATGCAAACAGCTGTGTTGCTAATGATACGATAGTAATCATGCAGCCACTTTCTCCAATCACAGCGACAATTGATGTTTCGCATGTGAACTGTTATGGAGATACAAGTGGAACTATAGATTTAACGATCAATGGCGGAACGATGCCCTATTCATTTGATTGGGGTAATGGCGAATATACTGAAGACAGAATCAATCTTTCTGCAGGAAGTTATCAAGTATCAGTAACTGATGCGAATGGTTGTGGTTTAGTTCTAGACACCATAATCGATCAACCGCTAGCAATTGAAACTGTTTTAACTACTACTGCTTGTGATTCGTATGATTGGTTTGGAAACAACTACACAACGTCAGGGACATATCTTGTTGAGTTAAATGCAATGAATGGCTGTGACTCCACAATTATACTTGAATTGACAATTAACAACGCATCTACCAATAATCTCACTATTGAAGCTTGTGAAGAGTATACAATGAACAACCAAACATATTTTACAAGCGGAATCTATCAACAATTATTTACGAATAGTCTTGGTTGTGATTCTACTATAATCATAAACTTAACGATTAGTCAGTCTTTACCCATAACGATTACAGATAATTTTAATGGAAGTCTTTCATCTTCTGTAGCAGACAGCTATCAATGGATTAATTGTACAACTGGAAACATACTCGTAGGTTCTACAAATCAAACGTTTGTTGCCACTCAAAATGGTAGCTATGCGGTAATTGGAACATCAGGGAGTTGCTCGGATACATCCAATTGTATTGTAATGAATGATGTTGGGCAATTAGAAGAAACAATGTTGAATTTATCTATACATCCTAATCCAACTGCGGATAAGGTATTCCTCATTTTTGATGGTTCAATTGGACAATTAACCATAATGGATTTACAGGATAAAACCTTAAATATTCAGGAAATTCATTCTGGTGATTCGGTTTCACTTGACCACTATTCAACGGGCGTTTATTTGTTTGAAGTACAAACGAAAATTGGATCGGGATTCAAGCGTATTGTCAAAAATTAATATACGGATTTCTTTATTCGCACAATTTTGAGTGGAACGAGTGGTTTTGAATAGCATTTCAAATAGCCCAATAAATGTCCATTCTGTTTTGAAATTGATGAAAGGCTCGTGATGTTCACGGGCCTTTTTTATTTCAAAATGTATTTTGGAAATATTGGAAAAACTTACTTAATTTATTGTACTTTCTCTGGTTTCTTTGCTGCTTGTTTCGCTGGCATAGCTTTTACAACCGCCCTACCCTTTCTTGTAGGTGCTGGTGTTGCTTTGGGTGTTGAAGTTGACCGAGTAGTCATTTCTTTCGGTTCAGTATTCAAGCGTTTAACTTTCCCTGTTTTCAAAGGTTCTTGAGCGTATACAGATCCTGCACTAACACAAAGTGCCATTACAAATCCAATTTTAATGAGTGCTTTCATATCTAATTTTTTACTTGTTTAAGCAAGTCTTGTGCCAAAGCTTAAAACTTCATTTAAAAGTACGACATCTATTTTATAATTATATTTGAACTAACGAAAATATATATCCTTGATGAAAGCAATTCAACACCATATTTACGCTATTAAAGTCTGCTTTGAGGCTTTATCAAAAGGGAAATACTTGACGTTTTTTATTCCCGGTCTGTTCGTTGGATTGTTCTATTATTGGGCATTCTCTTCAACTGAGGAATTAAAAGAATCAGCTACTACGCTTGATAGTGTTCCGTTAGTAGGTGAATACTTGGTTTCTGGAGCACAAGGATTTATCGGTTTTTGGCAAGGTATTTTATTGTTCATATTCCAATTCTTTATCCTAACCATTCTTTCTCCATTTAACAGTATTCTTTCTGAAAAATTTGATGCTGACCTTACCGGGCGCAAATTCGAAACCGGGTTTGTACGTATCCTGAATGATTTATTACGTGCCATTTTAGTTGCAATCATTGCGTTGGTGCTTGAATGCATCTTTATGGTAGTCTGGATTATTCTATCGTGGATTCTATCATGGCTGCCACTAATTGATCTATTGGATCCGATCATGCGCTTTTTAATCGGTTCTTTTTTCTTCGGATTTGCCTTTTACGACTACAGTTTAGAACGCCATAACATTGGCACATTCAGGAGTTTGGGATTTGCTTTTTCTAAAATGGGACACATGATTATCTCTGGTTCCATTTTTACACTTATTTTTATGATTCCAATTGTAGGAATTATCCTTGCTCCCGTTTTGGTAACACTCATTTCTACCGGTGTTTACATCAAGTTAAATGAGAAAACAGGAACACCTACACAAACACAATAATTAAGGCTTATGTCAATAATGTTCGCCACATTCCCCAAAACGTCAAAGGCTGATTGGTTGGAACTGTTGCAAAAAGAATTGAAGGGTGAATCAATTGATAAACTTCAAAAATTCAATCGGGTAGAAGAAATTGCTTTTCCAGCCTATTTTCACCGAGAAGACGAAACTACTGCTTTTTCCGATCCGGGAATGCTTCCTTATACACGTGGAAGTCGCTCTGATACGAATGATTGGCACATCGGTTCTTGTTTCAAGCTTCAACATAGTGAAACTGACAACGCACGTTTACTAGCAGCATTAATGAGCGGAACAACTGCCTTAGTATTACACGCAAGCGGAACTGAGCCTATTGATTTCAAGACACTTTTAAAAGGAATTGATCTTGCGTTTATTCATACAACATTTTACGCCAACACACTGGAGCAAGCAAGTGCCTTTTCAGAAATTGTGGGAACTTTTCCATCGGCCATTGTAGTAGAAAACCAAACTGAATGGTTACAACAAGCGAAAATTAGTTCTTACAAGGCCTTAAAACCGTTTGCTGTCAATGCCTATTCTGTGCAACAAGCTGGAGGAACAACTTGGCAAGAAATCAGTATTGCATTGGCAGAAGGACACGATCTATTGGTTGCTCAACTCGAATTAGGACTTTCTATTGATGATGCTGCTGCGAATATTCACTTTGTATTTGGGATCGGAAGTCAATACTTTTACGAGATTGCCAAATTTCGCGCATTTCGAACAGCTTGGTCACGCATTATTGCTGAATATGCCCCAGAACACGCTTGTAGTCATGCAGCATTTATAACAGCTCAAACGGGATTCACCCATATCAGTTTGAAAGATCCATACACCAATCTTTTGCGTCAAACGACACAAGGGATGTCGGCTGTAATGGCTGGTATTCATCAATTGGTGATCCAACCATACGACTGGTATGCAGCTAATCAAGAATTGGATTTCACACAACGTATGGCAACCAATATTTCATTGTTGTTAAAAGAAGAATCATATTTAGATAAAGTCATTGATCCAGCTGGTGGCAGTTATGCGCTTGACGATCTAACCAATGCAATTGCCGAACGTGCTTGGAGTTCTTTTCAATGGATCGAAGCAAATGGCGGACTTTCTTCACCAACTGTACTGGCGACCCTTTCAGCAGAAATAAGCGAAAAAGCCCAACAACGATTGATCTTGGTCAACGAGAAAAAAACAACCCTTATTGGAATCAATGTATTTCCCAATCCGGAAAAAATTGACAATACCTGGAATAGCCTTCCCAGTTGCTGGAATGGACTTCCCACACTCAATATCGAACTGGAAATCCAACAACCATGAAACGAAAATCATTTCAAAATACCGCATTGACTTCCGGTTCAGCACACGGAACACCGCAGCAAGATATCTTCATGACCGCTGAAAAAATAGGTTTGGATGCTTATTATAATCCCGCATCAATTGCCGATACAGAACACATTGACTTTGTAAGCGGAATTGCACCTTTTCTTCGTGGACCTTATGGTTCCATGTACGCGATCAGACCGTGGACAGTGCGTCAATACGCAGGATTTTCAACAGCCGAAGACTCCAATGCCTTTTATAGAAGAAATTTAGCTGCTGGCCAAAAAGGACTTTCTGTAGCATTTGATTTAGCAACCCATCGTGGTTACGACTCAGATCACGAACGTGTAGAAGGTGATGTAGGAAAAGCTGGAGTTGCAATTGATTCAGTCTTGGATATGAAAATCCTGTTCGACCAAATCCCCTTAGATGAGATGTCGGTTTCCATGACCATGAACGGAGCGGTTTTACCGATTATGGCATTTTATATAGTTGCAGCCCAAGAACAAGGCGTGAAACAAGAATTATTATCGGGTACAATTCAAAATGATATTCTAAAAGAGTTCATGGTGCGGAATACCTACATCTACCCACCCACTCCTTCCATGCGGATTATTGCAGATATTTTTGCATATACCTCAGAGCACATGCCACGTTTTAATTCCATTTCCATTTCAGGATATCACATGCAAGAAGCTGGTGCAACAGCGAGTATAGAATTGGCTTATACACTTGCAGATGGATTGGAATATTTACGTGCCGGTATAAAAGCTGGAATGGAAATCGACACATTTGCGCCCCGATTGAGCTTTTTCTGGGCAATTGGTATGAATCATTTCATGGAGATTGCCAAAATGCGAGCAGGAAGAATGCTTTGGGCAAAATTGGTAGCTGAATTTAATCCAAAAAACGAAAAATCATTGGCCTTGCGTACGCATTGTCAAACATCAGGATGGAGTTTAACTGAACAAGATCCATTCAACAACATTGCCCGAACGTGCATTGAAGCCATGGCAGCTGGATTTGGCGGAACACAATCGCTTCATACCAATGCATTAGACGAAGCCATTGCACTTCCAACTGATTTTTCAGCACGAATTGCACGGAATACCCAAATCTATTTACAACAAGAAACAGGTATGACCGACCTCATTGATCCATGGGGCGGTAGTTATTACGTTGAAAAATTAACAGAAGAATTAGTCGACGAAGCCTGGAAATTGATTCAAGAAGTAGAAGAATTAGGTGGAATGGCAAAAGCCATTGAAACGGGTATTCCAAAGATGCGGATTGAAGAGGCTGCTGCACGCAAACAAGCACGTATTGACGCAGGTAAAGACATTCTTGTTGGCGTTAATCGCTACCAATTAGAAAAGGAATCTGCAATGGATATTTTGGAAGTGGATAACACCAAAGTACGCAATTCACAAATAGAGCGATTAACAACTTTAAAAGCGAATCGTAACCAAGAACGAGTTGATAGCTTATTGAAAGAATTAGAAGATGCAGCCCGCTCTGGAGAGGGGAATTTACTGGAAATTGCTGTTTTGTGTGCACAAGAACGTGCATCTTTGGGTGAAATTTCAACTGCTTTGGAAAACGTATACGGCAGACATCAGGCTACAATACGCTCAATTAGTGGTGTTTATTCAGCAGAAAGTATGAATGATCAAGATTTTGAAACCGCGCGAGCTCTGGTAGAGCAATTCGCACAATTGGAAGGACGTAGACCACGTATTATGATTGCAAAAATGGGACAAGATGGTCACGATCGTGGTGCGAAAGTGATTGCAACCTCCTTTGCAGATATCGGATTTGATGTGGATATTGGTCCACTATTTCAGACTCCAAAAGAAGCCGCCAAACAAGCCGTAGAAAATGATGTACATGTATTGGGAGTTTCCTCTTTGGCTGCAGGTCATAAAACATTGGTTCCGCAAGTAATTGAAGAACTTAAAAAAATGGGCAGACCTGATATCATGGTTGTTGCAGGTGGTGTAATTCCAGCTCAAGATTACGAATTCTTGTATGACGCAGGTGTTTTTGGCGTTTTTGGACCAGGAACTAAAATTTCAAAAGCCGCACAAAGTATTCTCAATCTGTTGATTAAAAGCCTTGACTAGCGGGCATTGATAGGTGAAATAAAAAAATAATTGTACATTCGGCATAGTAATTGGTCTTGTGACCACAACCAATAAACAAATGATCATGAAAAAACTGGTTTTAATTACCATCTTATTTATTGCAGGGTTTGTGCGAGCGCAAGCACCTACTTACGATGACTTACGCATTTTGTATGCTGATGGAAATTATGATAAACTCATCAAAGTATCCTCATCTTATTCCACACATGACAAAACAAAAAATGATCCTCTTGCCCACCTTTGGTTAGCAAGAGGTTTGTATAAAATGTCATTGAGTGGTAACTCGGAAGAGAAGTACAAAAATGCTTACAAAGAAGCAGTTGCAGCGCTTGGCAAGTGTATTAAACTCGATAAAGTAGGCGATGTTCAACGCGAATACGAAGAATTTATTCAAGAATTCAAAATGAGTTTGATTGAAGTGATAGCCAATGATATTGCTACACCGGATTTCAAAAAAGCCAACTCTTGGGTATTAAAATATTACAAATTAGACCCAAACAGCCTTGGAGCTAAGTACTTGGAAGCAGCTTGTAAATTCCGTAATGCAGATAAAGGTGGAGCGAATGCCGCTTGGAAAGAAGCAGAAAAGAAATTAGCTGCGTTGGAAACAATCGATGAGTGGAGCAAAGCAGATATCGCATTGTTTAAACTGGGAATTCTACAATCGGCTGAATGCTATGTTGCATCACGTCAAGTTGATAAAGCCAAAACGTTATTAGGTAAAGTAGCACAATGGTTTGAAGAAGACGAAGAATTTAAAGCAAAATACGACGAGATTGTAAACTAGTCTCTTGCTCTAAAATACTGAACGCACGCATTGATTTGTGTGCGTTTTTTTTGTCACTCTCCTTAATCAGTCCCTTCGGTCTTCAAAAGCGATGCTTTTTCTTCTCAAGGGAGGAAACATAAACAACATCATTCTGGTCCACTAACCTTAGTTCGATTTTAAATTAACAACCAATGGAGCATATCTTTTTGGTTGAATCTACATCTTGAATCTAAGAATCCTGTAATTTTGATCTATGAAAAAATATCTGTTATTCTTTCGAAACAAGTACATTCTTACGTTCACCATTTTTCTGGTGTACAACCTGTTTTTGGACGATATCGATCTTTTTTCAATCCTCAGTCAGAACAAAAAATTAGCACGACTCCGAGCTGATCAATCTGAAGTTACTATCAAACTAAACGAAACAAAACAAACCTTACTGGAGCTGAAACACAGTTACGCATTAGAAAAATATGCACGCGAAGAAAAGCTGTTTAAGAAAGACGATGAAGATGTGTTTGTGATTACGTATGAGTGATTGAAAACGATCTAATCAATCCTTCACCCCTTTTACTTGCTGATTAAAAAACTGCTGTTCAACATAATTTACAACCCGAACACCTGGAAAATAATACAACAAAATCTGCAAATAATTGTACTTGTATTTCGCCATTTTCATTGCACCTTCTTGACACAAACCTACGCCGTGTCCGTAACCTCGACCACGCAACACCACATCTGATCCTTCTGGATAACAATTAAAAAAAGTGGATTTTAGATTAAACTTGGTGCGAATATCCCGCAACGGAATGCCTAACCAGGGATATTGAAAAAAAGCACTGCGTTCAGCCTGATTAAATGTAAAAATCATTGGACCTAAAACAGTATCATTGATTGGATAATCGTATTGCGAAATCAAGAACTCGCTCCAATCACTTTGTGCGATCCGTTTTTCCCAAACTGCTTGTTTCGTGTAAATGCAAAACGTATCCTTGAAGGTATTGAGGTATGGAACTTTATTGTTCCAAACATAATCTGGCTCGCTTGTTTGTCCACCGCAATTGGCA
>JAYSRF010000143.1:0-31907 GCA_043721195.1 Fluviicola sp. | reverse complement strand
TAAATTGGTATCGTTTTGATGATCCGTTTGAACTGATTGGTATTCTATGTGCGGTTCGTTCAGTTGAATCAATGATCAAAATAATACGTGATAGAACTTTTTTAGTTTACAAGAACTACTGATTGATTCAAGAATTGAATGGAAGAAATTGTAGATGATCTAACAATTATACTGTCCTTCTTATTTCATGGAGCATTTAGTACAAGTTAAGTAGTTAACATGGGATAAATCTGTTGAAGATCTGAACTCAAGGTTGAATCTTAAAATCAAATAATCGTAAATTCACTGCGCTTAATAAAGCACATCTTACGCCTTATAAAATCACTTTCTTTACCTTGATGCGAAGCCTCATTTTTGGACAACAATAATCCAATCATGAAAAAACAATCTTCCATTTTTATTCCCTTTTTAGCAAGCGTTGTTCTATTACTTCTCAATGCGTGTGGTGCTGGCAAACCAGAAGTCATAACGGTCGATCCAGCGTTTAGTGAATACATTTCTGCCTACTCATCTGGGATGGTTACACGGAAAGCAAGTATTCGCATCAAATTGCAGGAAATTCTACCAGAAAACGCCATCCTATCACTCAAAAAAGATGCGAATGGTTTACCCGATTCTTCGCTGTTGGAAGACTTGTTTTCCTTTGAACCAGCAATCAAAGGACATGCTGTTTGGATGGATTGGAATACCATTGAATTTGTTCCAGACACGGTTTTGCCAGTCAATCAATTTTACGATGTGCACTTTGATTTGGCGAGTTTGCTAAAAGTGAAAAATGGGTACGAAGATTTCCATTTTCAATTCGCAACCTATACGCAAGATGTGTTCGTAGATGTAGATGGCGTGCGTGATTACGAAAATGAAAACTTGGAATGGAAATACCTAACAGGCACCATCAAAACAACAGATTTTGAGGATACCACACTTTTGAAACAAACGCTGAAAATCACCCAAAATGGAAAAACACTGCCCTTTTATTTAACCGATGGTTACGACGATAATCGCTACTATTTTTTTGTAGATAGCATTCACCGAGGAACAACTAAAAGTGAGGTAATTGTTGAATGGAACGGTACTGCAATTGGCGCAATGAGTCGTGGGAAAGAAAAAATTGATATAAAAGCATTGGGCGATTTTTCTGTCGAATCTGCAAAGGTTATTGACAATGAAGATCAATCGGTGGAATTGAATTTCAGCGAACCTATTTTAGCGAGTCAAGATTTAACAGGCATTATTACTATTGCTGGCATTGACCAATTAAGCTACCGTGTTTCCCAAAATTTGGTGACCGTTTATCTACCCAATCGTTTTATTGGAGCGCGTGTAATAACCGTCAATGAGGGCATTCGGAACATCAACGGAAACCAGATGATCAAATCCTATTCAACTACATTAGCATTTAACGAACCAAAACCATTGGTGCGCATCAAAGGAAACGGAGGCGTGTTACCCAATTCCAAAGGATTGATTTTTCCCTTTGAAGCCATTGGATTAAAAGCGGTAGATGTGCGTATAATTAAGATTTACGAAAATAATATTCACCACTTTTTACAAATCAATGACTTGGATGGTGAAGATGGATTGACCCGATTTGGTAAAATCATTGAGGAGAAATCGATCAAGTTGGATTATGATAAAACCATGAACCTCAAACAATGGAACAGCCATGTCATTGACCTGAATAAGTTTATCAAAACAGATCCTGGAGCCATTTATCGCGTGAGTATTAAGTTTGAAAAAGAAGATGCCTTGTGTGATTGTCCCGTTGCTGAAACCTCAGAAGAGGAAGAAGAATCGACTGAAATGGAGGATGAAAATGCTGATTGGAACGAAGATAATTGGCACGGCTACGGTTTCGATGGAGGTTATGATTCATGGGATTATTACAGTGAAGATTACTCCGCTTGTGATGATTATTACTACAGTGGAAAAGCGGTTAGCAGAAATATTCTCGCCTCTGATTTGGGAACCATTTTTAAACTAGATGAAGATAAATTGTCGCATACATTTGTGACTGATATGCTCACCACTGCACCTATTCCGAATGCACAAGTAGAATTTTTCGATTTCACCAAACAGCTCATTGCAAGTGGCTCAACAGATACAGAAGGAATGCTGGAAATTCGCCTCAAGGAAAAACCATTTCTGATGATTACCAAATATGGTAGCCAGCGTGGTTACTTGAAATTGGGCGATGGTTACACCAATTCGCTCAGTAAGTTTGACATTGAAGGTGAAGCAATTCAAAACGGCGTAAAAGGTTTTATTTATGGTGAACGAGGCGTTTGGCGACCTGGCGATTCACTCTATCTCACCTTTATTGTGCAGGATTTGTTGCATAAATTACCCGCCAATCATCCTGTGAAATTTGAGTTACAAGATCCGAATGGACAAGTAGTGTTTGAAACGACCAAAACGAAACACCTCAATGGAACTTACGATTTTAGAACAGCCACGAATGCGAATGCTCCAACAGGCAATTATACAGCAGTTGTTTCGGTTGGAAATCGCTTGTTTACCAAAAATCTGCACATCGAAACCATTAAACCCAATCGGTTAAAAATTGCCATGAACGTTGATCAAGGATTGGTGAAAGACAGTTCTCATTTGTCCGTAAAATGGTTGCACGGAGCTGTCGCAAAAAACATGCGGGCTACGGTAAGTGTGAAAGTAAATCAACTGGAAACTATTTTTCCGAGTTATAAAACATATACGTTCGATTCGCCCATGCGTTCCTGTCAAACGGAGTTGGAACTCATTCACGACGATGTACTGAACGAGAAAGGCGAAGCATGGATCAAAACCAAACTCGATGTTGCTTCGATTGCTCCAGGCATGTTAAGAGCGCATTATGTTACAAAAGTCTATGAAGCTGGTGGCGATTTCAGTATAGATCGCAGTAGTGTGACTTATTCGCCTTTCCGCACCTATGTTGGATTGCGTGTGCCTGAATCACCGCATTTAGATGGAACATTGGAAACCGATCAGCGTTATCAATTCGATTTAGTGACAATTGACGAAGCTGGAAAACCCGTTCAAACAGATCAAATCCAAGTCAAGATTTACAAACTTCAATGGCGTTGGTGGTATGAAAAGGATTCCGAAAAATTGTCCGATTACATGGCCAGAACTGGAACACTTGTGGTAAAAGACACGCTCATTTCAGCAAAAAACGGGAAAGCAAGTTTCAATTTTGGTGTGCAGGGTGCTGAATTTGGGAGATATTTAATTACAGCTACTGATTCGAAAGGTCAACACCAAACGGGGCAATTGGTAACAATCGATTATCCATTTAGAAATCGCGGAAACCATACCGATAATGAACACGCCAACATGTTGAATTTTTCGTGCGACAAAGTGTCTTATACCAAAGGCGAACAAATTCAATTATCCTTTCCTTCGCCTTCAGATGGTCGTGCATTGATCAGTGTTGAAACGAGTCGCAAAGTGGTGAAGAAGTTCTGGATCAAAACCGTGAAAGGGGAAACTGTTCATAGCTTCACTGCTACCGCTGATATGTCGCCCAATGCGTTTATCCATGTTACGTTGATTCAACCACATGCTTCTACACAAAATGACCTTCCGATTCGCATGTACGGCATTGTTCCAGTGATGGTCGACGATCCTGCAACACACTTGTATCCGGAAATTGTGATGGCAGATCAATTGAGACCAGAAACCACAACGAGTATCAAGGTACGCGAGCAAAACGGACGAAAAATGACTTATACCTTGGCTGTTGTAGATGAAGGATTATTGGATCTAACTTCTTTCAAAACACCTCAACCTTGGACAACATTTTATGCACGTGAGGCTCTTGGGGTAAAAACATGGGATATTTACGATCATGTGATGGGAGCTTATGCAGGGAAATTGGATAAACTGTTGAGCATTGGTGGAGATGGTGATTTAGACGGAAGCAAAGGACCAAAAGCCAATCGTTTTAAACCTGTTGTCACCTATCTCGGACCTTTTGAATTAGAGGCAGGACAATCGAACAATCACCAAGTTTCCATTCCAAATTATGTTGGTTCCGTTCGCGTGATGGTTGTTGCGCAACACGAAGGAGCTTATGGAAATGCCGAGAAAGCTGTTGCTGTGAAAAAGCCGTTGATGGTTTTGGCTACACTCCCACGTGTTTTAGGGCCAGGAGAAACCGTTCAACTTCCAGTAGATGTCTTTGCCATGGAAAAACACATCAAAGATGTAAAAGTGACCATAGAAGTCAACGAAATGCTCAGTATTGGCGGTGCGAAAACACAATCCATCACGTTTACCGAAGTGGGAGATGAAGTGGTCAATTTTAAACTCAATGTTGCCGAACGATTGGGAATTGCTAAAGTAAAAGTCATCGCCGTTTGCGGAAATGAACGCTCGGTTCAGGAATTGGAACTCGATGTGCGTGCGCCAAATCCTATTGTGTATGAAGGACAAGAAATGGTCCTTGAAGCCGGCAAAGAATGGAATACGGAACTCCAGTTCAATGGCATGATCGGCACGAATAAAGCGACACTCGAATTCAGCAGTATTCCTTCCATCGGTTTGGAAAAACGCTTGAATTATTTACTCGAGTACCCACATGGCTGCATTGAACAAACAACCTCCGCTGCGTTTCCACAATTGTATGTAGACAATCTCATAGAATTGAATCCACAACAGCAAGAACGCACATCGTCCAATGTAACGGCAGCCTTAAAACGCATCCAATTGTTCCAAACAGCAAATGGTGGATTTTCCTACTGGCCGGGCGAACAAGATGAAAGCGAATGGGGCAGTAATTATGCCGGACATTTTTTGTTAGAAGCAGAGCAACAAGGATATCAATTACCGGGAAATCTTAAAAATCGTTGGATTAGTTATCAGCAAGAAAAAGCCCGCGATTACGATCCAGCAGATGCGAGCACGAATGATGCAAGTGGACAAATCACACAAGCCTATCGTTTATTTGTACTGGCACTTTCCAAACACGCAGAATTGGGTGCAATGAATCGCTTACGTGAGCAACGAACACTTTCAGCAACCGCAAAATGGCGTTTGGCAGCTGCATTTCACTTAGTTGGTCAAAAAGAAGTTGCCAAACAATTGATCAATCAGTTGTCGACAGCCGTTCCCCCCTACCGTGAATTATCGAATAGTTATGGAACAGAAGTGCGCGATCAAGCCATGATTTTAGAAACCTTGAGTTTGATGAACATTACTTCCAAAGCTTCCGTTTTAGCGAAGGAAATTGCAAGTAAACTCAACGCAGACAAGTGGATGAGCACGCAGGAAACCGCCTACAGTTTATTAGCGATGTGCGAATATGCTGGTGTTAAAAACGGAAATTCGGCAATGAGTTTTTCCTATTCCCTGAATGGATCAACACAGCAAAAAGCGGTTTCAAAGAAAAGTATTCATCAGTTGAGTTACCGTGACAAAGATTTCAGTAAGCGCGCCAATTTGCGTTGCAAGAATACGGGCAATACTACCTTGTATGTGAAACTCATCACCCAAGGAATTCCGCTCAAAGGCGATGCTGCGGCAAAGTCGAGTAATCTCTCACTAAAACTGAAATTTACAGACATCAATGGGAAAGAAATCAAGCCAGATAAACTCATTCAAGGAACCGATTTTATGGCAGAAGTAACGATCACCAACCCAGGCAAAAAAGGGCATTACCGCGAAATGGCGTTGACCCAAATCTTTCCAAGTGGCTGGGAAATTCACAATTCCCGCATGGATGGCGGATTATTAGCAAGTGCGGCACGTTACCAAGATCTGCGCGATGATCGGGTTTATAGTTACTACGATTTAGCACCCAATACGAGCAAAACCTTCACAGTACGACTCAATGCCACTTATCTCGGTCGTTTTTACCTACCAACCACTTATTCAGAGGCCATGTACGACCATTTAATCAATGCCCGATCACCAGGCAAATGGGTGGAAGTTGTGAGCAAGTAGTAGTTTGGAAAAGCCCCTGCAATTGAGGAGATTGTGGGGGTTTATTGAGATGTGTTTTTTTTAGTGCTTCCTCATAAATTCTGATTATTAAACTAAAAAGTAATACAAGTTAACGCTATACAAGAAACTCAATCCGCAAATATTCGTTTAAACAAAAACGGTCGCCAAATGACGACCGTTAATGCTTTTTTTAAGCCTATTTGTCTCTTACAAAACTTCGCTTAAAGTAAGCGTGCTGTTGTAAAAAGACATAATTTCTTTGCGATTTCCATCAAAGTAATTTACCAAGATGTAATTCGCCAAATAATCTCTGTATTGTTCACGAGAGATCTTCGGAAAATAGATGTAACCTCTTCCAACGGGTTTGTGCTTAATGAACTTTTTACGTTCAAGAATGCGCACAATGGTAGATACCGTGTTGTAAGCGGGTTTTGGATTTGAATACAAGTCAACGATTTCTTTAACTGTTGCTTTTTCCAACTTCCAAAGTTTTAACATTACTTTCTCTTCGGCTGGTGTGAGTCTTTCCATAATATGATAAATAGCGGATTAATACGAACGAATATAGCTATAAATTCTAAAGAAAATTGTTAAACGCTTAAATTTTCAGTTTAGAACGTACTTCTTTGGTGAGAGCATCTTTTTGCAAATAGATATTAATCGTTTTCAATCGGAAATAATTTTCAGATACATACAGGTAACCTTCTGGTACATTTTGAGTTCCCCAAGAGTTCTTAACTAGAAAATAACGTGTCCCCTTTTGATCTTTGTACATTCCAACAATGTGCATTCCATGATCATCAGTAGTCAACTTTTCATCATACCCTTTTTGACGCATTTCCTGCGTTACAGTTAACTCTTTTACAGGCTCTAAGAATGCGTTGGACGTTTTTTCTGCACCAGCATTATTGAAACTTTTAGAATCCCTTCCTTTTGTTTGAATCGTTGATGGATCTTCTGGAACAAGCGCAATTCCTTGGCGGAAATTGAATCCTTTTTCTGAAACATCCGCACCCCAAGCTATGGTGTAGCCATTTTTTAATGCATTTTCAGCAACGCTTACCATATCTTCCAATTGTACATTGTAACTATCGCCCCAAGCCCAATTGTCTGGGATCGCTATTTCGCAACTTGCATTAAACGGGTCATTTGAAAAAGAAGTAATGGAAACATAATTATCCATGTTAAATCCAAGTGAAGCTGCATACGATTGTGGTGTGTATTTTTTTCCTTTGTAGGTGAACTCTTTAACATCTGGACCTAAATAAACATCCAAAATAGAAGAAAATGCTTGCTTCCATTCAGTTCCAATTCCTTGTCCTTTTTGAACTTGCGCTAAAATGGTTTGCATAAAACTGTTCAATACATTGAATAACTCTTCATGATTGAACGTTGTTTTTCCATTCGTCAATCCAGTGTAAACTTCAGTTGGAACGATCCCATTTCGTTTAAGAACATAAGGAATGTCATGAAAAGCTCCACCTTCACTAAAATTAATTTTACCATCCATGCGAATAAAACGATCTGCTTTTGCTTCATACGCTTTACGTACAATGTACATTTCAGATAATAAATTGGGTGCTTTATTCCCCATGCGAATCAATTCTGATTCAAAGAAGGAAAGTGCCGAAAAACTCCAGCAAGTACCAGTATTACCTTGGTCTTCAACAGGCGTTGCGTCTAAATGATATACCTTCGTAAATTCGTATGTACTTTCAGGTGCATTGGTGATGGTTTGCCCAAAAGTTACTCCTAGGCTTAAAGATAATCCACCAACTAAAAACAGAATATTTTTCATATTAATCGTGTCTAATTTTAATGCTAAAGTAACTAAAGTCTAACGTACCTCCCGTTTTTACCCTTAGAAATGTAGTTTTTAACTAGTCAACTGAACTAAATTAACGCATACCTTTTTCCTGGAAGTGATTTTATTAACCCTTTAAATTCCAAATTCAACAACAAAGCTGCTGTTTGTCCAACTGTAAAAGTTGTCAAATAACCAATCACATCAATGGTCATTTCTTTTTTAGTGGTCAGCGTTTCAATGATCCGTTCTTCATCAGTCGTGAGGTCTACAAACAAATTTCGTTGAACGGTATTTGGCTTTTCAGCATCCTTCCAACTCATTACTTCTAATAGATCAGCTGTATTGGTTATCAAATGCGCTTTATTCTGTTGAATGAGTTTCAAACATCCCGCAGAATAAGGTCTGGTAACATCTCCTGGAAATGCAAAAACATCGCGGTTGTAATCATTGGCTAGGTTTGCAGTAATGAGTGAGCCGCCTTTTATTCCACTTTCAATGACAATAGTTGCGTCAGCTATTCCAGCTACAATTCTGTTCCGCATGGGAAAATAGGCTGGTTCAGGTTTCATGCCAGGTGCAAATTCTGTGATTAATCCGCCATTCTCAATCATTTGCTGCGCTGTTTTCCGATGAGCGCTAGGGTAAAGTGTATCTAATCCATGTCCCAAAACACCTATTGTTGGTAATTGTAATTTGACAGCAGCTTTGTGTGCTAAAATATCAATCCCATACGCCATTCCACTCACTACGGTCGTTCCTGTTTTTGCGATTTCTTGCATGAACTCTTCCGTGAGTTGCTTGCCATAATCGGATGCATTACGAGTTCCTACAATGGAAATGATTTTTTCTGGATTCCAATCAATTTTCCCCTTCGCATAGAGTAATAAAGGTGCATCTGCACATTGTTTCAATCTTCGTGGATAATGAGCTTCTGTGAAAAACACGGTTTCACCTCCTAGTTGTTGAAGCGCATCATCTACTTTTTTCGCAGCTTCTAAAGCTAACATACGCTGTTTATGTGAAATGAAATCTGCTTGAATCCCAGGTATTTTTGCAAGATTTAATTTCTTTTCACTGAAAAATTCATTCAAATCATTGAAGTGACGAATGATTACGCGTGCTCTACGGCTTCCTATTCCGCTTAAAAATGTCAACGCGATTTGTTGCTGTGTTGGAGTAAAATTCAAAATTAATGGTACATTGGTCTATTGAATATACAGATATTTACTTTCATGAAAAAGGCTTTACTACTACTTTTTTTAATTCCAACGATACTTTTTTCGCAAAACATCACCGGAAAAATCATTGACCAAACGACACAAGAACCAATTCCTTTTGCCAGGATTAGTGCATCAAACGGCATAAAAACCAATGCTACACTTGATGGCGAATTTAGCATTGAAGCCAATGAATTTCCTGTAACACTCATTGTTCAAGCAGCAGATTTTTTCAATGATACTGTAGTCGTTCGAAATGCTGGAGCGATTACCATTGAAATGAAGACTTCAATACTGGGAGTAGAGCAAGAATTAGGGCCTGTTGTCATTGCAGCTTCTCGTCGTTTACAAGCGATCGAAGATGTGCCTATTTCACTCGAGATCTTAAAACCAGAATTGATTAACAATAAAGGTATAACGGACTTGGAGCAAGCCATTGATCAAGTTCCAGGGGCGTATGCTATGGATGGTCAAGTAAGTATTCGCGGAGGAAGTGGTTTTTCTTATGGTGCGGGAAGTCGGGTGTTGATTTTATGGAACGAAACACCGCTATTGTCTGCCGATGCTGGTGATACAAAATGGAGCTCAATTCCAATTGAAAATGCACAACAAATAGAAGTCATTAAAGGCGCTTCATCTGTTCTTTATGGAAGTGGTGCGTTGAATGGAATTATCTCCGTGATTGAACGAGAACCTGGAAAAACGCCTTACTTTTCTGCAAAGGTACAAGCAGGTGTTTATGGCGATCCAAAACGTGAAACCCTCAAATGGTGGTCGAAAAACCCAACCCAATACCAAGCAGATATTAGCTTTGGAAAACAATTTGGTAGAGGATTTGGCTTGACGTTGGGTGGTGCTGCTTTTACGACGGATGGTTATCGCCAAGGTGAAACAGAAGATCGAGGTAGGTTTAATGGAACCATTTATTACCGACCTGCAAAAATCCCAAAATTGCGCGCAAGTATTGGATGGAATGCACAATACCAAAAAACAGGAAATTTTATTATTTGGCAGAGTGATACATTTGCTTACCAACCATCTGGCGGTGCAGATACGAGTTTGATTGAATCGACCTTAACCTTTAATCGTGGTCTCCGACTTTCCATAGATCCATCAATAAAGTATTTTGATAAATTCAACAATAAACACCAGCTTAAATCACGGTATTACTTAACTGATAACTTAAATTACAGTAATCCTGGTCAGAGTGCAAAAGCCCAAGTTTTTTATGCAGATTACCAGTTTCAACGTGGTTGGCAAAACAACACATTGGTACTTACAACTGGCGCATCGGTGAATGCTGGATTGGTTTCAGCAGCTTTATTTGGTGATCATAGTTCGTTGAATACTGCGGCTTATGTGCAAGGAGAAAAGAAATGGAAAAAACTAGATATTACTGGCGGAATCCGTTTCGAATATTTTAAACAAGATACCATTCGAGGTGATTCAGATTCCTTCTATGGCAAAGATTCATTGAAATTACCTGTCAAACCCATTTTACGTGCTGGTGTCCATTATAAATTGGCGAAATACACACATTTGCGTGCTTCATTTGGTCAAGGAGTTCGTTATCCTAGTGTAGCAGAGCGATTTACAACTACAAATGTTGGGAGTTTATTGATTTTTGCCAATCCGAACCTCAAACCAGAAACGGGTTGGGCTGTAGAAATTGGCGTGAAACAAGGAATCAAAATTGGCAATTGGAAAGGGTTTATTGATTTAGCTGGATTTGTAAACAATTACAAAAACATGACTGAATTTACCTTTGGTAATTACATCCCTGATTCATTGACCCCAAGCTTTAATCCAAATAGCCCTGGATACCTGTTGAAATGGTTGGGCTTCCGTGCGGAAAATGCTGAGTCAGCTCAGATAACAGGATTTGAGTTATCAATGAATGGCGAAGGTGAAATTGGAAAGGTGAAAATTCAAACGCTTATGGGCTATACGTATATGAATCCTGTGACAAAAAACACCGATTCACTTTACCGTGAAACATTTTCAGATAGCGCATCAAACATGCTCAAATACCGCTTTCGACACATGGCGAAATTTGATATGCAAGCAACTTATAAAGGATTTAGTTTAGGCGGTTCAATGCGCATGAATAGTTTTATGTCCAACATCGATGCTACATTTGAAGATGGCGTTCTAGGAACCCAAATTTTACCCGGTTTAAAAGAATATAGAAAAGCAAACAACGGAATGACCTTCGTTTTTGATGCTCGAATTGGTTATGAATACAAAACGCATTACCGAATTGGCTTCATGATCAACAATATTCTCAATGCAGAATATTCCAGTCGCCCAGGTGATGTGCAACCTCCACGAACATTTTTGGTGCAATTGCAATACAAGTTTTAGGAATCAACGGAACGTTTTTGAACGATTAAAACATTACCATTCAGGTCGATTAAATTGCTCGATAAAAATGGTCCATTCCTTTGATTGGTGCTGATTCATAACACGCGGGAATTTATTTTGAGAGCCCAAACGTCCCTTTGCTTCCATGAAATCGTAGAAAATTTTCATGCTCGTAGAGGTTACGATTGGTAATTTTAATGTATTGTAATTTCTCACAGCTCTGTAATCATCATTGAGTTCTCCAAGAATTCGATCCACTGTTTCCATTACAACTGTTCCATCAAGTTTAGAAGTGGAACCAAAGTACCAGCGGTGGCATTGTTTTTCTAAATCGGCAAAGAGGCAAAATTCGGGTATGTCAAGTCCCAATTCCTCACTTGCTTTTTGAACCGCAACGTTGATATTGTCCAATGATAAATGTTCTCCCACCAAACTCAAATACTGCTTGATACGCCCACTAATCTTTATTTCACGTTTTTCAAGATCCGTAAATTGCACCAAATCGCCAATCATATAGCGCCACAAACCAGCATTGGTTGAAATCACCAAGGCGTAATCTTCGTCGAGTACAACGCTATCTATCGTTAACGCTTTTGCTGTTGGATTAATATCTCCGTTTTCATCAAAATTATCGCGATTAAACGGAACAAACTCGAAGAAAATACCGCTTTTCAGTAATAATTTCATGCCTTTACTAGCTGTATGATTTTGATAGGCAAAATAACCTTCGCTCGCTAAATAGGTGTTGCGTGTGTGAATGGGCCTACCACATACTTTATGAAGACGCGAAAGATACGGTTCCACATATACTCCACCATACATGTACAATTCGAGGTTCGGCCAAATGTCGTGGATGTTGTTGACTTTATAATGTGCAACAATACGCTCCATGAGCATGATACACCAGCTCGGAACACCAGCAATTGTACTAATATCCCAAGAAGATGCCATTTCAACCATTCGATCGAGCTTTTTATTCCAATCCTTGATTGCAGCAGTTTCTGCATCTGGTTTGGTAAATGGAAGCAATACGATAGAAGTATGTTTTTTGAGAATGCCAGATAAATCACCTTCGATGTGATTACCAACTTTTTCGAGTTTAGAAGATCCACCGACTGCCAAAAACGATTTTTGGTAAAAAATTTCCGGCAAGTTCAATTCTGAAACGGTCGTAAACTGTTTGATCGACGTTCGTTGAAAAGAACGAATCATTTGTTTGGTTACTGGAATCCGTTTACTGGGCGAACCAGTTGTACCAGATGAAAGTGCATAATACTTCACAACGCCTGGCCAAGCAACATCACGCTGCCCATCAATAGAACGGTGCAACCAATCGTGGTAAAATTGCTCGTAATCCTTAATTGGAACCTGTTCCTGAAAAGCAGTTACCATATCGGGAGCATCTAAAACACCCTGAAAATTAAAATGAATTCCAAATTGCGTTTTAGAAGCATAGCGCAGTAATTTGTTTAAGGTCTTGAGTTGATCCTTATAATCCAAACCTTTGTGAACCGTTCGCTTATAATTTAGTTCTGAGGTTTTTTTTAACAGTTTACCAATAATGGGCATTTCACAGTTGTTTAATCTTTAGCTAAAGTAACCAAGAAAGTGGATAAAAGTCATATAACATGGTAACTCTTTCGTTTATTAACGGTTAATTTTTGATAATGAATGCGATAAAATTGTAATTCCAAAATTGCTTTGATTACTTTTGTGCTACTAGTAAAAACCCGAACGCTCTCCTTATGGAAAAAAAGACGATTATTGTCCCACACGATTTTACAGCCGTTGCCGACAATGCTCTTAATCACGCTATTAACACCGCTAAAACAACAGGTGCTGAAGTTTATGTATTACATGTTGTAGCAAAAGAAAAAGCAATTAAAGAAGCTGAAAGCAAACTCCAACAATTGCTTTCTGGCATTGATACCAGCATCATTTTACACCCAGTAGTAAGGGTTGGAAATATTTTTGATGACATTGGCGATTTCGCTAGTGAAGTGCATGCTGAGTTGATTTTTATGGGGACTCACGGTCGTCATGGATGGCAACATATTACTGGAAGCCATGCCCTAAAAGTAATTACCCAATCGACGGTTCCGTTTATTGTAGTCCAAGAAAAAGGAATTAAAGAAAGTGGCTACGATGATATCGTTGTTCCATTGGATTTGAATAAAGAAACAAAGCAAAAATTAGCTTACGTTGCCAATATTGCTACCTATTTCAAATCGCGTGTTCATGTCATTACTCCTGATGAATCAGACGAGTTTTTACGTCATCAAGTGAAAGCGAATATTCAATTTGCAGTGAAATTTTTCCAAGAACGTGGCATCGAAGTCACCACGAAAGTTGCGCCAAGCAGTGGTTTTGATAAAGAAGTGGTAAAACATGCTGTTACATTAGACGCCGATTTGATTGCGATCATGAACTTGAACCGCAACAATATGTTAGGATCTGTGACTGCAAGTCATGAACAATATATCTTGACCAATGACGCGGAAGTTCCAACACTCATCGTGAATCCAGTTGAAGGAAAATACGGTAGTGTTTTGTTTAGCTAAAAAACCGTTTTTATAGATCGTGAAGCCCTGAGTAATTGGGGCTTTTTTTGTTGGTCCAATTAATAACCTGAGATTCCTTGTTAAAAGTATCGATCGAGATTTGACCCAATTAATCTGTTTTCAGGAATTGTAATAGTTCATGGAAGATGTTATTATAACACAATCGACAAACGATTCAATCAATTG
This sequence comes from Fluviicola sp., assembly GCA_043721195.1. Taxonomy (GTDB): domain Bacteria; phylum Bacteroidota; class Bacteroidia; order Flavobacteriales_D; family Crocinitomicaceae; genus Fluviicola. The sequence continues at coordinate 17,829 of JAYSRF010000143.1, read as the reverse complement.
TTTTTCAATGTTATACATTCCGTAATATTGCGGGATTACGGAAAATATTTTAGTTTAACTAGGGGCTGCTGAAAAAGTCAGAAATGAAGTAGATATTAGGCGCAGTCAAAAAAGATGTATACGAATACTTCGATTTGGCTGCAACGCAATAGATGCTTTATTTCTGGATAGCAAAAAAAGAGACCCTAAGGAATTGGAAGATCCATGCTTATTTTATCATTTCAGTCAAAAACGGTGCACTTGAACGTGAATTATCGAACTCAAATCATTTATATTCAACCGTTTTGTGTTTTTCAGTAGACCCTAAAGAAACGACTTCGGTCATAGCACAATTCCTTGCAATAAATACTAGATCTAAAAAACCTTCTTACTCCAATAGGTTCAAATTGTACGAACTTGAAATAAAGAATTAAAACCTATTCTTCTACCTCTAACTTCGCCAAAATTCCTTGAAATGTTGCAATCAAGGCTTTTGCATCAGCCTGTTTTGCTTTCGCGATGTCAACTCCATTGGTATTTCCCGATTGTTTCGCCTTATTTTCTTCCTCTTTGTAAACAGCACTATTATCTTCCAACGTTTTATTCAGGAATGTTAGAAAGTTGGACAGATACATCTTGGTATACGCTCCACCATTTTTTGCTCGGTCTTCAAAGATTGGAACTGATTTTTGAATCACACTTAATTCTTGGGTAGAAAGGTAATATGTGAATGCATTTAAAGCACTTAATTCATCAAATCCACCCAATACATTTGTTGTAAAAATGCGCTCATAAAAAGCAAAATTAGCCGCTGTTCCATTTTGAGAATAAAGTCCAGCAATACCAGAAAGTAATGTGGAAGAACGCTCTTTTTCTAATGGTTTAGCCAATTTCATAGCCGTTGGGGAATCAATTTTACTCAACTGATTCAAAGCATTCGAAATAACCATGTAAGATGAATCTTGTTGGATACGCCCTTCAAGGATAGGTTGAACAGTAGTCGCATCTAAGGCCACAACCAATGCACTTAAAACGCTTGATCGCACTGCTGAAGATGGATCGCTTACAACCATTTTATTCAATTTTCCGATGGCCAATTCTTTGTTAATGCCAGAAAGGGTAATCACTTTTTCGATGGCAGTTAAACGAATATCCCAAAACGGATCATCCAACGCATCTAAAATCAATTTCGCAGATTCAGGCGTTTTTGTTCTGGTGCCATAATTCAGCGCATCATTACGAGCTCTCCAACGTTTTGCGTTGTAATATTGGTGAATATACCAGTTAGCTTCTTTCTTCTCTTTCACTTCACCCAATAACATTGCTTGACTATCAAACAACACATTGTTCAATGTTCCAACGTATGGAATTTCAGTACTCATACTTGCGCGATCAAATTCAATCTTTATAGGGGTTGCACCACGATCATCAAAAACAGTTATTTCAAGAGGTAGTTTGAATAACCCAAATGCAGCTTGTTGTTTTTGTTCCATTGTTACAAATACCTTTTTCTCAGTAGCATTTACTTGATAGGAAACCGCCAATTCAGGATGACCAGAATTTTCATACCATTGTTCAAAGAACCAGTTCAAATCTTGACCTGATACCGATTCGAACGCCAAACGCAATTGATGAAACTCAGCAGCTTTGAACGAATTGGTTTTTAAGTACAATTGAATTCCAGCAAAGAAGGCTTCATCACCCAAATAATTGCGCAACATGTGTAAAATACGACCACCTTTATTATAGGAATGTCCATCAAACATGTCTTCTTGGCTCTTGTAATCTGTCCAAACTAGATCGTGATAACCAGCAACAGATGCACTTTGAAAATAACCTTGCATTTCACCATTCGCGTTGTAATCCGCCTGATCAAGACCATAACGGTATTCATCCCATAAATATTGAGAATAATTGGCAAATGACTCGTTTAAAGTCAAATTAGACCACGATTCAGCCGTTACCAAATCGCCAAACCAATGGTGAAACAATTCATGTGCAATGGTCGAATTATCGTTTTCATCCAGAAGCTCGCGACGTGTTTTATAAGCATAATCACCAAAAATAACAGCACCCGTATTTTCCATCGCTCCAGAAACATATTCGCGCACAATGATCTGGTGGTATTTATCCCACACATAATCAACGCCCAATAATTGCGAAAAGAATCCAATCATTTTGGGTGTTTCTCCAAAAATATCTTTGGCATATTGTTCCCATTCTGGCTCTACATAATAGTTGACTTCCATCAATGTACCATCAGGACGTTTATACGAATCTTTCACAATCTTGTATTCGCCCACAGCCATCATAAATAAATAAGGAGCATGAGGCAAATCTTGTTTCCAATGATCGGTACGTGTGCCGTCAGTGTTTTTCTTAGATTCCACCAATTTACCGTTCGATAATGTGGCGTATTTATCAGCTACTGTCATGAAAATTTCCTGAGTGGTTTTTACATTTGGTGCATCAATTGTAGGAAACCAGACCGAACTTGCTTCTGTTTCTCCTTGTGTCCAAATTTGAGGCATTTTATACGGATCTTCACCTCTCGGATTGATGAAATACAACCCTTTATCACTTGTTATTGCGTCACTTCCAGCTGTTACTCTTTCATCAGGCTTTGCGATGTAATCAATTACAACCGTATATTCTTGCGTTCGGGAATATGTTTGATCCAATTCAATGGTTAAAACGTCTTTTTCGTAGGTGAAAGGACGAGTTTCCCCATTCATGGACACGCCATTGATTTGCATGCCTTTTGCGTCTAAAACCAACTGATTCGTTGAGTAAAAATGCGGTTTGGCCGTCAAGGTTTCTTTCCCTGTCATTTGCGCTTTATTCCAATCAAAAGAAACCTCTAGCTTTGTATGAATGAGATCAGTAAAGATGGTTTCTGCCGCCCAATATACAGGTCTTTCTGTTGCAAGAATTTCAGATGATTGAGCATCTGTTGGTTCGTTTCCAAGATCGCCAGTTGAAATTTGATCAGTATCATCTTGTTGTTTGAGCGTATTACAACTTGCGGCGAGTAGCGCAACGAGAAAGAAAATTTTCTTCATAAACGAAAATAGATAGAATTGAATTTGAAAGACTATTTGTATTCCGCTTCGAATATACCAATACAAGCAATGAAATAGCTATTTTTTACTGTAAAATTCTACTCTGTGGTCGAATTGTTTGTAATTTCGCCAACAAAAACAAAACAATGGAAACAAGTAAGTGGAATTTGGACGGAGAAAAAATGACAACGAGCACAGACGCTGTTCGATTACATTGGGAAAACGCCACTTTTTTTTCCTTGGAACACAATGGTCAAAAATACCACGGAGAAGTCATTGCTAATCGCATGGAAGAAGGTCTTTTGACCATTAAATTGAATCACAGGGTTTTTGACATTCGTAAAGATGGGCCATTAGATGAATTGATTGCAACTCTTGGACTTGATAAACCTAAAGTTCGTAAGTTGAAACAACTCAAAGCGCCAATGCCAGGTCGTGTTGTTGGTATTGTTGTTACTGTTGGTTCTGAAATTGCTGTTGGTGATCCTCTATTGACATTAGAGGCGATGAAAATGGAAAACGTTCTCAAAGCGGAAGGAATTGGTGTCGTGAAAAGTATTGCTATTGAAGTCAATCAAGTGGTTGATAAAGGCAGTTTATTGATCGAATTTGAATAAAATCAAAACCCAGCTTTCTATGTTAGCTATGTGTACTAGGTATCTGCTAGATTCCTAACCATGGAAAGCTTTATGAATTCTGATCACAAAAAAAGCGGCTCCATTTCTGAAACCGCTAGTCAAATTTTTTAAACACGTTTTAATTGACCTGACTCGAAAAAGCCTTGTGCACAATACTCGGGTAAACTGTCCCGAATTCATTGATACACCAATCGCGCAATCGTTGTACTTCTTCTGTGTCGGTCATCCAACGAATAGCTTTCGTCAATTCTTTTTGAAAGAGTAACGGATCAAAACTCACCCGCACCAAAATCTTCTTCGTTAGTTCGTACATAAGCGTTCGAATTAAAATTACACATCCAATATAACGACAAAATTTGTGACTTCGTACATCAAGAAATGTTAAAAAACAAGAAAGGCGTGGTTGGATAGTTGAATGGCGCGATTGAATGATTTGTTGCGACTTGGTAAAGCTGTATAAAACGAAAAAACGCTTCGGAAATACGAAGCGTTTTTTAACAATTGAATCAATTGATGGATTCAAATTTCGTGCTTAATTACTTGATAAATTTCATAGGTTGTTTTGTCATATACATAGATCAATAAATGCATGTTATCTGGGGAGTATTGATCTGGTAATTTATACGTGTAGTTCAAATAGTATTTTCCATTTGCATTTAGATTTGAGGAAGTAAGTGTTTTTCCAAAAGACTTCCCATCTATACAACCGCGCAAAATGTCTCTATGTACATACGTTTCATGAATACCATCTGTATGAGTTAGAACTGGATCATTTGGTGTACCATCAGGGTCATTTTGGTCAGGGACAGTTTGACGTGCAATCAACGAATCCTCAACTACATATACTACCAATCCTAGTTCATTAGTTAATGTTGGATCTATTTTATCTACTTCTGTATGCAGAAACAACCCTCTAGTAGAGGCGAAATAATTGCTGGTAGCTTGAAGATTAACTTTTAATGTGCTAGACAAGCATAGATTTGTTTTGCTTGTTATAGGTGGACCAGCATTGGATACAAATTGACCACCAGCTAGAGTGCGATTCACACAAAACCCTGGATTTCCGATGAAAGTTGAACCTGGAAAACTCCCAAAGAAAATTCCTATTTCTAATCCTTGTTCACAATAAAGTATTATTGGAAATGCTGCATTCGTTTCTTGATAAGATGTTATACCAATAGGACTTGAGTGTATCCCTAATCCAAAAATACGAGATGGATTGGTTGTAATCAGGCTTTCCATGTTAGCCGTTTGTGGTGGGCAACTCACGCAACCGTGACCAGTAAAATCTTCAATCAGTACATTTCTCAGAGTATTCGTATTTGCTACAAATGTTGGCCAAAGTCCTTGTGAAACATAAAAGGCAGAATCGCCATCTGGGTAAAGCGACCAATCCAAGTTAGACGACCCACTTTTAGGAACTGTAAATTTCACCCGATCGCAAGAAGCATAAAATACAATCGACGCAAAGGTAATAGCAATAAAAAGGAATCGTTTCATTGTTAATGATTTAGAGGGTTATAGAATGAAAACTAACTTGTTGCAGCTGTTAAACAAATTAGTAATTGAATAGAGAGTTATTCAATTACTTTTTGCTTAATCACCTGATAAATACTATACGTTGTTTTATCATACACATAAATCAACAAATGCATGTTATCTGGATCATATCCATCTGGTAATTTATAGGCATAGTTTAAATAATATTTCCCATTGGCATCTAGATCTGCTGCTACCAATGTTTTTCCAAATGCTTTTCCATCAATACATCCTCGCAGAATATCACGGTGAACATACGTATCATTCGTTGAAAGATCAGGCATCAATTGCGGTGAAATAACGGAATCTTCAACCAGGTAAACAACTTGTGCTAAATCATTCACTAAAGAAGCATCTAGCTTTTCAATTTCCGTATGTAAAAACAACCCGCGTGTGGAAGGAAAATAATTCGCTTTTGATTGTAAATTAACCTTGAGGCTACTTGCTAGTTCGGTGGCAACTCTACTTGTCCACTGACCTGGGCCTATCGTGTTGTCAACACCAATTAGTGTTCGATTAACCGAACCATGTGGGTTACCTTGAAACGAGGTAGAGCTAATAGAACCAAAATAAACCCCTATTTCTGTAGCAACATCATTGTAAAAAATTCCTGGATAAGTAGGTAATAATTCTTCTTGGAAGCTTGTTACACCGAGTGGGCTAACATGAACACCTACTCCAAAAACACGCGATGGATTTGCATCAACAAGGTTGTGAAGCAAGTTCGCAGCATTCGGGCAGTTATTGCAACGATGACCTGTATAATCCTCAATCATTACATTTTTCAATGTATTGGTGTTCGCAGCAAATGTTGGCCAAAGTCCTTGTGAAACATAATAAGCTGAATCACCATCAGGGTAAAGCGACCAATCTAAAGAAGAAGTAGTGCCGTTTTTAGGGAAAGGATTGGAAACCTTATCACAAGAACCGCTAAAAATAAGGGTGGCTAAAACACCAGAAGCTAGCAAAAATCGTTTCATGACGTATAATTTAGTATGTTAAAAACTTTGTGTGAAAGAAAGGGTTAATCCATTGGATGCTGGTACAAATCGACAAACACCACCAACACAGAATAAACCAGCTCGTTGACGACCATAACTCATTGTTAATCGAGTGGCATCTTTAATCCAACCAACTGATCCAATCAAGTAATGTAAGCGCAAATCGCTATTCTTATTCCCATAATTATATTGATCCATTACACTGAAAAACCATCCTGGTGAAATCGTGTATTCCAACACAACAGTTGCCCAATTTCCTTTATCCTTCGGCGTAAATAAAGCTTGTAATTCTGTACGGAGATTGTGCTTTTTATTGATTTTCCAACCAATTTCAGCTACTCCAATATTGGAAACAATCAATCCATGTGCATCTTCAGTTACTTTAGAAATATCGTTGTTCAATGTAATGTTGTAATATGAAAGTACCACATTGAGCGATTTATTGAATTTATAGCCAATACTCGCATTGATATCTTGCCACATTAAACTATCACTCATATCAAATAGTCTTCCTACATAAGTTACCCCGGTTGAGTCGGATGCATTGATTCCTGAAGTATGACGCATCGGTACATAAGCGTTTGAAAAATTCACATTAATTGGAATGCTGTACTTTCCACGACGCGTTTTTTCTTTCGCAATGGTATAAATGACTTCAGCTTGGTAAGCAATTTCACCAACTGGTCGTGTAGCATACGGGTATAATGTGGCTACGAGGTTGTACGTATGTGTTTTATTCAAGGCAGGCAAATAATTAATAAATAAATCTGCCAATCCTTTACTTCGATCCGAACGGTAACTCATATTATCTACTGATTTCGCTGATAATAAGATTCCAAATCCTTTTTGAGTATAACCAAAGTTGATTAAAGCAGCGTGACCTGGATTATAGATATAACCATTGTCAGCAGATGGATCGTTTTCCTTATAAATGTATTCTCCTTTCAACGTGAATTTTTTATAGCGTAAACCAATTCTACCTCCATAACTACCTACATTCTCAGGTAAAATCAATTCTTCAAGGTCATCTTTTTGGTATTTGCTCACCAATGAACCTCCAAGTGTAACATCCAATCCAGTTGAATCTAGGCGCGGCAAAAGGGAATTAACGTGTACTTCAATATCAGCACCACGTGTAACACCATCTGAGGCAATCACTTTTCCATCAGAAAACGAATACCGCTGTCTTCCATAAATACCCTTTAATTGAAGTCCTTTTACTGGACGAAGAATTAAACGAGCACCATCTACTGTATTATCATACCCTAAATTACGGTCTTCGTATGCTCTGAAAATCATCCCAGAACCAAATTGTTCATAGAAATTTCCAAGCGTTACATCTACATAATCATTGGTATAACCCACATAACGCATTCCAATACCTGTTCCATCAAAACGGTTTGGATATCCTTGGATCCTTGGTAAATACGATTCTACACGCATTCCCGCTTTAAAATGTCCGTTTGTATAAAACACATTCATATAGGAATTGAGCAAACCTTTTGAATCGGGCTGCGTAGCACCAATCAGCGTGTCTGGATTAAGGTATTGGAAGGTAGCTTCCATATTTCCTGTTATCGATCCTAAAGAAGATTGTCCGAGTGCGTGAAGCGACCCGGACAATGCAGCGATACCAATGATCCAATTTTTCATAGAGTATTCCTATTTTTTTGTCAATTTTAAGATCTCCTCGTACAACTTATCTTCGTCGCCAGGAGCATAACTATTGTGTGAATAAACGATATTTCCTTCAGCATCAATCAAGAACGTATGAGGTACATTGTTTACCCCCATGGCACGTTTGAAATCACCATTTGTATCCATTAAAACAAGGTATTCCCAACCTTTACCATCTACATATACCGGAACTTGATCCATTGTTTTTTGATCGTCAATTGTTACCGCAACGATGTTCACTCCTGTTTCAGCTTGCCATTCTTCATACACTTCATGAATCGCATTTAACTCGCGTTTACATGGCGCACACCAAGTAGCCCAAAATGAAATCACGATAGGTCCTTTTAAACCAAGCGCATCTGTTTTAACGGTTTTACCATCCATATCTTTCAATGTAACAGATGGTAATTGTTTTACACTTCCTTCTTCTTGAGCAATGGTAAGTGTAGTTAATGCAAGTCCGATAAATAGTAATACAATCTTTTTCATAGCTTAATGTTTATTTTCCAGCAGTATTTCAACTTCCATGCCGAATTTCAAATATAAGCCGAATTCTCTAGTTTCCGATTTTTGAGTTTGAGTTAACTCTTGTAATCCTAAAATCCCCAACTTTCAACCCAACTCTTGTAAGGCTATTTCTTTTAGTGCAAAACGTTTTCATACCTTTTATCACCAAATACAGACACTTTAATCAATTTTGAATGTGATTTATTCAGCAAATAGCAACGCTTTAATGAAAAAAATTGTATTCTTATAAATTAGTAGGTTGAATGACACGTTAACTTGGTGTCTGTTTTCGACTTATATTTGTTAGGAATCAATAAAGCTAAAGAATATGAAAAAAATAGTTACTCTTCTATCTGTTGCCCTGTTATCCGGTTTCACTGCTTTTGGGCAAGTGGAGATTCGGTTATTTGAAGGCTCTGCTCCTGTTGGCAATGATATTTCTGGTACAATGGTAACAGTAAATGTTACGGACACAGTACTTGTTGCCAAAACATTCAATGTGAAAAATGTGTCTGCGAATTCACTTGGGTTGAATATTGAACGTTACCGTGTTACGGAAGTAGTTAATTGGACAGACGGTTTGTGCTGGGGGCCAAATCCAGATCCAAATTTTGAAGGTCATTGTTATTCTGCAGGTCAAATGTTAACAAATCCTTGGACAAATCCACATGTGTCTACAATTCCACCAAATGCAGCTGGTAATCTTGTTGTTGATATTCATAACGAAGGTCCTGGTGGTTGTGGACTTTACAGATACTACGTTGTGCAAGGATCAACTAGAATCGATTCAATTGATGTAATGGTTTGTTCAACTGTAGGAATTGATGAGCAACAAGAAGAAGTGGGAATGACTGCTTACCCAAATCCCGCAAACAACCAGTTAACAGTTAATACAACGGGTAATGGTGGAAACTATGTATTAAGAATTACAGATGTTCTTGGAAAAGTGGTTTACACAGAAGAAGCTGGAGCAGTTAAAAAAGTAGATGTAAGCGATTTCAAAAATGGCGTTTATTTGGTTACTGTTCTTGAAAAAGGAAATCTAATTCAAACACGAAGAGTGGTGGTGAAACACTAATTACTTTTATTAAAAATACTTGAAAGTCATCAATCAATTCGGTTGGTGACTTTTTTTTGTTCTCAAAATGCGAATTTAATGGATCATTTATGTCCTATTTCTCCTTCAGAAAATTAACCATTATAGTATTGTGTTTTAATTTCCTCTTTGGAATAAGCCGTAATTTTTAAAATCAACTGATCTAATTCATTCTAATAGGAGGATAATGAATGTACTTTAGAAACAGATTCAACAGCTAGCTAATCAATAGAACTACCATTAGATGTCATTTCGAGCAGAGCAAAGCGAAGTCGACAACTTCTTATCAATAGAACTAACTATTAGATGTCATTTCGAGCGGAGCAAAGCGAAGTCGAGAAACCCCTTCAACTGCCGATGTACTGATTTTTTGAAACGTATGATCTACATCCAATGCATCGGCTTTAGGATCAATGACCCATTTTATACACGTGTTTTTAGTGTTGTGAATCAATCCAGCTGCTGGATAAACATTCAACGAAGTTCCTACCACCACCAAATAATCAGCCGTACCAACCAAATCAGCTGCAAGTTCTAAATTAGGGACAGCCTCACCAAACCAAACCACATGTGGGCGTAAGCGATACCCATGCGGACAACGATCTTCTGCTGTTAATTCCCAACCATCTATAGGGAAATATTCCCGTTCCTGCATTGGGCCAGAACTCTTGCTTTGGCGTATATTTCCATGCAAATGGATCACGTGACTGCTTCCAGCACGTTCATGTAAATCGTCAATGTTTTGTGTGATGATGATTACCTCAAACGCTTGTTCTAAATCAGCGAAATAGCGATGTGCATCATTGGGTAACGATTCAATGACTTGTTTTCTTCGTAAATTATAAAACTGAGTAACAAGTTCAGGGTTTTGTGACCAAGCTTTCGGGGTTGCAACATCCTCAATGGCGTAGTTTTCCCACAACCCATTTGAGTCTCGAAAAGTAGCAATTCCGCTCTCTGCGCTAATTCCAGCGCCACTTAAAATAACGATTCGTTTTTTCATAAATTGTCAAAGTAATACAAAAGGTATGAAATAGCTTTCCAATAATTCATGATTTTATATGAAGATACAATTATGAATTTAACCTAAAGTACAATAAATTTGGGTTAACTAAATAATTGTATATTATGAAAAAACATTTACTTGCTCTTTCAACTTTATTACTTGCAGGAGCATCCTTTTCTCAAGTAATTTTTTCTGAAGATTTCGATGCTGGTTTAACTCTACCTGCAGGTTGGGGCCAATATAACGTCGATAACTTAACTCCAGCTACTAATGTAAACTATATGGGTACTAGTGCTTGGATCGCTCGTGCAAATTCTGTAACTGGAGTTGGAAATCACATGGTTTCTACTTCTTGGTACACACCCGCTGGTACTTCTAATGACTGGTTAACAACTCCAGGAATCGCTGTTCCTGCTTCTGGAACTTACACGTTCAGTTTTGATGCAATGGCGCCAGATGCTACTTACCTTGATGGTTTCAAAGTGTATGTATCAACAACTGGAAATACTGTAGCCGATTTTGTTGCTGCTCCAGTTCTTACACAACCTGCTGCTGCTAATACGTATACAGGATACACAATTTCGTTGGCTGCTTACGCTGGTCAAACTGTTTATGTAGGTATTCAAAATTATTCAAATGACATGTTCTTGTTGTTTGTTGATAATGTAGTTGCTCGTCAACCATCTGCTGATGATGCAATTTTGAACAGCGCAACATTAAACCGTTACTCTGCAGTAAGTGTTAACAATACATTGGCACTTTCTGTAAAAAATGACGGAAACAACGCAATCACTTCATTGACTGTTAACTGGAATGACGGCACTGATCACAGTAGTGTAATTGCTTGCAACATTGCTGTAGGTGCAACTGCAACAATCAATCACCCAACTGCAATTAACTATGCAACTGCTTTGGAGAAAAACATCGCTATTTCTATTACAAACGTAAATGGAAACGTTGATCCAAACATGGCTGAAAATACAACAAGTAAATTGTTCAATACTTTAAGTGTTCTTGCGGCTAAAAAAGTAATCATCGAAGAAGGTACTGGTACATGGTGTGGATGGTGTCCTCGTGGCGCGGTTGCAATGGAATACATGACAACAAATCACCCAACTGACTTTATCGGTGTTGCTGTTCACAATGGTGATCCAATGACTGTTACAGAATACGATGCTGGTGCTGCTTTCTCTGGTTTCCCAGGTGCAAATGTTGACCGTGTTTTATTAGGAGCAAACGTTTCTGACACAGATTTCGAAACGTATTATTCAGATCGTATCACGTTAAAAGTTCCTGCTGCTATTTCTGCAGTAAGTTCTGGTGCTGGTAACTCAGTTACTGTTGATGTATCAACTACATTCTACACGCCGTTTGCAGCTGCTAACTTCCGTTTAGGTGTTATTATTGTTGAAGATAATGTAACAGGTACAGGTTCTACATACAACCAATCTAACTATTACAGTTCTGCATCACAAAACATCGCTTTAAATGGTGCTGGTCATAACTGGCAAACTTCTCCAAATCCAGTACTTGCTGCGGATATGGAATACGATCACGTTGGTCGTGCATTGTTAGGTGGTTATGCTGGTCAAGCTTCTTCTGTACCTGCTGTTCTAACAGATGGTCAAGTAGTGACTTACACATTTAACTACACTGTACCAGGAACAAGTAACCGAGCAAACATGAAAGCTGTTGCTGTATTGATTGATCAAGCTACTGGCGAAATCGTTAATGCTGATGAGATTTCAATTGCTACTGTTGGTTTAGGTGAAACTGAAACTATCGGATTGGAAGTTTATCCAAACCCTGCTACAGAAGTAGTAAATGTTAAGTTTGAAGCTAAAGGTGGTACTTATGCTGTAACAGTAAATGATTTGGCTGGTCGTCAAGTTGGTGTTACTGTTTTAGATAATGCAACTGGTTCACAAACTGTTGCTCTTCCAATCGCAGGATTGGCTAGCGGTAACTACTTAGTAACTGTAGCGAAAGAAGGTGCTTCTTACACACAACAATTGATTATCAAATAATCAACTGAGTTAAAAAATACGAGACCCGAAGAACAATCGTTCTTCGGGTTTTTTGTTGTTAAAAACAATAGGATTCCGATAATTGTACTATTTGATTTGCAATTTGCGGTAAAAACAAAGTGAAACACCATCTAACCGCTGTGGATTGGTAGAGCTCTTCTTAAGTAGAATCTACTGAAAAACACAAAAAGATTAAATCGTAATGGTTCGTGTGAATAATGAGTCAACGCTCTGATTTAGTTGAATTAAGGGTTGTTTTTGATGTCAATTAGCTTTCCAATAACTGTTAATTATTTGCGCCCATTCTTTTTTTATCAGCCATTCCGTTAACTTGGAATAAGCTATTTTTAGACTAAACTATAAAATTGAATTTATGAAAAAATTAGTACTCTCAGCTTTTGTTTTCGGGGTAATTGTTGCTAGTAACACTACTACTGCACAATTAGCCGATGGATCAGTTGCTCCAGATTTTACAGCAACCGACATCAATGGTGTTTCTCATACACTATCCAATTATTTGAATGCTGGTAAAACAGTAATCATTGATGTTTCTGCCACATGGTGTGGTCCTTGTTGGAATTACCATGAGTCACATGCACTAAAAAATATTTATGAAGCTTATGGACCAGACGGTTCTGATGAAGTAATGGTGTTTTATGTTGAAGGTGATGGTTCAACTACTTTGGCTGACTTGAATGGAACAGGAACGAATACACAAGGTGACTGGGTTACTGGTACTCCATATCCGATTCTAGATAACGCTGCAATTGCATCAAGTTATGCGATTACGTATTTCCCTACGATTTACAGAATCTGTCCAGATGGATTTGTATATGAAATGGGACAAAAAACAGCTACACAAATTGTTGCTGATATAGCTGGTGCTTGTGGAGCAGGTGCAATGGATGGTGTACAAAACCATGCTGCAGTTGAAGGTAGCGAAATCGCTATTTGTGCTGGAAACCCTACTCCTGAGGCTTCATTCACTAACTATGGAACAAATGCAATTACATCTGCAACATTAACGTTGAAAGAAAACGGTTCAACTGTTGGTACTGCTAACTACAGCGGTTCTACTGCTCAGTTTGCTTCTGCTACTGCAACATTCCCTTCTATGGCAATCAATCAAGGTTCAACTTACACTGTTGAGTTAACTTCTGTAAACAGTGGAGCTCCTAATAATGCAAGCACAGATGGTATGTCAGTCGTTTCAGCAAACTTATCAAGTCTTCCAATTACAATCAAAGTATACACAGATAACTACCCTGCTGAAACAACATGGGAGTTAAAAAATACTGTAACGAATGCAGTAGTTGCTTCTGGTGGTCCTTATATTGGAAACGGTACAAGTGCTGGTGGTGCTGATGCAATTACTACAAAAACACACACTGTTACATTGCCTGCTGGATCAAATTGCTATACAATCAAAATGATGGATAGTTATGGTGACGGATTTGGTTATGGAGTAAATCCTGCTGGTCAATACGGTATCGAAGTTGTTGGTGCTGCTGGTACAGTAATCAACTTGGATTTAACAAACTTCGGGACTGAATTAGTTAGAGACGCTGCATTGAAAACAGATGCAACTTCTGGTATTCAAGAATTAGTAATTGACGGATTTAATATCTATCCAAATCCTGCAACTGACAATATTACGGTAGCATTCAACGCAGAAAATGCTGATTATACAGTTGCTGTATTGGATATGCAAGGTCGTCAAGTTGCTGGAAACAGTTATACAAACTTATCAGGATCTCAAGCATTAGCGATTCCTGTAAATGGAGTTGCTAGCGGAAACTACCTAGTTAAAGTTTCTTCTAACGGAGTTTCTTCAGTACAAAAAGTGGTTATTCGTTAATCAGATAATTATTTAGTTAAGAAGGGAGGGCTTTTAGTTCTCCCTTTTTTATTGATATAGAACTCATTCTATCCAAACCCAATAATTCACGCTGCATTCTTGATCGTTTCAACTAGAAAGGTGTACTTATTTCTTTATTATAGGCTCATTTCGCTAGTTTTATTACCTTTATCCCCCTTAACGAAACGGTTTACATGGCAAAAATTCGCAAACAAGACGCACTTGATTATCATGCATCAGGTCGACCTGGTAAGATAGAAGTAATACCAACCAAACCTTATGCTTCTCAGCGTGATTTATCTTTGGCTTATTCACCTGGGGTTGCTGAACCGTGTTTGAAAATAGCGGAAACTCCAGATGATGTATACAAATACACCAGTAAAGGAAACTTAGTAGCTGTCATCTCAAATGGTACTGCGGTTCTTGGATTGGGTGATATTGGGCCATTAGCTTCCAAGCCAGTAATGGAAGGAAAAGGTCTCCTCTTTAAGATCTTTGCTGATATTGATGTATTTGATATTGAAATTGATGCAAAGGATCCAGAATTATTTATTCAAACAGTGAAAGCCATTGCACCAACTTTTGGTGGAATCAATCTAGAAGATATTAAGGCTCCAGAAGCATTCGAAATTGAGCGTCGCTTAAAAGAAGAACTCGATATTCCCGTAATGCACGATGATCAGCATGGAACGGCCATTATTTCTGCCGCTGCCTTATTGAATGCATTGGAATTGGCGGAGAAAAAAATGGATTCAGTAAAAATCCTCATCTCAGGAGCAGGTGCTGCTGCTATATCATGTGTGCGATTGTACACAGCGCTTGGTGCTAAATTGGAGAACATTTTTATGTTCGATAGTAAAGGATTGATTCATGCTGGAAGAACAGATTTAGACAAAGAAAAATTGGTCTATGCTGTGCACAAAAATAACCTGTCACTTGAAAAATCATTTGATGGAATGGATGTTTTCATTGGTTTATCAAGAGGAAATCTTGTTTCCAAAGAAATGGTAGCTGTAATGGCTAAGAATCCAATTGTCTTTGCTTTGGCGAATCCAGAGCCAGAAATTTCCTACAAGGACGCAATGTCAGTTCGGAATGATATCATTATGGCAACCGGTCGTTCAGATCATCCTAATCAAGTGAATAATGTATTAGGATTCCCGTTTATTTTCCGTGGGGCACTTGATGTGCGTGCAACAACGATCAATGAAGAAATGAAATTGGCGGCTGTTTATGCGATCGCATCATTGGCAAAAGAAACCATTCCCGATGAAGTAATTGAAGCGTATGGCGAAAAACACATTACGTTTGGTCGCGATCAAATTATTCCTAAACCATTAGACCCGCGTTTAATCTATTACGTTGCTCCTGCAGTGGCGAAAGCTGCAATGGATTCTGGTGTTGCGCGTAATCCTATCCTCAATTGGGATGACTACGAAAATGAATTGAAAAAACGGCTTGGTCTTGACAATAAGTTTGTCCGAAATATGACCGAAAAAGGTCAACTGAATCCAAAACGTGTTGTTTTTGCAGAAGCAGATAACATAAAAATTCTGAAAGCTGCACAAACAGCAATGGAAGAAGGTGTGTGTACGCCTATTTTGTTAGGTAAACGAAAAGTAATTGAATCCTTGATCAAGGAATACAGTTTGGAATTCGGAGATGTTCAAATGATCGATCCGAAAGCAGATACTGAAAAAGTGCGCAGACAATGTTATGGTAAAGCGTTCTTCGAAAAACGTAAACGCAAAGGAATTACCGAATTTGAAGCCATACAGATTATGCGAGAGCGCAATCACTTTGGTGCAATGATGGTTGAAAGTGGTGATGCTGATGCGATGATATCTGGATTAACACGTAATTATAGAGATGTTGTTCGCCCTGCAATTCAAACAGTAGGATTGCAAAAAGAAGTAAATATATTGGCTGGTGTTTACATTTTGATGACGAAACGTGGTCCTTTATTTTTGGCTGACACAACCATTAATATGAATCCAACTGCAGAAGAAATTGCGGAAATAACCAGTAATATTGCTAAAACGTTGCGGAAATTTAAAGTTACGCCACGCATTGCTTTGTTGAGTTATTCGAATTTTGGTTCAGCTCCCGGCGATGATGCTCAAAAGATGGCAGAAGCAGTTCAAATTTTGCATGAAAAATACCCAACCATTGTTGTAGATGGCGAGGTACAAGCCAATTTCGCTCTCAATAATGAATTGATGATGGAAAAATTTGCGTTCTCTACTTTAGCAAACAAGGAGGTGAATACATTGATTTTCCCAAATTTATCGGCAGGAAATATTGCTTATAAACTATTGCAAGAAATGACTGAAGGTGATGCAATTGGTCCTGTTTTGGTTGGATTAAAAAAATCCATTCATGTTTTACAGATGGGATCATCCGTGCGTGAAATTGTAAACATGGTAAAAGTTGCAGTAGTTGATGCTCAAAATAAATAAGATATGATCACACATTTGAATGGTCGACTGATTGAAAAAAATCCTACAAATGTCATCGTAGAATGCGGTGGAGTAGGCTATTATGTGAAAATATCTTTAAATACCTTTTCCGCTCTGGGTTCTGAAGAACAACTAAAAATTTACACCCAGCAAATTATTCGTGAAGATGCGAACTTGCTCTATGGTTTCGCAACTATTGAAGAACGTGAATTGTTCAACCTGTTGATCTCCGTTTCTGGAATCGGTCCGAATACCGCAATACTAATGCTTTCGTCTCTTCAAGCTACTGAAATAGCACAAGCCATTCAAACTGAAGATGTTCGAACTATCCAATCGATCAAAGGAATTGGCGTTAAAACTGCCCAACGTGTGATCATTGATTTGAAAGATAAAATGATAAAAGTTGAATGGGGCGGAGAAGTTAATATTTTTGCTGGTCACAATACAAATCGATTTGATGCGTTAACAGCATTGATTTCCTTAGGTTTTGATAAAAAAGCTGCGGAAAAAGCTATTGAACGAATTGCAACCGGTGCCGAGTCAGTAGAAGAACTAATCAAAGGTGCCCTGAAAATATTATAACACTTGGAACAGAAAAAACACACTAGCTACATTGGTTTCTTACGGCACTTGTTTTTGCTCGTTGTCGTTAGTTATGCCCAAATT
Source organism: Fluviicola sp. (assembly GCA_043721195.1). Taxonomy (GTDB): domain Bacteria; phylum Bacteroidota; class Bacteroidia; order Flavobacteriales_D; family Crocinitomicaceae; genus Fluviicola. The sequence goes on along the minus strand of JAYSRF010000143.1, from coordinate 314 downwards.
TCTTCCGTTTTTGGACAAACAGAAGATACGAATAAGGTGAATTTACCTTTCCCACTTAACAATCCGCTCGATCCAACAACGAATTCTACTCAAAGTTTCGATTTGGGCGATCCATCGAGCATGAAACAAACCATTGTTTTTGATCCGCTTACTGGAACGTATGTCTTTACTGAAACAATCGGTTCTTCTGAATTAAATTACCGAAATCCATCGATGATGACACTCGAGGAATACCTCGAATATGATCGTCAGAAAACACTAAAAGAGAATTGGAAAGGAAAAATTGATGAGCAAACAGAAGAAGATCGCGCACT
>JAYSRF010000142.1:0-1554 GCA_043721195.1 Fluviicola sp. | reverse complement strand
ATTTATTGCTGAATTATCACGTTTGGATAAAGTAATTTTGATGCCCATTTATCCAGCTCGTGAAGAAGCCATTCCAGGAATAACCAGTGATGTGCTCGCCAAAGAAATTGCAACGGATTGCCTTGTTTTATCACCAGAAGAAGTAATTGAATGGAGTAAATCAGTATCAGAAGGTATTATTCTGACCATTGGCGCAGGAGATATTGATCGGATTGTTACGCCATTAACCAAACAATTTAAACAAAATCGTTCATGAAAAAATGGGGTAAATTCATTGGTTGGTCGTTGTTCGCTCTTTTAGTGATCACACTGCTAATAATTGCCCGTAGTGAGCAAGAAAAGGCGCTTGCAAAAGATCCTGTTATTTCTATTGGTGTTGAAGATGAAAATGCCTTTCTCACCGAAGATGAATTACGTGTTCGTTTACGTCGAAATGGATTGATGTTTGACGGTCAACGCATGGAAGAAGTGAATGTGAACGCTATTGAAGCTTTTATTCGCAAAATGCACGAAGTAGAAAACGTAGAAGTTTTTCGTCGAATGGGAGGGAATTGGAATATCCGTTTAAAAATTCGCAAACCACTTGCTCGGATCTTTAATACCAGCGGGCAAAGTTATTATGTTGACTCGAAAGGAGCAACGATGGATCCTTCGCCTAATTTCACAGCACGGGTGTTGATTTTTTCAGGCAATATTCCAGACAAAAGTGATAGCTTGACTGTAGATGAAATCATTCACGACGATTCATTGGTGCAAGTGCGTTTGTTGGATGATATTTTCCGCATTTCAAATTACATCGCCAATGATGAATTCTTACATGCGCAGATTGCACAAGTTCATCGCACAAAAGGAGGTGATTTTATTTTGATTCCGCAGGTTGGAGATCATAAAATTATATTCGGTTCAGCCTATACCAATGTAGAGGTCAAAGAAAAGCTCGATAAGTTAAAAACGTTTTACAAAGAAGGACTTCCTTATGAAGGCTGGAGTAAATACGAAACCATTAATTTGAAATTCAAAAATCAGATTGTCTGCAAGAAAAAACCTGTTGAGGTGCCAGTTGAAGCTCCGGTGGAATGACCTGGCCTTTTGAAACAATAAGTCACCATTCCTGATTAACGTGGCAATCACACACTAAATCCAGCAACTCGAAATAGAATGATCCGAATGCCAAATTCACTGTGAACATTACTAGTTCAATTTACCACTTTCTGTTATTTATTGAACAATTTGTTCATTGAGGTGGCAGCCCCTCTAATCCAAACTTAACCTTACTATAACTTTGTAGTACTGCAATTTCAAACAAAAAAGCAGGCTACTACCATGAGAACGATACAGTTATTACTACTTACTATTTCGTTGTTTTCTGCATCTTACTTGAATGCACAACAACAAATTATTCTTGCTGATCAACAAACGTACACAACCAATAATGCACTTCTATATGATAATGGAGGTCCGTCTGGTTCTATTAATCATACGCCAACAAGTTCCGTTATTCAAGCACCAGGGGGTTTTATTCAGTTGGTATTTAATTACTTTGATTTGCCAGTA
>JAYSRF010000141.1:0-31985 GCA_043721195.1 Fluviicola sp. | reverse complement strand
CGCGACTTTACTGTACCCAATGAAACATCTGTAATTTCGGCAATTTCATTCAAACTGAATTGTTCCATATAACGCAAAACAAATACCGTTTTCTGTGGCAATTCCAATTGTTCTAAACTGATTTTTAATAATTCCCTGAAACGTGCTTTTTCAGCAAGATCATCACCTAAATGTGTATGATTGTTCAATTCAAAACCATCACTAGAAAGGGTTTGCATCGGCTGTCTGCGGTAAGCAGTTTTACACATATTGGATGCAATGGTAAATACCCATGTATAAAACTTTTTCTCTGGATCATAGAGGTGTTTTTTCTCGAGAATGCGTAAAAACAGTTCTTGCACAAAATCCTGTGCCAACTCTTGATCTTGGTGCATCATCTTCATAAAATACCCCAATAATTTACCACTATACCTTCGGTGTAATTCAGTCAACGCGACATGCGAATGATGATCGATTACCTCCACCATCAAACGCTCATCGCTGTAATTAACTATCGTATTTCGAAACAATCCCAAGGTGCTATGAAATTACTTTGTTTTTATAGGATTGCTTCCAATGATAGCCATCACTTCACTTTCTTGTCCACTTTTATGACTTATCAAGATCAGTAATTCTTCCAATTCTTTCATTTTAGCTGTCTGCTCGCTGTCTTTATAATGCTGATACAATTTAAGCATCGAAGGTAAATAGCATCCATTTAATTGATCCGCCATTTTCTCTCCAATGGATGAAAAGAAGGTCATTTTCAAATGATCCATCAAATATCGATGTTCATAGTTGCGCAAAATAATGGATGTATTGTCAAATTCTTCAGTCGCATATTTATAGGTCAATCCAGTAAGGTATAGATTCTCAGACCATTTTTCATTCAAACTTTGAATTGCTGAAACTGCTACATATACTGGTCTTTTTTCACCATTAGCAATAAAATGATTGATGACCATTTCTTTCGATTTATCAAATTCCTCTTGGGTTACCGCTGCTTCTAATACAACATCTAATGGAGGCATGTTTAACTCTTTAAATAACTTATTACGATAGTCATCAAAAATCATGAGTGAAAGATTCACGATTTTTACATCCTTACGGAATTGTTTCGCTTCCTGAACTACCCAAGCTGAGTAAGTATCATTATCACCAGCTGTGAAAATAATGGCATTTTGATCCACTTCTGATAGCATGTTGTAGCCCCAATTCAATATCGAAGCATTTATAACATTGCCATTGTACATCAGCTGACACGCCTTACTATATTCTGTTTTATTATGAGCAGTTTCATAATAAGTGGCTAAATCTTCATAGATTCTAGCATCATCGGGATTAATCTCGTAAGCTTTTTTGAGATAAGGAAATAATTCCTTTGAATTACCACCTTCAGCCCATTTCAAAGCGTTAGCTTCAAATGAATAGGGAATTGCCGTATACGCATCTTCCACAATTTTAGCGCAAATAGATTGATATTCAGTACGTTTTTCTGTATTATCTGAACTTAAATTTCTTAATCCTCTAGCTGCTTTGTAATAATTATACCAAGCGTTTCCATTCGTTTTATCCTTATCGATTTCGGCTTTCCACAATTTTAGTTGCGTTTCATACCAGCTTTGTTCTCGTTGTTCTTTCGCAAATCCATATACAGTTTCCGGTTTTTGTGCAGTGCCAATAAAACAAATGGCGATACATACACTAACAATAATTGATTTCATTTTCTTCAATTGTTTAAATAGAACTGGTGCACCGTGTTCTGTAAGTTCGACAGTATTACTCAAAGAGAAAGAAAAGGTTCAAAGGGTGGTGGATTTTTTTAGCGGAAGACGATAGACTTGAGACAGAAGACAGAAGACAGAAGACTAAAGACGGAAGACGGAAGACGGAAGACTTTAGACCAAAATTAGGTTTATAAAACTATTTTAGTCTACAAGCGTAGCGGTCTTTTGTCTCTCAGCGTAGCGGTCTCAAGTCTTAAAGCGAAGCGGTCTCAAGTCTCTCAGCGCAGCAGTCTAAAGTCTTACTAGTCTAAAAAAGTTCACTTAAAAAACGCCCTTTCGTAGTTGGCATGTCAAATCCAAGCATTTTAGAAATAGTGGCACTTAGGTCAATCATTTCGGCTTTGTCACTGATGATGACATCTTTCTTGAAATCTGGTCCTATGGCTAACAAACTAATATGGCGGCAACCTTCGCAACCATCACCATGATTCACAAAACCATTTTTATGTCCATCCAAGTGACGACCATGATCATTGGTAATAAATAATGTTGTTTTATCCTTCATTTCAGGGTTCGTCTGAATCAACTTCCATAATTCGTTTGCGTAGTTGTCACAATTTTGAATTGCTTTCAAGTATTCCTCCCACAAGTTTTCATGCGCTCGCACATCAGCCTCTAATAGGTTAATCAACATGAGATTGGGAGTATATTCTTTAATTACTTCTTTTACACGAACAAACGTAAAACGATCAGCATTGTATTCAGCGCTGTTTCCATTTGGCCCGCAATAGGTATATGGCATGTAGGTATTCCACCATGTTTTATTCTTGCAATTAGCCAAAATTTCCAATTTACCTTTACTCGCCACAACCCAAGCTTTTGTGCGATCGACACCTGCATGTTTCAGATAATATTGGAAAATAGAAGGGTTTTTAGGCAATTCCTTTCCACCGTTGGAAATCTTTTCATAATTGCCCGTAACCATTGCAGTATGTCCAGAATTCGTTTCAGTCACACCATTATTGCGGAAATTGGTAAACAATACACCTTCGTGAATGAGTTCTTTTCCCAATTTAGGAATGTATTTACACGTAGTATCACCAAATGTTTCTGTCCATCGAGGGCCATCAATCACAAGAATAATCACATGTTTGGTGCGATAGGTAGGTGCTTTGATTCTCGATTTTTCTGCATTCGTACCATCGAAATGAATAAACGAAGAAGCCCCAAAAAACATGGCTGAAAAAACAACAAAAACGATCAATCTATACATGAAAACCAATAAAACAAAGCCCGAAATTACTAATTTACTGTCATATAGAAGTTAAAATTCATTTTAAGCAAGTTTCATCTAAGTACGTTATTAAAGTAATTTAATAAGCGCTGTTCAATTATGAATGTTGCTCAAAATGCCAATAAACACTCCATTCTTACCCATTAAATCTTTGAAATAATTCGATATCAGCCCTTTAAAAACGAAGGCATGTTAGATGCTATTTATTTTCAATATCTTTAATTTCAAAAATACTATCTTGCAAGCTGTAACGATTTAGGAATTCGTAATTCCAATACAATAATGATTTAGAATTTCCGTTTTTTAAACAATAAAAAAACACGCAAGAATAAAAACTACAACACTGAAAACAATACCATATCGCAGTTTACTATACCCGAATTGAATAAGATGAGTCAAAAAACAGTTATAATAATCGATGACGAAATTGATGCCCGCAGAATTATTTACAAATACATGGAACGCTACTTCCCTCAAATTGCTGTTGTGGGCGAAGCAAGCGGTGTAGTTGAAGGATTAAAATTACTGGAAACGGTTAAGCCGACCATTGTATTTTTGGATATTAATTTGGGCGACGGTTCGGGATTCGATATCATGGATGCAATTAAAAACATTGAATCAAGTGTTATTTTTACCACTGCTTTTGATGATTATGCTGTCCGCGCTTTTAGATACCATGCACTGGACTATTTATTGAAACCCATTGATCCAGATGCTTTTGAAGAGGCTGTTGGGCACGCTTTGCAAATTACTTCTACTGAACAAATCAGCAACTTACAAACATGGATTTCCAATTATGGTAATTCCGAACGGAAACTAGCTGTTCCAACTTCTGACGGTTACCGCTTCATTCAACTCGATACCATTGTTTATTTAGAAGCTGATAGTTCGTATTGCTGCATTCATTTGAATGACAATAAACATGTTGTTGTATCCAAACCGCTCAAGTATTTTTCAGATAAATTGGAAGGTGAACGGGTGTTTTTAAGACCTCACAAATCCTATATCATCAACCTGAATTATTTGAAAGAATACATCAAGGAAGATGGTGGTGGATTTAAACTCACACACGGTCCTTTAATCCCGATTTCTCGGCAGAAAAAAGATGATATTTTACGCGAAATGGATCAGTTTTTCCTCTAATTTATAAATTGGATCAGGTTTACAAATTACTTCTCTGAATAATTCTCCAATGCCTTGGTGATTTTTTTCCGAATTCGATTTCTTAGAATTCTTGGCTTTATGACTTCTATCGACTCTCCAAATCCAAGAATTAACCGATCGAATTCCATATTCAGGTTAACACACAATTGAATAACTACGCTCCCATCTTCCAATTCTTCAACCGTTTTTTGCGATGAATGGAAGGGTTTTGTGACCACATAAGGTGCATTCTGTTTGTCCAATTTTAATATGACATCCTGCAAAAAATCGTCGTTTAGTACCGTAACTCCATACGTGTTTTTATAATGCTCATCGCCATTAAATCCGTCGTTCAGATATGGGACTGACAAATCATAGTCAATTGCAACAATTCGATCCAATGCCAACGTGAAAATCTGCGGTTTTCCTTGCTCTTTTCCAACTAAAAACCAACGATTATTAAATTGCTTCAAAATAAACGGGTGAAAAACAATTACGATTGGAAAGCGCGCATTGAATGATTGATAATTGATCAGCAAGCACAATTGTTTTAAGATCGCTTGATACAATACATCTAAATGTTCCAATCCCTTCAATTGCTCATTTTTATCCAAATGAATAATGGCTGGTTGATGGGTTTTTTCCGTATAAATTTTATCTTCCAACCGATTCAAAATGCCTCCAAGCTCGGAAAACAAGGAGAAATCTTTGAATTGTTTCAGCATTTCTACCGATTCCAATAAAACATTCATATCATTCTCGGTCAAAGGAATATTGGTAATCGAATAATCCTCATCTTCGTATCTGTAATATTTTTTATCGTAAACAACAATCGGTGCATTATACCCCAATTTATCGCTCCTCATTAATTGAAGATCCAGCTGAATACTACGAGTACTCACATTCACATCCCTGCCCTCGTATTCATTCAATGCATCTGAACACGCTTCAACAAGGTCATTCAATGTCCATTGACGGTAGTTGTTTTGCAAACATTTGTCAATCGTTTTATAACGGATTAACGCGTTTTTATTTTGAGCCATACTATAAAACTACACTTATTTTTATTCTACGCAAAATGATTGCGTAGTGGTGATCAACCTTTGTTTCATCAAAATAAAATAACATGAAAAACGAAATCAACATTACAGGAAACACATTGATCGAATTAGGGTTCTTACCAGGTAAATGGTTTAGAGATGCGATTGACTATATTAATACGAATCAATTGTCCGAAGCAGAAATGAATCTGTATTTAGAACCTTTCAAAGCAAAGCCAATTGTCAATTTACATAAAGAACCCGTTTCCTTTTCCATTAACATAAAAGCGGAAAATGAATTGGAACAAGAAAATGTGGATGTGGTCATTGAAACCATGAAAGCGTTAATGAAAACTCCTACCATTGTTGGTGGAGCGATCATGCCCGATGCTTGTCCAACGGGTTCTATTGGAACCATTCCAGTTGGTGGCGTAGTTGTGGCGAAAAATGCCATTCACCCAGGAATGCATAGTGCAGATATTTGCTGTTCGGTTTTATTGACAGATTTTGGAAAAGTAGATCCTAAAATCATTTTGGATGCAGCACATTCCATCACACATTTTGGTCCTGGTGGAAGAGATCGAAACAATCAATTCAGATTTCCATCGGACTTATTAGAAGCATTTGAAAACAACGCTTTTTTGAATGATCCACAAATGATTCAAGCTGCGAGAGCGCAATTGGGAACACAAGGAGATGGAAATCATTTCTTATTTGTCGGAACATCGAAAAAAACAGGAAATACGATGATGGTAACGCACCATGGATCTCGTGGAGTTGGCGCTCGATTGTTTACAAAAGGAATGAAAGTTGCTGAGAACTTTAGAGCACAATTATCTCCAGATACCTTGAAACAAAATGCGTGGATTCCATTTGAAACCGTCGAAGGACAAAATTATTGGGATGCATTACAAGTGATTCGATCATGGACAAAATTAAATCATACAACCATCCACGATGCAACAGCTGAAAAGTTGGGGATTAACATCGAAAACAGGTATTGGAATGAGCATAATTTTGTGTTTAAAAAAGACGAATTGTTTTACCATGCAAAAGGTGCTACTCCTTTGGACGAAGCATTTATGCCAGATATCACAGGTCCGCGATTGATTCCATTGAACATGTCAGAACCTGTTTTAATTGTTGAAGGTGGATCTACAGCAAACAATTTAGGATTTGCTCCACATGGTGCGGGGAGAAACTTAAGTCGAACTGCACATAGAAAAACCTTGGCACATAAAACCATTGCAGAAGTATTTGAAGATGAAACCAAAAACTTAGATGTTCGGTTTTTTTCGAATGAAATTGACATCACCGAACTTCCATCTGCTTACAAAAACGCCACCAATGTGCGGAATCAAATGGATGAGTTTGGATTGGGAACTGTGATCGACGAAGTAATGCCGTATGGTTGTATTATGGCTGGAGATTGTGAGAAAAACGCGCCATGGAAAGTGAAAAAACGATTAAAATTGGCGCAACAAGCACTTGTCAATGAACAAAAAGAATCAGGGAAATAAAGGAATCATTTGTACTTTTGCCAACAACATAAACAAAAATGAACAGTAAATACATACATAGCTCACAACAACCCATGGTTAAACCAAACGTTTTCTTCCTCTTTGAAGGTGAAAACAGTGGACGTTATGTAGGTATTTCTAGATTTTATAGCGAATAAAACAACTTAAAATAACACGAATTACAGGCGTCCAAAAAAATGGATGCCTTTTTTTATGATTTTTTTTTAGCAATGAAGAATAACTAACGAGTAACATATAATTCCAATAAAAACAAAAAGACCATTGAGAGACAGTCAGTTGGGAAATAAGTGAATAACCTGTAAGTACGGGGTAGAATTCTATCGCTCTAAAATTCCGATCAACTATTTGATTATCAGTGATTTACTTTTATTTTTTCTTGGTTAATTAAAAAATACTTCCCAGATTTGCAGCATCAAAATAAAACAAGTCATGAAACAATTATCAATAACACATATACAGCGATTTGCGCAAAAGGAATTGGGATTACTGCCCAAGCTACCCTTTCAGGCATTTAGTCTCTTTATGCTGTTGGAGAATTCGGAGGTTGATTTGATGATTTAATACATTTTTATGTAATAGATATCGAAGCATCCGCCACAACGGATGCTTTTTTTTATGTTTTCAAATTCGAAATAATTGAAAAAAGTGGATGCTGATAAACAATCAGATCTAGTTGGTAATAACCTCCACCCTGCGTCACTCCAATAATCAAATTACCACTGTCTCTGGTGATTGTTAAAAGAGTGGCGCAACTTACCTGAGAATATAACGAATGATTGTTTACTCTTTTCAGTTTGGAGAGTGATGACGGAGAATGAGAATGGGAATGAGAATGAGAATGAGAATGAGAATGAGAATGAGGGCGAAAAATGGTAATACTATGCGAAGATGGCGGAATGGTATACGCGCCTGATTTAGGATCAGGATTATGAGAGTTCGAGTCTCTCTCTTCGTACAAAAAAGAGCCGATTTTCAGTTTAGAGAGTGAGAATTGAGGATGAGAAAGAGGGTGAGGATTGAAGAGACAAGGAACAATGGCAAAGATGGTCAATGCGCTGGATTGAAGCTCCAGAGATACAGGTTCGAATCCTGTTTGTTCCACTAGTGCAATGCTGGTAATAAAGTAGTGCACATTTCTGAGAAGATAACGATTGGTTGTTTACTCGCTTTGGATGCGAGAGGTTGCAGGTTCGAATCCTGCTTCTCAGACGAAGTAACCAAATCAAGTTTACTTGAAATTGGTTCGAGCTGAGACATGCAGGAAAGACGAAGTCAACCCTGCTTCTCAGACAAATTTTAATTGATTTAAGAACCAAATTTTCGAATTCCGAAATAGAAAATTATTTTTTTTCAATTAAAAAACAACTACGCAAAAAGGTTGCGCACATGATTCAAACCTTTGTTGTGTCAGAAATGATAAACGTTCTTTTACATACTGGTAGGTCAAGAATAAGTTACTTCATATCCCTAAAGAAAAACTTATTCCATTACCTCTTTTATCGGGTGGTAGCTCAGATGGTAGAGCTGGTTTAGTTTTAAAATTACCGAACAAAACGCATTTCGTGGTGAAACGAGAAGCTTAAGGTCAACAACAGCATACTTCATGGTAGGTCTTTCGGGATGTTGGTTCAAGTCCAACGACGCTGTTAGATTACCTACGGTCAATAAAAACTTACTACCGCACTTTTAATGCCCAGGTCGTGGGTTCGAGTCCCACCCACCCGACAACTACTTTCTAAAAACGACGCAAACGAGCGCGACTTTAGGGAGTACCACTTACGCTCACTCCAATCTGGGAGTGGGCGCGAGTTAGGAAAATGAAACCACCAAAAAGGTCAAGATCAACTTACTTCAAATTGGCACTGCGGTTCGAGTCCGTCTCTGAAGTTGGAGAATTACCTTTTTATAATTCAGGTCAATTGTTGCTTACTCCATGGGGAAACCCATCATTTAAGGTATGACAAAGCAACAAGATTACCTGGTTATTTTATTACATAAAAACGAAAACAATGAAAACAGAATTAGATTACCTACGGTCAACAAAAACTTACTACCGCACTTTGAATACTTAGGTCGTGTCGAGTACCAACCTCCCGACAACTACTTTCTAAAAACGACGCAAACGAGCGCAACTTTAGGGAGTAACACTTACGCTCACTCCAATCCAGGAGTGGGCGCGAGTTAGGAAAATGAAACCACCAAAAAGGTCAAGATCAACTTACTTCAAATTGGCACTGCGGTTCGAGTCCGTCTCTGAAGTTGGGGAATTACCTTTTTATAATTCAGGTCAATTGCTGCTTACTCCATGGGGAAACCCATCATTTAAGGTATGACATAGCAACAAAATTACCCGGTTATTTTATTACATAAAAACGAAAACAATGAAAACAGAATTATTAAAAGTAGCACTTCGAAACAAAGCATTGTTCATTCCAACTGATTGGAAACTGAACACAGGAAACATCAAAATCAACGAAACAACAAGTGTCTTGCTTGCCAATTGTGCGAAACTGGGATTTACATTTTCGGAGGAATTATTGCATGCTTTGAATGACATGAATCCTAAGTATCAATCGACTATTTATCACTTTTTAAAGGAAGTAAGTGGTGCCCACAAGAATTGGACTCCTCTGGTAAAACAATGGGATATTCCAACTGGGGAATCTGTCATGGATCACGTGATCACTTTTTTTGCCAATCTATTCCAATCAAAAAATGGAACGCGTTTAGCTTGTGGACATATTATTCCTCGAAATACATTCCCAATTGAACGCTACAACGGTTGTCCCTATTGTGGTACGCCATTCCATGTTGAAGAATTAGAATTACCAACCTATCCAAGTAAGTTGAAAGTACTTGAATTATGGAATGAAGATAATTTACATGTTTATTTGAACGACTTGTTGACTTCACCAGTAGCATTAGAAGCAAGTCAAGTTGATAGCCTTAAAATCTTGTTAAGCGCTATTGAATTGGATCCTTCAGTAGAAATTCAAATGAAGGAAACGGTTATGTTAGTGATTGACGAGCTGGTGAATTTAGGTAAAACAGAAAATGCTGGAAAATTATTCAAATCAGCCAATGATATCCTACGTTATTTGTGGTACAAACACACGGGATTCTTACAATTAGTAGAACCAAAGGTGATTGCAAAACGAATTGAGCAAAACACGAAGAATATTCATTTTCAATTGGATAAAAGTCATACTTCAAAACTGAAAGCTGTAGCTGAATTGAAATTAAAGTACACACGTGCTGAATGTAAAATGTATGCAACTTGGTTGAATTCAATCAGCGGAAATGCATCACTTCAATGTGAAATCATGCATCCTAAACGTGGAATGTGGGTTCGTGTAATTCGTGCCTTGCGTTTAGCTGAATACAGCAAAGCCAAAGGATTTGAAAATCTTGCGCGGATACTTGATTTATTTTACAACGAGCAATACGAGGTGTGGAATGGTCGAATCAATCAATTCAAACTGAAAATGGATGCTGAAAACACCTTCCTTTTATTGAAGCAGCGACCAGGTTTGTTTGCACGTTCCTTGTTTTCAACCATGTTGTGGTTTGGACCAGAGCTAACAGTGAAACATTTCCGAGAAGTGATGAATGAAGTACCAAAACGGTTGATTTTCACCTTGAACATGTATGCTGAAATCTATTTTGATAAAAACGCTTCCCGTACGGTAAAACCGCTTGGTGGAGTGAGTAAAAAAATCAAACCGAATCAGTTATTGTGTTTGTTTACGAATGAAGAATTGAACGCAATGAAGTTACTGATTCATGATTTAAGTCTTGCTGTAATTAAAGAAGGATTGATGCGGGTGAGTAATCCCAATACTACAATCTTTATTCACCCAGATTTGGATCGTATCCCAATTGCAATTGGTGATCGAAGCGAGAGCATTCAAGATTTACCGAATGCATTAACTGGAACTCGATTCCGCGTAGAAGGGACTAAAGTTCGGTTGTTTCTTCAATGGGGAGTTGGTCTTCCAGCGCAGCATCTTGACATGGATTTGAGTTGTTCAGTTGCCTATCCGACTGAAAACGAACATTGTTCCTATTCCCAATTGGAGATTCTAGGATGTAAACACAGTGGAGATATTCAGCGGATTCCTTCACAAGTCGGAACAGCAGAATACATTGAGTTGGATCTAGATGAATTGACAACAGAAGGTGCGAAATATGTGACTTTCACGTGTAACGCCTACACAAACGGGAGCTTGACACCCAATCTAGTTGTTGGATGGATGAATAGTGCATTTCCGATGAAAATCACTTCCAACGGTGTGGCTTATGATCCAACAGCTGTGCAACATCAGGTGCGTATTCAACAACAATTGACCAAAGGATTGGTATTTGGAGTACTTGATGTGGAAAAGCGAGAGATTATCTGGTTAGAAATGAGTTTTGGTGGACAAATTGTTCAAAATCTGAGTACATCAGCCGTTGAGTCATTGATCCATAAACTGGATGCGAAACTAAAAATTGGTGATCTGTTGAAATTAAAAGCGGAAGTTCAACAGTTAACTTGCGTAGCAGACCCAACAGAAGCTGATGAAGTCTACGATGTAAATTGGGCACTTAACACGGCTGCTGTAAGTAAATTATTCTTAGAATAGACCATTATAACCTTCAAGGAGCAACTGTTCTTTGGAGGTTTTTCAATTTATCAACTAGTTTATTCAGTGAAAAAGAAGTGATTCCTTTCTCCTATTGCATTTATTGTTTGATTTTTTGTACTTTCATTCAAATACTACTGTGTGAAACACCTTATTTTCAGTTTACTTATTTGTTGTTGGAGCCTCGTTGTCATCGGTCAAGTGACACTTACTGATTCCAATCTCCCGATCGCTGTCATTACAACTCCAATTGGTCAAGAAATCAATGATAGTATACGAACAACTTGTCAAATGGGGATGATCTATAACGGAATCGGTGTTCGCAATTATATGACAGATCCATTCAATGCCTATAGCGGACCAATTTCCATTGAGATACGCGGATCAACTTCACAACAATATCCTAAGAAAAATTACGGTTTTGAAACCCAGAATACGTTAGGTGCAAACAACGATGTTCCACTTCTTGGAATGCCAGCAGAAAACGATTGGATTCTGTACGGCCCTTATCCAGATAAAACCTTATTGCGTGACGTTTTAACCTACGATTTAGCGCGAAAATTCGGACATTATGCTTCCAATTGGAAACACTGTGAATTGGTGTTAGACGGTAATTATTTGGGTGTGTATATTCTACTCGAACGCATCAAACGAGACGATAACCGTGTGGATATTGCACCATTAGATGCAGATGATTTGGCGGGCGATTCACTCACAGGTGGCTACATTATCAAGGTAGATAAACTCACCGGAGAAGTTGGTTATGCATGGACATCCAATTACAATACGGAAGTAGTGATGCAATTTCATGATCCTGAATACGATGAATTAAATCCCATTCAGGCAAACTACATGGAAAATTTTATGGGTGAAGTGGAAGACGTCATTTTCGGTCCACAATTTGACGATCCTGTGAATGGTTATTCCAAGTACATCGAAACAACTTCTTTTTACGACTTTTTTATTCTGCAAGAATTGGGTAGAACTGTTGATGGTTATCGTTCCAGTTCGTTTATGCACAAAGATAAAACGGGTGGTGCTTGGAACGGAAAACTCGTTGCTGGCCCCATGTGGGATTTTAATTTATCCTTCGGAAATGCAGATTATTGTGACGCGGATCTTACGACAGGTTGGCAATACAATTTCGATGAGGTGTGCGATTTTTCGTCGGCAATTCCCTTTTGGTGGGAAAAACTATTGAGTTCAACTTCTTATAGCAATGGTTTGCGTTGTCGATGGGAAGCATTACGTTCTGGACCTTTGCACACCGATAGTGTCAACCACTTCATTGATTCCATGGTCGTTTATTTGGAAGAATCGCGGATTCGGAATTTTACACAATGGCCAATTATAGGGCAATATGTCAACTGGAATGCCTTTGTTGGACAAACGTACGAGGAAGATTTGGATTATTTAAAAACCTACATTGAACAGCGTTCTATCTGGATGGATGCTAACATTCCAGGAATTTGTGATTTAGCTGTAGCAGAAACACCATTTACACCTAGTTATAGTAAAATATGGCCGAATCCAATGGACGATCAAGGTTTTCTTGGATTCACATTATTTCAACAAGAAACCATCCATATAGCATTGATTGATCTTTTCGGAAGAGTTGTCTATCAGCAACAATTAGGGAAACTACCAGCGGGTGAACATGCTATTTCGCTCAATGTTAGTTTTCTCGCAGCGGGGAATTATCACTATGTTGTTTCAACGGAAGCTGAACGTTTGTATAACGGGCGATTGTTGGTGAAATGAAGGTTTTAATCGCTCAAAAAAAGTTGAAGACTATTCAGTTTGATTTTTGATTACCCTAAGTTATTTTAACAAAAATTGCCGATTAAAAATCAATAGTGCGTTGATTAATTTCCTTAATTTCAAGGCGCAAAACGCATCTTACAACATATTTCATACAACCAACGAACTTATCAAACAAGTGGTTGTTTTATAACTAAAGCAGACAATATGAAACGCAAAGGATTTGTATTCACCCCCTATTCTGCACCAGAACTTTCTCCATTTGATCGGCTTTTCGATATTTTCAAGGAGTTGATCACACACACTTCAGGCGATTTTGATGAAGCCATTGAATGGTTAAGAGTGCTGGACAAGGAATATGATTTAACGACAGCCGAATACACCATTGATGATTTTGTGGAAGATTTACGCAAGAAAAAATACATCAAAGATCAAGTAAACGAAGACGGAACAGGCGGAACAGTTATCACCGCAAAAACAGAACGAGCAATCCGCCAGCATGCACTTGATCAAATCTTTGGGAATCTGCGCAAAAGTGGTCTCGGAAATCATCGTACAAAACACAGTGGTACTGGCGATGAACAAACGGGTGATTACCGACAATTTAATTTTGGCGACGGATTAGAAACCATCTCCATGACTGAAAGTTTACGCAATGCACAAGTCAATAATGGAATTGGTGAATTTCAACTCCATGAACGCGATTTGGTTGTAGAAGAAAGTTTTTACAAAGCGCAAATGAGTACTGTATTGATGATTGACATAAGCCACAGCATGATTTTGTATGGTGAAGATCGTATTACACCCGCTAAAAAAGTAGCAATGGCGTTAGCTGAATTGATCAAAACACGGTATCCAAAAGACACACTCGATATTTTAGTCTTCGGGGATGACGCTTGGGCAATTGAAGCAAAAGAATTACCTTATTTACAAGTTGGTCCTTACCATACAAATACAGTTGCAGGATTGGAATTGGCAATGGATTTACTGCGAAGAAAGCGCAATACGAACAAACAAATTTTCATGATTACGGATGGCAAGCCAAGTTGTGTGATTGAGCCAGATGGTTCGTATTACATGAATTCAAATGGATTGGATAAGTACATCGTGGATAAATGCTACGCAACAGCACAACAAGCTCGAAAATTGCATATCCCTATAACAACATTTATGATCGCGCAAGATCCATACTTACAAAAATTCATTCAAGAATTTACAGCTGCAAACCAAGGGAAAGCCTTTTATACTGGAATTCAAGGATTGGGACAAATGATTTTCGAAGATTACCAAACAAATAGAATTAAACGGATTAGAGGATAGATGATTTGAGACTAAAGACGATAGACAGAAGACTTGAGACGAAAGACTAAAGACTAGATTTGGGAACCAATCATCAATCTTTAGTCTTTGAGCGAAGCGGTCTTAAGTCTCAAAGCGAAGCGGTCTTTCGTCTCCAGTCTCTAGTCCAATCGATTAATCGTATTAAAAACAAACGTATGAAAACAACAACATTAGGTGCATTAAAAGCCACAGGCTATCAAACAAAAAGTATCAAAGAAGAATTACGCGCCAATTTAATTGAAGCATTAAAAACAGGTAAACAACCATTTGAAGGAATTCACGGTTACGAAAACACGGTTATTCCAGAATTAGAACGCGCTATTTTAGCCAAACACAATATCAATCTCTTGGGTTTACGAGGTCAAGCGAAAACTCGTTTAGCACGTTTAATGGTCAACTTACTCGACGAATGGATGCCAATAGTTGAAGGTTCTGAAGTAAACGACGATCCGTTGAATCCGCTTTCGCGCTATGCTAAAGATCTTATTGCTGAAAAAGGAGATGAAACACCCGTATCTTGGGTGCATAGAGACGATCGTTTTGCTGAGAAATTGGCAACTCCTGATGTTACAATTGCTGATATTATTGGTGATGTTGACCCCATCAAAGCAGCGAACATGAAATTATCGTATGCGGATGAACGAGTGATCCATTTTGGGATGATTCCACGTGCCAATCGATGCATTTTTGTGATCAATGAATTACCCGATTTGCAAGCTCGGATTCAAGTTGCTTTGTTCAATATCTTGCAAGAAGGTGATATTCAAATTCGTGGATTTAAATTGCGTTTCCCACTTGATATTCAATTTGTATTTACAGCCAATCCGGAAGATTACACGAATAGAGGAAGTATTGTAACGCCATTAAAAGACCGAATTGGTTCACAGATTTTAACCCATTATCCTGAAACGATTCACATTGCGCGTACCATTACCGAACAAGAAGCAAAATTGGAAGGTTCTCAAAAAGAAAACATAACTGTACCTAGTTTGGCAATGGATTTAATTGAACAAATTGGATTTGAGGCCCGCGAAAGCGAATACATCGATGCGAAAAGTGGTGTGAGTGCCCGCATGAGTATTTCAGCATTTGAAAACTTAGTAAGTGCTGCCGAATTGCGCGGTTTAAAAAGTAATCATCCAAAAACAAGTGTGCGTTTAGCTGATTTCACAGGGATTATTCCAGCGCTTACAGGAAAAATGGAACTCGTGTACGAAGGTGAACAAGAAGGCAGTACGTTTGTTGCAGAACAACTCATTGGATCAGCTGTAAAAACACTGTTTGAAAGTTACTTTCCAAAAGTAGAAAAGCTAGAAAAACAAGGTGAAAGTGGTCCTTATCAAGGAATCGTAGATTGGTTTTTTGATCAAGATGAATTTGCCTTGACAGACGATGCGAATGACACAACCTACCAAGCTCAACTGGATGCCATTTCGCCATTGGAAGATTTGATTCAAAAATACCAACCAAGAGTTGCTGCTACTGATAAACATTTCTTAAAAGAGTTCGTACTCTGGGGATTGGTGGAAAGCAAAAAACTGAGCAAATCGCAAGTAGATAATAGCACCACATTTAGAGATAAATTCAGCGATTATGTAAGAGGTGGCATGAATTAATCGTCTCAAAACAACTATAAACAAAAACCCTGTGACTGCAATTTGTCATAGGGTTTTTTAGTTTTATTCTGCTCACGATTAATGTGATATTGTGGTGAATAATCTATAAGAAATGTAACCTATTTCGTTGGTTTTTTCAGAAAGCTGATCTTTTTAAATAAAACGATCGCTGGCATGGTATCACCCAAGAGAAATCCCCATGGTTTCAATGGTTCAACATGATCAAAAATAACCTTTACAATTGCTATCAACGGAATTGCTAGGAACATGCCTGGAATTCCCCAAATAGCTGCGCCAATCAGCACAACGATGATGGAAATAAATGCATTGATTTTTACACGTGCCGCTACTACTTTTGGTAATAAAAAATTGTTGTCGATGAACTGTATGAAAAAGTACATCAGGAATACATACAGCATGTAAATGGGTGCTTTGGTGAGCAGAGCAATGAGCATGAATAAACTGGCTGCAATAATGGCACCTAAGTAGGGAATGATATTGAGTAATGCGCCAATAACGCCTAATAGAATCGCATATTGTATCCCAATAATCAGCAATCCAATGGTGTTGAGGATCGCCACAATAATCATTTCAATGAAAAGCCCAACAAGGTAACTTTGAATGATTTTTTTTGTATTGGCTAGTACCTCAGCAACTGCGACATGATTTTCAGTACGAAACAACCGGTGAATAAATTCGAGTAATAAAGGCTTGTAATATAAGAGCATCACCATGTATACGGGTAGTAAAACAGCTGATACCATCAGGTGACCGAATTTGGAAATATTTTTCCCGAAGGCAAAGTCATCGATTTGTTCACTTTGTGTATCTGCCAACCATGCATTGATCTTGGATGGATGAACGGCTGTTTTCTCGGAAATCCACTGAATGAAATCGGTACTTTTTAGCGCCAGTTTTTCTTGCATTTGCGGAAACGAGGACATAAAATTATCCCCTTGAGCAATGACAAAATAAAGTAGCGTGAGAACCGCTAAAATCGTTACGATGACAGCGATTAGAATGGCAATTAATCGGTTTATTTTTCTGCGCGTCAAAAAGTTGACCAATGGATTGAGCAAAATTGCAATGATCGTTGCGTAAACGAGTGGAATGATGATTTGCTGCCCGATGTGCATGGTATATACAAATGCAAAAAGACAAACAAAGATCAATGCAGTCTTAGCATAAAAAGGAATTGTGTAGTTGGCGTTTTTTGTTTCCATACGATTAGCGACTTGATTTCAACAATTGTTGTAGAAGATTTTTACCTATCGATTTTAATCCTTCAGGATGTTGGGATACCTCTCGCGTTACGATAAGTTGTACGGCACTGCCAACCAATTCAGTAAAGATGTTATGCGACTGACCAACCACTACTTTTTTGGCGATCACACCAGTAGTAATACCAATAGCATAATCAACCACTCCAGTTCGAATTTCAGGTGAGGTAAAAAGATCACTCACAACCGTTTTTACCAGGTTTGCAGGTTGCAACTGATGTCGAAGTACCTGAAATTGTTCTTTCACCAACGCACTTTGGGTTTCTCGCTTAACTTCCAATGCTGCTATCGCTTGTTGGAGTTGTTCGTTTTTGGATAGTGTGCTCATGGTTTGGGTTCGTATAAATGAGCAATAATCTTGTTTTTGATCCCTGCTTTAATTGATGTAAGCATGAAAAAGAGTGTCATTATAATGAGTCCATAAAAAGCAGCCACAATTAAAAAGCCGTAATAAATTGTTCCTAGCAGATCGCCAAGCCAAAATGCAGCACCAATGCTTAACACTACGGTAAAAATACAAATGGTCAGTACCACAATAATATGAGAAATCAATAAAGCCAACATTGACGAACCTTGATCAATTGCCGTTAGTTTTGTCAACTCAATACGCGTGTTACCGTAGTCTTCCACACGCGTTAAAAGTGTATCCATAGAGTTTGCTAGTGTTTCCATAATTTTGTTTGATTGTGAATAAAAATGGCTAAAAAGGGCTAACTTACTTTGTTGTTTTCGGAAATCAATGTTGGTCATTTACACAAGTAAACTCCCAACATCTCATCCTCAAAACTATGCATTCCACTATTTTTTAGCCTATTGAAAATTCACAATAGACTAGTCTTTTTTAGACAGCCTTGTACTGTTTTATTGGGTAAAACTATGCGTGTTTACCATCAACCAGCTCATGGTCTTCCGTTTCCATTTCGGTACGTCCCATCAATCCACTGAGTTTTTCAGTTACCGCATCTTTGAGGTCTTCGCCTTTCGAAAGCAGTTTTTTACGGGTTACACTTCCTTTATCAGGAGCAAAAAGCACACCTAACAGACCTCCTATTGCAACACCTACTAAAAGTGCTCCTATTATTTTTCCTGTATTGTTTGAATCTTCCATGTCAGTTTTTTATCAATGTGAATACTACGCTTTTGCAAGAGCATGATCTTTTTTGGCTTCATGGTTAAGACTTTGCAATTTTGTTTGAATGTCATCTTTTACCTCCTCTCCTTTTGATGCTAATCGTTTGCGTGTTACACTCCCTTTGTCAGGAGCAAATAAAACGCCTAATACACCGCCAACTACTAAGCCGACTACTAATGCACCGATAATTTTTCGGTTGTTTGATGTGTGTTCTTTTTCCATTTTTTATGTATTTATGATTTGTTTTATAAGAATCAGGTTGTCTATAAATGTATCGCTAAGCAAAGTGTTGAAATACCTGAAGACAGATCGAGCAATAGTCCGATTTTTTGGTTAAAATGGTATTCAGCACCAATATGTCCATCTAAATACACACCACTCGAACCGCGTAATACAGTTGTTTCACCATAATAACCGCTTTCCCAGCGCGTGGTTCTAAATGCAAATCCAAGTGAAGCTCCCAAGTAAAAATCCCATTTTGAACTTGCACCAAGCAATTGATCAAAATAATAGGTTCCTTTTAAACCGACTGGAATAATGGTGCGGCGGTAGGAATAATCGCGGTAAGCATGTCCATTGTCTCCCCAGTAATAATAGTTCTGGTAAGAAAGAACGGTAATGAATGGAGCCAACGTAAAATTTCGAGCAACGTTTAACTCATAATCAGCATGAAAAGCGGGAATAGATTGTGATATATATCCGTAGTATCCCACTCCTACTCCAAGATTGAGTGTATTGCCGTATTGTTCTCCTGTAGTTTTCTGTGCCGATAAAGGTGCTTGAATGACTAGCAAGAATAAAAGAAAAGTAAAAATGTGTTTCATGAAATGTAATTAATCGTGTAAGAATTTGACACACACAAAGATGAGCTTAGTTGCTCTGTGAATTGTTGTAACCTGAAGTTGGTTTTTTACATCAATCACACTTTTATCTGGTCAACTACATCAATTATTTTCTATGAAACCGTATGTGCTGTTTTTCTAAGCAATTCGTATTGCTGATTACTTTTTTATTGAATTCTCATCCGATTTTGAAAGGTCGTGAATTAATTAACCAGTTTCCAAACCAGCACACACAAACCCATACTAATAAAGGTAAGTATAAAGATTGCAACATAC
Source organism: Fluviicola sp. (assembly GCA_043721195.1). Classification (GTDB taxonomy): domain Bacteria; phylum Bacteroidota; class Bacteroidia; order Flavobacteriales_D; family Crocinitomicaceae; genus Fluviicola. Next base: position 12,388 of record JAYSRF010000141.1, on the reverse strand, counting down.
TTACTCACCTTAAATTCACGGGTCAATAGATGGATCGGATAAGTCAGGATTCTGTAGATGAGCGACTGAATCTTTTTTTCGGCTTTTGCTCCCTTGATCACATAATCAGCTGCTCCATTCCTGAAGGCATCAATCGCTGTTTTGATATCTTCATTTGTCGTGAGCATAATCACCTCTGTTTTGGGGTTGATTGCTTTAATGGATTTGAGAATCTCATTCCCGTTTTCACCTGGAAGGTCATAATCCAGGATGACTATATGTGTTTCATTGTCTACTTTTGCGAGAGCGCTTTCACCTGAATTAAAGGTGGAAATGGTCAATGTTTCCCCGAAGACGCTTTCGAGGTAAATGCGCAAATCGGCTACCAATAACTGATTATCGTCAATGATAAAAAGCCTGTGATTATTACTATTCATGATTGTATGTGTGTTTAATAAATAACTATCTACCTCAGGCTGGAATGACACGTTGTTAAACCCTATCCATGTACCAATTCAACTCTTTTTCCATTTTTTTGAATTGAAAAACCGAGTTGATGATTTTCTGAAGTCTAATAAAGGATGTTTCGCTTTTCACTACATAATCAGTTGCCTGATGATGCATACATTCAATAGCAACATCAATTTTGTCTTGTGAAGAAAGCATTACCACTGGTATATTGAGGTTGATTTTTTTAATCTCATCCAGCGTAGCTATACCATTCATCGCCTTTTTATCTATACTATCTAAGTGGTAATCCAATATAATTACATCCGGATTGTGATCTAGATTTTCCAAACACAATTCACCAGTTGCATACGTCTCGACAACAAAATTGGAATACTGCAGAAATTCAATTTCCAGTGATTTTAAAAATAGAGGATCATCATCAACTAAAAATAACTTGATAGATTGATTTGGCCTAATTGATTGTATCTTTTTCATGTATATTATTATTTATTTTCTTAATAACTTCTCCAAGTTCATGACACACATCGTCAGACATTTTTTCTAATTGCAACACAAGGTTGTAAATACCATCTGTCTGCTGGCGTGATTTGGCATATTCTTGAATTTTTTTAGCAAGGTTTTCATAGTGAGAATCAATCCCCATAATGGAGAATGATGGTATCATTTTGTGTGCTGCCGAATAGAGCAACCCCCAATCATTGTCTAATAAACTTTGCTTCATTATTTTAACCAACGGTGGTGTCTGATCTAAGTAAAGATTGATCATTTCAAGCATGAGTGATGGATCTGATTTGGTCCGTTTCATCAAATAACTCAAATCGATAAGGGTGTTTTTTTTAATTACATCAGTGTTCAATTTGGAACCTACTGATGTTTTATTTAATTCGTTTTTCTTCACGAGCCCAACAATTTTGCTATACAACACACGCTCGTCAACTGGCTTTGCAATGTAATCGTTCATCCCAACTTGGGTGCATTTTTCTAGGTCAACCGTTGTTACATCTGCGGTAAGTGCAATGATCGGAATATTGGAATTCATTTCGTTGCGAATAAAAGTAGTCGCCTCAAAACCATTCATTTCCGGCATTTGAAGATCCATCAGAATAATGTCGTAGGTTTTGGTACGGAGTTTTTCGATGGCAATTTTTCCGTTTCCAGCAATATCGCGTTCAAAACCAAATTCATCAAGTAAGGTTTTCATCAACAATTGGTTCAAGGCAATATCTTCTACCACCAACACCCTGATATTCTTTATTTCTGAGTCTAATTCCAGCAATTCAGTATTCATCGTTGCTTCTTCCGTTGTTTTAAGAAAATGAAGGGTAAACGAAAAGGTTGAACCTTTCCCCAATAAGCTATTGACACTAATCGTACCTCCTTGTGACTCTACCAATTGTTTTACGATTGCAAGTCCCAACCCCGTTCCGCCATAAAGCCTTGATGTGTCGCTAGTAGCTTGTTGAAAATCGTCGAAAATATGTGCTAGTTTCGTTTGCGAAATCCCGATTCCAGTATCCGTAATCGAAAATTCGATTTTCGTGGTATCCTCATCTTCGTACAGCAACTGAGTCCTTATTGTGATTTCACCTGTTGAGGTAAATTTAACTGCGTTGCTCACCAAGTTTAAAATAATTTGATGTAAACGAACAGGGTCACCGACCAATACTTCTGGAATTCTTGTGTCGTAAATTTTGGTCAGTACAAGGTTTTTTTCCTGAATCTTGGTTTCAAACAAATGCAACATTGCTGAGATGGACGATTTAACATTGAACGGTGTTTTTTCGAAAGTCATTTTACCAGCATCTACTTTTGCCAAGTCAAGTATATCATTGATCAACACAATAAGCGCATCACCACTAATTTTGATTGCATTGATGTATTCAAGTTGCTTATCGCTGAGATCGGTTTTGAGTACAACTTTCGTGAAACCAATAATTGCATTCATTGGTGTACGAATTTCGTGACTCATATTCGACAAAAATTGCTGTTTTGCTTTCACAGCATTTTCAGCAATCAACGTAGCGTTTTCGGCGATCAAGGTAGCGTTTTCGGCGATCAAGGTAGCACTCTCAGCTTTTAACTGAGCCTCTTCGGCAATGGTGGTAGCGTGTTCTGCAGCAACTTTTGCTTCCAATAGTTCTGTTGCTATGCGTTTTTGGTCGGTCACATCGCGTGCTACAATTACCACACCTACTACATTATCACGGTCATCCGTATACACGGATCCATTAAATAGTACATCGGTCAATTTACCGTCTTTGTGGCGCAATGTGAGTGGCGAATCAGCAACAGATCGTTTGGCAAATACTTCCAAATAGACTTCACGTGCTTTTTGCGGTTCGGTAAAGTAATTCGAAAAATCGGTTCCAATCAATTCTTCACGTTGAATTCCTGTTACGCGAACCGAAGCCTCGTTTATATCAGTGATTTTACCTGCAGCACTAATTGTTACCAAGGGATCTAAGCTTGCCTCAATCAAACTACGTACATATTGAGATTCTTCCTTTTTAGCAATTCCCATAGTTTATAGATTTTGCAGTGGTTTTGAAGTAACTTCGTCCATAGTGTTTAAGCGTTTATCTTTCAATTGACGGAAATGGGTGAGCGTGAGTCCTGTGATTTTTTTAAACTGATTGGATAAATGAGCCACGCTACTATAGTCCATTTTCCAGGCAATTTCAGTAATACTTAATTCTCCGTAAATGATTAATTCCTTGATTCGTTCTATTTTCTGAATGATCATGTATTGCTGAATAGAAATTCCTTGTACCTCAAAAAACAGACTGGATAAGTATGGATAGTCATGCTTTGTGTGTTCACTAAGATACACCGTAAAACTCACCTTGTGTCCATCTTTTTCGTTATTTATAAAGACTAATATCAGTTCTTTTACTTGCTGTATCAGTTCTGCTTTTTTATCATCCATTAACTCCAAACCCGAACGGTGTAAGGTTTTTTTCAGCTTTAAACGTTGATCAGCTGTCAATTCCTCCATGGTTTCTATCACCCCTAATTCAACAATAACAAAGTGAATTCCCATTTCGTTCAGTGCTTTCTTCACGACCATTTTGCAACGCAGGCTCACCATGTATTTTATGTAAATTTTCATCAATATTTGGGTTTTACAGAAGTATACAAAGCTGTAGAAAACCACGCCAAAACATGTTACATAAATATGGTGGAATGTTACATAAATCCTTGATTTTAAAGTCTGGTTATCCGATTATTAGAGCAACTAATTGAACATCTATGAAATGTGTGAATTAAAGCAGCGAATGGTGTTTGCTTTTTCGTTTCAACTAATTTAACCTAAAATAGCCATTGGTTAAATATTATGATTTTTTTTAACCAATGTTGATTGAGTTACTATTTTTTATACCTATTAATGTGAAGTTGATTTATCCGTTGTTCTTTCCACCCTTCAACATATCATTCAACGGTTTAAGTGAAATTTCGGTTCCGCCTTCGCCATTTGTTGCATAATCAAATGGATCATCGATGTCTTTGATCAATAATACCATATAGACTACTAAAAAAGTAACCAACAACGTAAAAAACAACGAAGCATAAAAGGGCTCAATATTTATACTTACAAGTCCTAATGCGATGACAATTCCCATGATTTCAACAATCGCATAAGCCGATCCAACAAAACCTGTATCGCGAATCGTATCAATTCGCAAGACCATTTTCCGTAAGCTATTTTGTTCATTTTTCATTTTGATGATGTAGTTGGCTTGTACACCTTGGATATCAAAATCCACAAAATAGTCGTTCATATCACTGATTTTCGTCAACAACGCTTCAGTTCGAACCCGTTTGTAAAACCAATCCATCAAAAGATTTAACAACTCTTTTTGATAGTCCATAAATTCCAACGCCGATTGCACATTTTTTGTTTTGTGAACTGTATATGTATCATCGTACAACGTTTTTAAACTTGCAGCCAACTCACTCGGTAGTTTCTCACTTTCCTTATAATCTGAAAGCACTCCTGTGATCAAAAAACCAATGAGAAAAATCGTTCCTGCAACCAAACTTGTAAAGAGTGCATTCAATTCCATGACTTCCAAATCGTATTTATGTGCTAGGAATTTCAATAAAGCGACCACTAAAATGATTGGAATAATGCGCAATGTGATGGACCACTTGTTTCCAAAAATCTTGGTAGACTGTGTAAGAATTTCAGTTGTTTTCATGAAGTGAATATAATCAAATTGTTACTAAATCAAGAAGGTTGTGGTAGTTCCCAATTTTTGTACATTTGATTCACTTCACAAAAATAAAATAATCGGTTATCAATTTTCTGAACTACATACAGACAAGCTTTCATTTACCTCTTTCTAAAGCAAGAATCGTCCTTGCTATTCTCGTTTTTTTATCGACCACATACTCAATTGCCCAGCAACCTTCTTATTCAAAGCTAGGTGAAGATCAATTCAGAGGAATTCAAATTTACGATGTCATCCAAGACAAGGAATCGAATTATTGGTTTGCGACGAACGATGGAATTTATAAATACAATTATTACTCCTACGAAAAAATTGAATGTCCCGAAGCAAAAAGTAATTCCGTCTTTAATTTTGTGATCAACGACGCAGGAATAATCTTTTGTCACAACCTCAACAACCAAGTATTTAAAATCATTGGTGAAAGATGTATGCTCATCTATGAATTAAAACCAGATGAAGAAAACGCTGATGTAAGTTTATCCATTGGCGATGACGAATGTTTAGTTATTGGGGCTAAAAAAATTATCGTTATCACGAATGAAGGCAAGGTGAAAACCCGTTTTAATATTAATGGACATTATGTAGGAACATGCTTTAAAACAGCAACCAAGATGCTGCAATTTCATTTAAACGAATCTGATTCTATTGTTACCTACTCCAACGGCGAGTTTAAACGGATGCAATTACTTATCCAAAAAACAAATTACGCCCATGCTGGATTATTAAAATTCTTTACAATTGCAGGGAAATCGTATGGTTTTGATCTAAAACAACGCGTACTCTATTCATACAATTCATCTCAACTTACCCTCTTTCAATTACCGAAAAACGCGATTTTTGATAGAACTGGATCAGTTCGGATTTACCAAACTGGAGAAGAGGCATGGATTTGTGGAACCCTACCTGGCGCTTTTTTACAACAGCATCGCATTTCAACAAGTATACCGACTCTTTTTTACGAAGATTATTACATTTCTGATGTCTACAAAGATCAGGAAGGGAATACCTTATTGAGCACTTTTGACAAAGGCGTTTTGGTTATTCCCGACTTGAATGTTCCAGATGTGATTCGTACTTTTCGAGACGATCCTGTAACAACGGTATATTCCGATCAATCTGCTGGATTAATGCTAGGTTCCTCTGAAGGGAAACTCATGACGTATCAAAATGGAGAACTTTCTACGATTAACGTTCAAGGAAAGCGACCAATTGAAGTAGTTCAAAGTGATCCAACCAATGATCTTATTCTCTACGATGATGGCTATATCCGCGCTTACAACAAGCGAACAGGGAAAACAACGGACATTTTGGAGGCCTCGTTAAAAGATGCAGCATTTATTTCCTCAACCACTTTTTATTTGGGAACAAATAGGGGAATTTATCACCTAAGCTGGGATGGTCAAAACAAATTCACCGTTGATAATCCAACTAAAATAAAGGAACGCGTTTACTTTATTGAATACAATCCACCGCAAAAATGTTTGTATGCTTCTACAGCGAATGGTTTATTTGAGGTTCCGTTAAAAGGAGCAATTCGAAAAATAAGCTATAAAGGGGAAATTCTATTTCCAAACTACTTGCATTATTCCAATGGAATCATTGCTGCGAGCACAAAAAAAGACGGAATTCTTATTCTACAGCATGATCGAGTAATCAGAGCCATTCACCCAATGATCAATGGAAAAGAAGAAGAATTGAAGAAATTCATCTTTTACAACAATACCATCATTGCAAAATCTGGGAATGGTTTTTTTCAATTTGACATGAACGGAAAATTACTGAAATGCATTCACTCGATCTTTGGCTTTCCTTCAAAACGCGTGATTGATTTCACCATTCACAACAATCAATTATGGGTCAGTCATTCGGGAGGAGTACAACAAATTGATTTAAATTATTACCATTCAAAACGACCAACAGTTCGACTCAATAAAATAGTCGTGAACAACATTCATTTTGCCAACAAAGGCATTGGTCATCTTTCGAGCGATCAACGCAAAATTCAATTTATTTTTTCTTCTCCAACCCTGCGAAATCGTGAAACAATTAATTATTATTTCAGACTTGTTGGGAATGATAATTCCTGGAGTATCAATGATGCAAAATCGAATCAAGTTACCTATAACGCATTAGCACCTGGGCATTATACATTTCAGGTGAAAACTGAAAATCAAGGTGTTTTTAGTAAAACAATCTCCTATTCGTTTGAAATCACTGCTCCCATCTACATGCGTTGGTGGTTTATTTCGCTTGGAATTTTATTCTTTTTAGGACTTGTATTCCTCGTATATCGCTGGCAGTTGAAGATTCAACAAAAAAAATCGCAACAAATCAATGAGTTGAATGCATCAAAATTGACCGCTATTCAATCTCAAATGAATCCGCATTTTATTTTCAATTCCTTGAACTCAATTCAAGACTTGATTCTCAAAGGAGATATAGAACATTCTTATTCCTATATCACTACGTTCTCCAATTTAGTAAGGCGGACATTGAATTACTCAGAAAAGGATTTCATTGATTTCGACCAAGAAATTAAACTCTTGGAATTGTATCTTTCATTGGAAAAATTGCGTTTCAAAACTGATTTCGACTACAGTATTTCCTATGAAAATGTGGAAGACATTATGCTTCCACCGCTCTTGGTTCAACCATTTATTGAAAATGCATTGGTCCATGGTTTATTGCACAAAGAAGGTGAAAAACGGTTAAAAATCACCTTTAAATTAACCGATGTATTGATTTGTTGTGTGGAAGATAATGGAGTTGGGCGTGAAAAAGCAAAAGCAATCAAACTCCGACAACGTTCAGAGCACGAATCATTTTCTGGAAAAGCCATTCACAAACGTTTTGAAATTTTAAGCAATGTATTTGAAGGACAATTTGGCTATGATTATGAAGATTTGATGGAAAATGGTGAACCTTCTGGCACAAAAGTGACACTAAATATCCCGATAAAACACCGATTTTGATCCATTCATAAATGAAACTGGGCGATTCATGAACTCCAATTATTGGATTAAGAGAAAGAACAGGATATTTGACAACTATGAATAAACTAAAAGCATTAATTGTTGACGATGAAGAAAGCGCACGCGATGTACTTGAAAATTTAGTGCTCCGTTTTTGCCCGGATGTAACAATCATTGGCAAATCTAAAAATGTGCTTGAGGCTGTTGAAACCATTCAAAAAGAACAACCCGATTTAGTGTTTCTAGACATTGAAATGCCCAATTATGCTGGATATGAGATTGTCAATTTTTTCGAAGAAGTCAATTTTGAAATCATTTTTGTAACAGCGTACGATCAATATGCGATTCGGGCATTTGAAATTGCTGCAATTGACTATTTGCTTAAACCCGTTGATATTGGACGACTAAAATTAGCGATAGAACGTGTTCAGCAACAACGCAATTTGGAACAACAAGCGCAACGATTGTCCTTGCTAAAACACACTTTAGAAACAACAGAGATCACCAATATTGTTGTGAGTGACCGTAATCAACAGCATGTGATCCCAATAGAACAGATTATCGCCATTGAAGCACAAGAATCGTATTGTGTCATTCATACCGTTGAAAAACAATTCATTGCTAGTAAAAATTTAAAACATTTTGAAACACTACTGGAAAGTTTACCGCGTTTTTTCAGAGTACACAAATCGTGGTTGATTAACAAAGATCATTTGAAGCAGTATTCGAAAACAGAACTTTCAATCCAATTGAGTAATGGGCTTATGACTCGTCTTTCAAAGTACAAAAAAGCGGAGTTTGAAGAAGCAATTTTGAACTAAAAAGTCCATTAATGAACTCGATTGTCCGTTAATGAAGATTGACGTGTGGAATGCCCTAAATTGTGTTTGTTTTGTTTACAAACACAAACTATATGAAAAATTTTAGGACAAAGTATTTTGGATTAGGATTGTTATTTATACTATCTTTTATTCAAAATTTCCAAGCTCAAACCTTCCATTGGGCAAAATCGATGGGAGGAACAAATGTGGATGCAGCTTATGATCTTGCCCTTGACGCATCTGGGAATGTTTATACAACAGGTCAATTTAGAGGGACTGCAGATCTGGACCCGGGAGCGGGTACAGCAAATTTCACATCGCCTGGAGCAGGAGGATGGCCGGATGCCTATATTACTAAAATGGACGCAGCTGGAAATTTCGTTTGGGCGAAACAAATTGGTAGTACAACTATAGACCAGGGTACTGCTGTTGCTGTTGATGCATCAGGGAATGTATATGTATGCGGGGACTACAATGGAACTGTGGATTTTGATCCTGGAGTTGGTGTTTATAATCTTACCTCTGGTGGTGGAGGATATCAGGATTTTTTCGTGATGAAATTAGATGCTTCAGGGAATTTTCTTTGGGCAAAAAGTTTAGGTGGAACCTTATCAGATTATGCATATGGTATTGCTCTTACAAGTACAAACCAAGTTGTCGTTACCGGATTGTTTCAAAACACAGTTGACTTTGATCCAGGAGCAGGAACAGCTAATCTTGTCTCTCCGGGACTCTCCGATGTCTTTGTTTTAAAATTAGATACTGATGGAAATTACGTATGGGCTGGTGCAATTTCGGGTACAAATACTGAAGCTGGTAACGATGTTGCAATTGATGCTTCAGACAACATTTTATTAACAGGAAGATTCGCCGGAACAACGGATTTTGATCCAGGAGTGGGAACATTTAACCTGGTGTCGCAGAGTGCCACTCACGATATCTTTATTTGCAAACTAACATCTGCAGGCAATTTCTCATGGGCTGGTAAAGTTGGTGGTGCAAGTGTTGATTACGGACAAGGTATAGCAACAGATCCTTCCGGAAATGTATATGTGACCGGTTTTTTTGAAAGTCTTAATGTAGATTTTAATATTGGAGCAGGAACGAATAATCTTTCTTCGGCTCTTAGAGATGCATTTATTTTGAAAATGGATGCTTCAGGAAACTACCAATGGGCAAAGAGTTTTCAAGGTTCACCAAGTCAGACAGAAGAAGGTGAAGCCGTTGCAGTTGATGCAAATGGAAATGTATATGTAACAGGACGTTTTGATGGCTTAACAGATTTTAATCCAGGGACAGGAGTTTCAAATTTAAGCCCTGCAAATTTTGATGGTTTCGTTTGTAAACTGAATTCAACAGGTAATTTTTTAAGTGTTTATGCTTTACCTGGATCAAGCGGTGATGCGGCTTATGATATTGAAATAGATGCCAGCAATAACATATACACATGTGGATCCTATCAGGGTACAGGTGATTTTGATCCAACAACAGGAACTACCACACTTACGGCTTTAGGTTCAATTGATATTTTTGTACACAAGATGGGATGCCTCACAAATGCTGCACCTGTTAATACTACATCAGCCCTTAACTTAGAAATATGTGCTAACACTTCAACTACTTTATCGGTTACAGGATATGGTTCAATAGGTTGGTACACATCATCTGTGGGAGGTACTTATCTTGGTGGGGGATCAACATTCAATACAAGTGCACTGTCAAGTTCTACCACTTTTTATGTTCAAGACAGCACGTGTGCAGCAGGACCTAGAACTGCTATTTCTGTGACTGTAAATCCTGCGCCTATGAATCAACTAATCACTCCGTCAAACACTTCTATTTGTTCCGGAGGTAATGCAACGATAACTGTTGCTGGAACAGAATCGGATGTTTATTATTCTCTTGTTAATAATACAACAAGCGCTGTAGTTGCAGGTCCAACTCTCGGTACTGGAAGCGCAATGAACTTCAATTTGACAGGTATAACTTCTACAACTACTTATAATGTAACTGCAGTAAAACCTCAAATAGTAAATAGAGCACTCGATTTAGACGGCACGAATGATTACATCACCTGTGGTACTAATAACCGAGCAACAAATACGATAACCATATCAGCACGTGTCAGAACAACCGTAAATGGCGCATCGCAATTTATTGTAAACAAATATTTGAGCGGTGGGATTGGTTATTATTTATTCATTAATGCAACTGGGTACGCCTCATTTCAGGGACGGAACCATACCGGAACCATTAAATCCTCGGGCTACTCAACAACAATGGTGGCAGATAATCAATGGCATGACATAACAGGTGTTCTCCGAAGTCCAGACACTTGGGAAATTTGGGTGGACGGTGTACTCCAAAATTCGGGAACTTACATAACTACAGTTACTGGAATATCTACAACTGCGCCATTATTGATCGGCCAATTCGGAGGAACATATTCACCTTTAGATATAGATAGGGTTGCTATTTGGAGTTCAGCATTAAGTGCTGGAACTATCTTGGCGAATGCAACTGGTTGTCTTATAGGAAATGAAGCAAACTTGACTGGCTTGTTCACATTCAATGAAGGGAGTGGCACGGTCGCAACTGATTTATCCGTGACGGCAGTAAATGGTACATTAACCAATATGAACGTTCCTTCATGTTGGATTGTGGGATCATTGGAGAACTGTGCAGACAATTGCTCTGTTCAAATGGGAAATATAGTTACTGTCACTGTTAATACGGCTCCTGCTCAACCTACCATTTCTGCAAGCGGATCTACATCATTGTGCTCTGGTGGCTCTGTTACTTTGACAGCTTCTGCTGGTACTTCTTACTTATGGTCAACTGGTGCAACTACAGCATCAATAGTAGTTTCAACTGCTGGAACCTATACTGTTCAAGTAACGAATGCAGCGGGTTGTCAATCGGTTGCAAGTGCAGGAACGACAGTAATTGTAGGAACGCTACCAGCACAACCAACGGTTACCGCAGGTGGACCAACAACCTTCTGTGCAGGTGGTTCGGTTACATTAACATCTTCAGCTGGCACATCTTATTTATGGTCAACTGGTGCGACAACGGCATCAATCAGCCCAACAACTGCTGGAACGTATACGGTACAAGTAACCAATGCTTCTGGTTGTCAATCGATCGCAAGTACAGGAACTGCTGTTACGGTAAACGCTGCTCCTGCTCAACCAACGATCAGTGCTGGCGGACCAACGACTTTCTGTGCGGGCGGTTCGGTCACTTTAACTGCATCAGCTGGAACTACATACGCATGGTCCAATGGCGCGACAACAGCTTCAATTAGTCCAACAACTGCTGGAACGTATACGGTACAAGTGACAAATGCAGCGGGATGTCAGTCTATTCTCAGTGCGGGAACTTCAGTAACTGTAAATACATTGCCATCTCAACCAACAATTTCTGCTGGTGGACTTACAACTTTTTGTGCCGGTGGTTCTGTAACATTGACTGCTTCAGCTGGATCGTCTTACTTATGGTCGAATGGTGCAACTACTGCTTCCATTTCAGCGACGACTGCTGGAACCTATACCGTTCAGGTAACAAACGCTGCTGGTTGTTCATCGACAGCAAGTGCAGGAACTGTCGTTACAGTAAATGCGTTACCTGCTCAACCAACCATTTCTGTTGGTGGACCAACTACATTCTGTGCAGGTGGATCTGTAACGCTAACTGCATCAGCAGGAACATCTTACTTTTGGTCGAATGGAGCATCAACGACATCCATTTCACCATCAACTGCTGGAACGTATACGGTTCAAGTTACCAACGCATTTGGTTGTCTTTCAACTGCTAGTGCAGGAACAACCGTTACTATAAATGCTTTGCCTAGTCAACCAACGATTACAGCTGGCGGACCTACAACGTTTTGCACAGGCGGTTCGGTTACGCT
>JAYSRF010000140.1:0-32052 GCA_043721195.1 Fluviicola sp. | reverse complement strand
ATTACCATATTTAAAACTTGGATTGCAGTTGCAGTAATAAGTGGAGTTTTATTGGGCTTCTTCTTCTTGTTAAGAAAAGTCATCGCGAATCAAACTGTTGGTGCAGCAGTTGTTGTAATACTTGCAATGATTGTTCCAGTTATAATGGGACAACAAGGTTGGGATGATCATGATCGAAGTAACAAATCTTCCGCTCATGACCTCGCCTACAATTATTTAATGTCATGTGCGAAAAACAGTGTCATTTTCACAGCTGGTGATAACGATACATTCCCATTATGGTACTTACAAGAAGTTGAAGGAAAACGCACAGATGTTCGTGTATGTAACTTGAGTTTGATGCAAACAGATTGGTACACTGAACAAATGATGATGCAAGCTTATGATTCAGATCCACTTCCAATTTCATTCCGTGAAGATCAGATTTTGATGTATGCTGGAAGTACAGATCAAGTCATTTTCTTGCCTTCTTATGAGTTGGCACGAAATGGTGTGAAACGTGAGAAATTGAAAGAGTTATTCGACTTAAAAGTGAAGTACAACAAAGCCGAATTTGAAAAATCTTATGCACTTTTCCAAAACATCAGTGGTGAGATCATGGCTACCTTGAAAGCAAAAGATGCAACTGCTGAAGGTCGTTTACTTGAAATTAAAGATCGTTTTAGAATACCATTAGATTCCGTAAACTTTGATGTAGTTGAAGGGATGAGCAATAGTATTTTAGAAATTTTCTCTGGATACCAAGCTGGTTTGATCGAAGGTGATCAACAAGCCTTGCAAAAAATGCAAGAAGTATTGCAGACATGGGAAACTAATTGGGATTACCTTCCATTGAAAGAAGTGATGACATTTGTTAAGGATGATGCCAACATGATTGAAAATGGAAAAATGATGTTGCGTGTTTTCCCATGCGCAGGTTTCATTTTAAATGTTAATGCTGCTAATGCAGTTAAATCAGAAATCATCACTGCAAAGGAAAAAGCGGCTTGCGAAAAAGAAATTCGTTTCTCTATGGAAGCTCGTTACTTATCCAAAGAACAAGTAATGATTTTGGATATTCTTGCAAACAACGATTGGAAACGTGCTATCTACTTCTCAAGTCCTTCTGGATCAGAAGTTGCAATGTCTTTGTTACAAACAGGTCACTTGCGCCAAAATGGTATGGCATGGGAAATCTCTCCTGTTCGTACTCGAGAAGGAATCAATGATGAGCGCATGTACAAACACTTGATGGAAACGTATTCTTATGGAAAAATGTCTGATCCAAGTGTGTTAACTGATTATTATGCACGTCGTCAAACGAGTCAATTCCGTTCGCAATTTGCTCAATTGGCTGATTTCTATCTAAACAAAGTTCAACAAGAAGAGCAAAACAAACAGCAATACACCATGATTGCTAAAAACATGCGTGCAAATGGTGAAACTAGACGCGCCGATTCATTGATGAATTCGTTAAACGGTTCAGAAAGTCGTGCCCGCGAATACAAAAGTCGTGCGATTAAATTAGTCAATCGTTCATTAAAGGTTATGCCAATTAAGAATGTGATTGATTACGGAGAACCTCAACCAACAAAACGTAAGTTAACTGGTTCAGATGGAACATCGTATACTGCTTATCAAGATGGAACAATCCACGATTATGTAACCATTCTTTATAGAGCTGGTGACAAAAAAGGCGGTGAAAAATTGGGGCAAGTTGTTGCCGATGAACTGGAAAGTATCATCAACTTCTTCCTCAACACTGATCCTGGAATGGCCGCACAAAACATCGATGATCTTTCTAGCGCAGTGAGTAACTACATGACGCTTTATTCAATTGTGAATGATCCTGTTTATGGTGCTCCAAATAGCCAATTAGCAAATCGTGTCAATAGAATGGTCACCAAGTTGTATAAAACTGATTTCCCAACCTTGTACAAGGCATTGGATGCGCAAGCGATTGAAAGAGGTGAAAGCACACGTCGAGGCACCATTTCACAAGTTCAAGGAACATTGGATGCAATAGGAATTGAACGAGGAATATTGGAAGCTCCTGCAGCTCCAGCTCCTGCTTCACAAGGCAGCATGCAAATGCCAACCGATGTTGTACTTCCAGAAGAAGCTGCACCAGTAAATATGGAACAGCCTTTTTAGAATATGATAAGATTATTCAAACCTCCACGATGGATTGATTGGGTTTACCCAACATGCACGTGGAGGTTTGTTGTTTCTGATAACACCGTTTTCTTGACATTTGATGATGGACCACATCCAGACATCACTCCGTTTGTACTTGAAGCGTTAAAAAAAACAGACATGAAAGCTACTTTTTTTTGTGTCGGTGAAAACATGCTACTCTATCCAGAAATCGTTCATGCTATTTTAAACGCTGGACATTCAATCGGCAATCACACCATGCGTCACACAAAAGGAACTGCGCATAGCGATGCTGAATATTTCGAATCTGTTGATGATTTTGACAAACACTATTCAACGAACTTGTTTAGACCACCTTATGGTAAAACAAGCTATTCACAAAGGAAAGCATTGGCAAAACGATTCAAGATTATTATGTGGTCGTGGTTATCGTATGATTATGATCAACGTGTTTCCAATGATCGTATTCTGAAAAAGGCACTTTCCATTCAAGCTGGAGATATTATCGTATTACATGATAATCCAAAAATCGCTGAACGTCAACAAGTGCTACTCCCCCAATTGTTACAACAACTCCAATCACGTGGCTTTACATCACATGCAATTATATTAGATCAAAACAAAAGCAGGATTTCTAGCGCAACAACCTGATTTCTATCATTAAGACACTCTATTTCAATGTTATACATTCAGTAATATTGCGGGATTACCGAAAGAATTATAGTTAAACTAAAACATAAAGCCATACTTTCCATTTGCATGTATAGCGGAACTTTTAACATTACACTACTTTATCTTTGATTATCCTTTAACTTTCGATCGCTTATAAATCGGAACAGTTGAACAAGGCTCACCATACATCACAGAAGAACATACTGGTTGCACACGTTGCAAAAACAACGACATCACAGATTCAGGGTTGGGAATATCAGAGCAACCTTTAATGATGAGTTTACCATCTGTGAATTCATCTAAGTTCAATTCGTGGATCGTTTGTACCATTGCTGATTGTTTGGCATCTAGTTTAGAGCCAATAGTAATTGTTTTGGCTATCCCAATCAATTTAGAAGAAACAATCATAAATGCCCACGAAGGAAGTATGGCTTCAACAGAACAATGCAGGTAAACATGTTTATCTTGAAACATTGACCAATCATGTTCAGCTAAAAATAAACGAAAGTCTTTTTCTTTTAGGATTAATTCATTCCACAGACGAGGTGCAAAGTCAAATTCACACAACGATTCTGGGCTTGGTAAATAACTTGCTAAATCCACAGCGATTAAACCACTGTTTTGAACCCGATTGATTATTTCTTCCATAATAGTGCAAAGGTACAACCTTTAAAGATTTAACAACAAGAGTTTAGATATATAACAAATAAAATCGTTTTAGTAAAATCAATATGCGTAAAATAAATACGAGATGTTTAAATTATTAAACTTACGTGAATAAATAAACGTAATAATTTCATTTTTAGGTGTTTTTCGTAAATTAGTTATGACGTTGTGAAGAAATAAGCAGTTAAATTTGGTGTACTGCTAAACAAATAACATGAAAAAAATGAACGTCGCACTGCTATATGCGACACTACTGCTAAGCGGAGCTGTCTTCTCGCAAGATATACCGCACTCAGGAATTCTTCACACTACAACAACTGGTGAAGAATCCAATCTCATCAAACTGCACTGTGAAGCGTTAGATGATCCATCAAATGAATCAATCATTCGAGCTGAATTTAAGAAATACCCTTCTCAAATTAAATCAGTGGATATTGATCTGATTAACCAAAAAATTTACATCAAGTATGCCAATACGATTGATGCAAATATGATTTTGGGAATCTTAGAACGTGTTAATTTAGATGCTTATTATTTAGACACTAATAATACGACTGTTATCTACACCAAAGTTGGTAACGAACAGTTTATACGCTAATACTACAGACTATGAAAAAAATCTTTCTTGTACTGCTAGTTTTGGCAGGCATTTCAAGTGCACGCGCACAAATTTCTTATACATTCACCGCTTTAGGTGGAACGTATACCGCAAATGCAACACCAACTGTTTTACATGCAGCTGGTGTAGATGATGCAATCTCAGCTTCAACTCCAATTGGCTTTAATTTTGTCTTTGGCTGTGTCAGTTATTCTACCTTTTCTGCTTCATCTAATGGTTGGATTGGCTTAGGAGGTGCTGCCTACTATTCAGAAGCGTGGAATGATTTAAATACTACGTTCGATCGTCCTAAAATTGCTCCATTGTGGGATGATTTAGCTACTGGAACTGGTGGAAATGTGAATTACAAACTTACTGGAACAGCTCCAAATCGTATCCTAACAGTTGAATTCAAAGAAATGGAATGGCGTTATACTGCAACAACGTGGGCACTTTCATTTCAAGTTAAGTTATATGAAACAAGTAACCGCATAGAATTCATCTATACACGAAATGGTAATGCAACGGCTAATACAGATTTTCCAGATGCGAGTATTGGGTTAGCTGGTCCTTCTTCGGGCCAATTTTATTCATTGGATGGAACTGGAGCTTCACCAACTGCGTCAACCGTTACAGAAACAACAACTTTAAATAGCAAACCAGTTAGTGGTCAAATTTACAGATGGGATAATACTTCTGTCTTTTGCAGCGGAACTCCAACTGGAGGAACCTCATCTGCCAGTTTAAGCCCAACAACATGTAGCAATACAACTACTGTTTTAACTGCTGCTGGAAATTCAACAGGCTGTGGAATTGCTTACCAATGGCAATCTTCTCCTGATAATAGTACATGGACAAATATTGTTGGTGCAACTTCATTAACCTATTCAGCAACAAACAATTCAAACACCTACTATAGACTCGTAACAACCTGTTCAGGAAGTGGTCTAAGTGCAAATGGTGCAAGTACACTCGTTACATTTACTGGTACTGCTCCAGCAAATGATTTACCTTGTAATGCTACACCAATGACGCTTGGCATTTCTTCTTCTGGAACAACAGATTGCGCAGGAAGCGTTTCAGAACCTGCAGCTCCAGCGTGTTGGATTAATGGTAACTTGAATACAGTTTGGTACACCATTACCGCTCCTGCTTCTGGTCAATTAAAAATTAGAACGATTCTTCTTTCAAGTGGAACTATTTTACAAAACACTCAAATAGCTGTTTATTCTGGAACATGTGGAAGTTTAACCTATGTGAATTGCAATGATGATGCTGCTATTTGCGGTGGCTATACTCCACTCAATTCAGAACTAGTTTTAACTGGATTAACACCAGGTGCAACTTACTTTATTGTTGTAGATGGTTATAATACATTAAGCGGTCAATTTGAACTGCTAGCAATTGATGGAACAACCAATTTCCCTACAATTCCTGGGCAAGATTGTCCTGTTTCATTCCCAGTTTGTAATTCAACCATGACCATTGGTAACCCTGGTTATCAATCAATCGGTGGTCAATGTGATAATGATGGTAGTGCTGTATCAGAATGTACAAGTGGTGAGGCGAATGCTGTTTGGTATAACATGACCATTGGTACGGCTGGCGTTTTAAGTTTTGATATTGTTCCAAATGATTATGGAAATCCGAATCCTATTACAAGTCAAGCCAACGCAACTTATACAACTACAGGAGATGAAACAGATTACGATTGGGTACTTTGGAAAGTTTCAGGTTCTGGATCAACCACCTGTGCAACAATAATGAGTTCGGGAGGAAATGGAAGTGCAGCATGTAATTTTAGTTACCTTGGTGTTACTGGATGCAGTGCTTCAGGTAATGCACCAGGAGCTTACGGTATTGGTTTTGACGCTGCTTATGAAGTTGGTCCAACAGCAGTAGTTGGTGAACAGTACATGCTTTCCATTCACAATTTTTCCAATTCAGCTTCTGGATTTACGTTACAATTTCCTGCTGCGACTCCAGTTGTATACTTACCAGGAACAACCTTATATTGGTCTGGTGGAGCAAATACAACTGTTACAACAACTGCTAATAACTGGGGAGGTTGTGGAACACCAACTTGTGGATTGAATGCAACGGTTACTGCTGCTTCTTCTTTCCAACCTGTGTTAACTCCAGGAACGTACAATGTAAACACCATTACGATTAATACGGGTGCTACTTTAACCATTCAAACTGGGGCAACCCTAAATGTTTGTGGAGACTTCATTAACAATGGCAACTTGGTTTGTCAACCTGGAGCAACTGTTGTTTTTGTTGGTTCTGGATTGCAAAACATCACTGGTTCTTTTGTTGGTGTAGATGGATTTGACAATATGAGTGTCAACAAAACAACAGGAACAGTTATCGCTAACAACAATGTTGATATTAAAGGAACATTCTTAACAGCGAATGGAACGTCTATTTTCAATTCGAATAACAAGTACATTAAAGTCGGTGGTAACTTTACCAATAACAATGGTAATACAACGTTTACGAATACTGGTACACTAGGAACACTTGAATTCTTTGGTGCTGCTGCTCAAACGTACAATCAAGGGGCAAGTCAATTGGATTTGAACTTTGTGAAAATGAATCACACTGGAACGGGAGTTGTCTTAGGAACAAACATGTTCATCAAAACAACTACGGGAACCTTGACGCTTACTTTAGGGAAAATCAATACAGGTGCCAATCGTGTGGATGTTGCGAATGGTACACCAGCTTGTGTCACCGTAGGAAATACAAACAGTTATGTATTTGGTAATCTTTACCGCACATTAAACGGAGCTGCAGGTTCGTATGATTTCCCATTGGGAACTGCAACTTTGTATGAACGCGCAAATATCAATTTTACAACTGCAACTACAATTCCACGTTTACAATCGCGTTTTGATAGCTGGGGAGCACCTGCCAATCACATTAATGGTCTATCAGAATGTGCAACAACCTATAATATTCTGGATGAAAACATGGGCCTCTGGACAATCAATGCTTCTGCTAATCCAACAAGCGGTACATACAACACAACTTTGTATTGCAATGGTGCTACAAATACGGCTGGAGTAGCTGCTTGGACAGTTGAGAAATCTCAAAATGCTGGAGTTAGCTGGATTTTAAATGGAACATGTGATCCAACTTCAACAGCCTTAATTGTTAAACGCAATGGGATGAATGGGTTTAGCTTATTTGCAGCTGCACAAGCTACTACGCCACTTCCAGTAGAACTCTTAGGTTTCTATGGTTACGAAGAAGAACGTATTAATTACTTGAGTTGGAAAACTGCCTCTGAAATTAACTCAGATTATTTCAACTTGGAACGTTCTAAAAATTCAACAGATTTTTATTCCATTCAACAAGTAGATGCTGCAACGAATAGTGTACAAGACATTACGTACAATGCAATTGATACTAAACCGTATTACCCTGTTACCTATTACCGTGTAAAACAGGTTGATCTAAATGGTGATTACTACTATACACCAATTATCGCGATAGAAAGCACTGAAAAAGAGCCATTATCGGTACATCAAGTATATCCAAATCCAACAAAGGAAAAATTGTTTGTTGAGTTTTCATTGGAAAAATCAGAACACTTGATGATTGCTATTACGGATCTTTCAGGAAAAGTGGTACATCAAATTGAATTGGATGGAGCAACTACAAATGTCGTAGAATTCAACAGCAAACAATGGTTACCTGGTATGTACTTGATTCGCATTACAACAGATTCAGGACTTACAACTGTAAGCCGTATTGAAAAACTATAAATATCATTTATAACTAACAGATTGGAGAAGCTTCGGTTTCTCCTTTTTGTTTTAACGCCATTTCCTGACGCTAATTCATGTGTTAAATTCCAATTTTTAACATATTTTGTTTGTCATCTCATACGCTAGCACTTACTTTTGGGTAGAATAAAAACGCAGTGTATGAAATTTGCTTCCTTCTTTTCGCTTTCAGTTCTATTAGTTGTTGCTTCATGCGGTAATGACGGTGAGAAAAAAATCATTTCAGTTGAGAAAAAAGTGGTGTTAAAAGAACCTGCACAAGTAGTTGTCAACCGTGAAATGGCTATAGAAATTGAAGGTATGAGCTGCGAACATGCCTGTGGAGGATCTATCCGTATGGCGTTGAAAGAAACGGGGGCTGTTGATCGTTGTTCATTTGACTTTAAAGACGGCCGCAAATCCAACACTGCCTTTATTACTTTTGATAAGGAAAAAATTTCTGCTGATAAAATCATCTCCATTATTGAAGAACTGAATGAAAAGCAATTTACCACTGCAAATGCTACCACTAAAACGATTGAAGTGGAAGAAAGCAAAAGCACCAATGAAGTTTCAAGTTCTACAACAAAAACGTCGAATGTTACTTCGCCAAAAATAGAAGTCTCTACCTCTTCATTTGAATTCCCTAACTTGTTTGACTTAGTTTCTAATTTATTGAATTGAGCTTTTGGAGTTGTTCTATCAACTTCCGCTTTTAGCCCGTTTAGAAAAATAAATTTCAGTTATCAGTCTTGACGCAAAAAGAATTGAATCAATCATTGCTGCAAGTATTGGTTTTAATTACACCTAACAAACATTGAACACTGAAATTTGATCCAACAATCATTTATTTATAAACAATAACGCCTACTTAGATCGTTTTTTATTGCTATTCACCAAAAACAGGTATTTATCCCTATATAACATCAAATAAGTTAAACTAGTTTTGTCTTAAATAAAACAAGGTTATTCAACAACAACGAAAGTTTCTTTTATTGAGCAATTCTAATGGCTAGATAAATTAACAAAATAGTTGTAAACGTTTAAAGTAGTTTTATTTAGTAAACTAATTTAATTAAAAAAAATGAAAAAATTCTACACAATTATTCTTGTAGCTTTTGCAATTTTAGGATTGTCTCCAGCAATTCAAGCGCAATGTAACTATGAAATCGTTGCAGCCGACACTAGTCTTTGCTTAGGAGACTCTACAGTATTATCTGTACCAGGAGCAGCAACTTCGCTTTTAACAACACTAGCTGCTGGAAATAATCACCGCGGTAATATGTTTGACATCGTTGCAACGAATACGGTATTGATCACTGGTTTTGATGCTCATCCAATGGGAAATACAACCATAGAAATTTATTACCGTCCAGGTACCTTTGTTGGTTTTGAAAGTAGCTCGGCTGGATGGACACTAGTAGGATCCGCAGCTGTTACAGCTCAGCCTTATGGAACAGCAACTCCTATTCCTTTGAATGTAGGTGTTACTATTCCAGCAGGTCAAACGTATTCATTCTATGTTACTTCTACGAATGTTTCTGTTAGTTTGAATTATTCCAATGGAAGTGCTGTTGGTACTGTTCAAAGTTCTGATGCAAATATTCAGTTTTTACAAGGAAAGGGAATGGAATATCCTTTTGCCTTAGGTGGTGCAATTTTTTCACCGCGCGTATTTAATGGAATCATTCACTATGAACGTCCATTGAATTATGTATGGAGTACAGGAGAAACGACCAATTCAATCACAGTTGCCCCAACTTCAAATGCTTCCTATAATGTGACAACAACAGATGTATTGAATGCATGTAGTAACATTGATACAATTGATTTAGTTGTGAATCAATTACCAGTAGTTGCACTTACAAATAATCCTACTATCTGTTTTGACATCAGTACGCCTGACACCCTTATTTTTGATGCAGGTTTCCCAGGTTCAACCTATACTTGGAATACTGGTGACACAACACAAACCATTTCTGTTTCGAACGCAGATACCATTTCAGTAATGGTAACAGACCTCAATGGTTGCGTTGGATCTGACACATCCATTGTTTCTGTATCCTATTACGATCTAGATCTAGGAATTGATGTCATCAATCTTGTGTGTGATGGACAACTATTAAATGTCGATGCAGGACTAGCAGCTACCTACGATTGGTCAAATGGTGAGACAATACAAATTTTAAGCACTGAAATATCTGGAATTTATTCATTGGCAACCACAACCGCTGAAGGATGTGTTGGTGCAGATACCATTGAAATTCTATTCCGCGAGTTACCAATCGTTCAATTAATCAATGATACAGCAATTTGTGCAGGTAGTAGCTTGATGCTTGATGCTGGAAATCTTGGTTCGCAATTTGACTGGAACACTGGAGATACAACACAAACAATTACACTATTAACTGCGGGAATCTATGATGTAACTGTTTTCGATGGCTATTGCGAGGCGACAGATATGGTCGTTATCTCGATTACAAATGCTCCTGTAGCTAGTTTCACACAATCAGCGACATCTGTTACAGCCACATTCACGGACAATTCAACCGATGCAACTTCATGGGCATGGGATTTTGGAGATGGAGCAACTTCAACCTCACAAAGCCCAACTCATACATATGCAGCAAGCGGTACTTACACAGTAACATTAATCGTAACCAATGATTGCGGTGCAGATACAACTACTCAACAGATAACTGTAAATGGCGTTGGATTAAATGAATCTGAATTAACACAACACGTTAACCTTTTCCCAAATCCAAGTAAAGGACAATTTACAGTAGAATTGGGTGACATAAATGCTGAAAACGTAACAATTTCAGTAGTTGACGCGCGTGGAAATGTAGTGTATACCAAATTGTACAACGCTCAAAACAATTACCTGATTAACTTATCGAATCAATTAGCTGATGGTATTTACTTCGTTGAGGTTACGATAGATCAAGTTACCGTAAGTAAGCGAATGGCAATCAATAACTAGTTTGCAGTAAGATTTATACAAAAAGAGTTATCTACTATTCGCTAAAATGAATCATAATACTACCCCAGAAAATTGTTTTTCTGGGGTTTTTATTTTTGACGCCACATGTAATTCAAACTTCTTTGTAATAACCTGAGGTTCGATTATTCAAACTTTGTCAAAACAGCTATAAATAGTGAGATACGACATTTTTTAATTCGGAATATCGAGATATTTCGATGCGAAAAAGGGAAGTAAATTGCTGTTTATAGGTGAAAAGCACTTTTCTTGAGTTAATTAAGCAACTCGTTTTCTTCGTTAGATTTTATCGTGATCCACGGTGGATCTCTTATAAAATATGCTCCACCACGGTGAATCAAGTAATTAATTTTGACTTTGTTTTAATAATCGAACTCAGGTTTCTAACTTTGTGCCATGAAATTGCAACACCGTATTCTTGGAGAAGGTCAGCCTTTGATTATCCTACATGGACTTTTCGGAAATTCAGATAATTGGCAAACACACGCCAAAAAATTCGCTGAATACTTTCAGGTGATCTTAGTGGATCAGCGCAATCATGGTCATTCCGATTGGAGTGATGCTTTTTCATACGACCTACTAGCAGCAGATTTACACGAATTAATCACTGATCTAGGATTAACAAACCTTTTTTTATTGGGCCATTCCATGGGTGGAAAAACGGTCATGCGCTACGCTCAATTACATCCTGATGGCATCCAAAAGATGGTTGTGGTCGATATGGGTACGAAACAATATCCACCACATCACCAGGAGATCTTAGCGGGTTTGGCATTGGTAGATTTGGAGAAGATCAACACACGTGGAGAAGTAGAAACCATTCTCATGCCTTATGTTCCAGTAAATGGTACACGTCAATTTCTGATGAAAAACCTGTATTGGAAAGACAAAAACCAATTGGCTTGGCGCATGAATCTCCCAGTTTTAGAACGTGAAATGGATGCCATTCTAGCTGCACTTCCTGCCGAAGAGGTATTGATTCAAACCCAATTTATCCGTGGAGCATTGTCGAATTACATTTTGGATTCCGACATTCCAGACCTCGAAGATCAATTTCCAGACTCCACCTTTGTGACCATTGAAAATGCAGGACATTGGGTACATGCAGAAGCACCAGAAGCGTTTGTTAATGCGGTATTGGAGTTTTGTTTGAGGTGAGAACTGTTTCTATTCATTCCATTTAAACGAATAGCCAATCGATATTCCAAGTTCATTGCCAAAATAAATCGTGTTCTTTTCTTTCCCTACACCAAGATATTCCTGGGTATATTTTTCTTTAAAGTTGTTATGCAAACGAGGTGTTCCAAAAACAACAAGTCCAATAGTGGGCTGAATCCAACAATTGAAGAACGAAAAACGCATTGAAGTTCGAATACCAGAATAAACAAAGTTCTTTTGTGTTTCCAAAACGACAAATTGCTGATTATCTGTTTCAATATAATGATAATCAAAGGTGTAACTACCCCACTTATGTACCGTTTGGTGATTCCATTCATCGTGATCATTCACTCCATCCACATGAACAAACGCACCAACCAAAAACGAAAAATGATCATTTAAAGGAACATCATAGTCAATAGAAACACGAGCTCCAACATATTCAACTGTTGCATTCGCACTACTAGTGTGATTATTATACGAACAACAATCTACTGTTTCATCGCTACTCTGCACCGTTTCCGTTTTTTTTATTCGACTTATTGAAGCTCCAACTACCCACTGTTTGATTTTCCAATCAACAGTAAACATAAATTGTGAATAATGATCGAACTGGTTTTCACCATGTTTCTTCACCATATTTCTCAAAAAGTAATCGTTATGCTGCACCACCGTTCCAGAAATAGACAACTGAGCAACAGAAGACTGCACTACCAACAATATAAAGGACGCACTGAAAAACAATTTTTTAATCATTTGAAATACCATACGTTTCTAATTTAGAGAAATCGTTCAATCTTTGTTCTAAATTCACTTTTCCTTAAACCGATAACCAACACTCAAACCAATTTCGTATGCAGCATAATTACTCAATAATCCTAAGGAATTTACTGTATAATAATTTTTATCATAAGAATATGCACCTCCCCCATCACTTGCACCACTTATAATTGAGTTCTTGATTCGTGGATCATAATAAAAACTAAACCCAAACTGCAATTCAGCATAAAAAAAAGGTAAAAAGTAGTACCTCGGCTTAAACATTAAATTCCAGTAAACAAATTGATCCAATGCACTAACAGCATTCCCATTGTAACTAGGGTAATAAAAAGGATAAGTTGTTGTCATCGAATAATTTGATTCTCTCTTAGCAACCAACCAATCAGTTTGAACCGACAATCCCATTAATAGATTAAACTTCCCTTGATGGTTGAACACATAATCCATGCCTACCCTACAACCTACATATTCTATCTCAACATCAACAGACTTTTTAGTGTTATATATTCCATTGATACTTCCAAAAGAACCTTGTTCAATACTTTGCCAGTTCGAATGAAGAGATTCCTTAAAGATTGTTCCTGATATGGAAGTATGCACATGAAAACCATTTGATTGATAGGAACCGCCAATTCCCCAATTTGCATACGCATTAAATGGCTCTTCCGCATCTTGAAAAAACACATTCGAATGACGTTGAACAGCAGTATTCACTGAAAATTGAGCATTTACAGGATTCATACAATAAATAAGAAAAATGAATACGAGTAATTTCTGCATAAATGAGTTAGATTCTATCTAATGAAGAAGGTTTTGTTAGATGGTTGGAAAAAACAACAAATTTAAGTTTTGAATTGCTGCAATCATTGTTTATGGCAACTTAAAAACAACTGGTAAAGTAAAAACACTATTAACAGCAATACCTGCGTTTTTAGCGGGATTCCATTTTGGCATGCCTTTTACAACTCGAACCAACTCATCATCACATTCTTTGCAATCAGCAATCCCTCGCTTTATTGTTACATGGGTGATCTCTCCTGCAGCGGTAACGATAAATTGTAAATAGCATTTTCCTGAAATTCCTAATTCTGGAATTATACACGGGTAATGAATATTATCTGACAAATACCTTACTAAATTTCCATTAAAGGTAGCGGGTTCGTCAACATACGTGAATACTCCCGGTAAATTTTCAAGTCTTTGAGGCTCTTTATTTTTTTCTTTCATCCCGAATTCTTGCCCATTTCCAGCACTTTCTAAATGAAGAACTGCAGGATTCAATTCAGGAAAAACATCGGGAAACATTGCAAAATAAGATTCATTAAAACCTTTTGGTCCTTTTGTACTAAAATTAGTTCTGGCAAGCATTTTTTGCTCGAATAAATAAGTCATTTTCTCCGTTAACAACTCATCCGTTGAATTTAAATACCGACCAATCTCATCTAACTCATGTTGCTTTTCAACCAATTTAAGCATCCATTCAGCTAGCTCCAGATTCGTTTGAGTGATCTTTGAATTGATTTCTTTTATCTCATTCGTGATAATGGTGATATGTCCATTTTGTTCTTTAATTGACAAATCATCAAGCTGCAACGTCCAATCCTTTCGAGAAACAACTGATGGCATATTGAACGACTTTGATTTTCCTGATGCATTTAATTCTGCATACTTGGAGAGCATAATAGAATCCAGCGATTGGAATGTAAAATTAAGAGACTTGCTAACATCCAATTGAATCAAGGTGTTGTAAGTATTCAGAATCAATTGCTTCTTATCTCGCAATCGATCTTGATGATCTCTTATTTCGTAAAGTTTATTGTTGTATGTTAAATTGAGTGAAGTATAAATGGGTAAAATTGAATCGTGTTGTTTCATCAACGAATCATACACCTGCAACTGAACAGCATAGTTACTTTTCAATGCCTTATTGATTTTCCGTGCGCTTTGGCTGAAACCAAGAAATGGAATTATAAAAACGAATAAGAAAAGAGCGATTTTTGACATGTTCCTAATAGATTATTCGGTTGAGAGTTTAAAATGAATAGGTAAATTAAACGTACTATTAACAGCAACACCTTCATATTTTCCTGGATTCCACTTTGGCATTCCTTTTATAACTCGACTAGCTTCTTCATCACATTCTGGACAATCTGGTACACCACGTCTGACTACTATATTGGAGATATCTCCTGAAGTACTTACGATAAATTGTATGAAACATTTACCTTGAAGCCCCACTTCTAAAGCTCTCTTTGGGTATACAATATTTGCGGCTAGATACTGTTTCACCTCTCCATTAAAAGAAGCAGGTTCATCAACGTAGGTATAAACCTCTGGTTCATTTTTGTCTGTCTTTGACTGAGTCTTCTCTGGCTCTTTAAAATCGTCATTTTCAGAATATGCAGTAGATGCAACATCATCAAAGTCATATTGAATTGGTGTAGGAAACACTTCTGGAAAGATATCAAAGTAGAATTCATTAAATCCATTCGGACCTTTTGCCCTAAAGTTGTCTCTGGCAAGCTGTATTTGCTCCAATAAATAATTCAAGTTAAAGGTTAATAATATATTCGTTAAATCCATCGAAGCACCAAGCAAAGCTAATTCTTGTTGTTTTTCAACTAATTCTAGTATTAACTCAACTTTTTCTTGATTCTTTTGAACAATGTATGGATTCATTATTTTCAACCCTTCTATAGCGAGAAGTAGACGTTCATTTTGTTCTTTATTTGTTAACTTATCAAGCGATAAAGACCATTCTTGCCGTGGAATAGCCCTTGTAGTACCATGTGATTTCATTTCGTCAATTTCATTTGGTATTGAAATAGAATCCAATGCTTGAAAAGTAAAACGAAGCGATTTGGCAACCTCAAGCTGAATCAATTTTTTATATTGATTGATTGCATCATGCTTCTTATTCTGAATCACTCTTCGTTGACTTCTTTTTTTAGTTACTAAAGCCTCATACTGACTAAACAAGGATGAATATATCTGAATAATCGAATCATGTTTATGCATCAAAGAATCATACATCTGCAACTGAACAGCATAGTCACTTTTCAATGCTTTATTGATTTTTCGCTGGCTTTGGCTCAATCCCAGAAATGGAACAAGCACAAATAGCAGTACAATAGGTGATGTTAGGATTTTCATCTTTATTTATTTTTAATTGGTGGTGGATTGGTCACTAATTTAATCCACCACCCAATTCATTTTAAACAATCAAATCGTCTGATCCAATTTCTTAACCATCGTCAAAATAGTTGCAATTCCTACCAATGGCTCATCGGTATCATCCAACATTTCAACCAACCATTTCACAACACCTCGTTGAATCAACGTTTTCGGATCTTCTTCATTTGGTGTTACATCAGTGCTTACTTTTTCTTTACATGTAAATCGAATATGAATCTTTGCTCCTGCATAAACTGGCTTTGTAAAACGCAATTCATCAATTCCATAATTCAATAAAACGGGGTTGATGACATAACTATCTACAAATAAACCAGCAGAAATACTCATAATGAAATATCCATGTGCGACTTGTTCATCGAACATCGTTCCAGCAAAATTAGTTTCTCTTTTGTGTGCATAGAAATTATCACCACTCAAAGCGGCAAATGCATCAATGTCTTCAGCTGTAATCAATCGACTTTCTGTAATCAATTGGTCTCCAACCTCTAATTCTTCGTAGTGCTTTTTGAATGGATGCACTGTATCTATTTTACCTAGAGCTCCTGGTTGGTATTGCTGTGTAATCTCTGTAATCGTTGTGGGATGACCTTGAATCGCTGTGCGCTGTAAATAATGCATTACTCCGCGTTTTCCGCCCATTTCTTCTCCACCACCTGCACGACCTGGACCACCATGCGTTAATAAAGGCATTGGCGAACCGTGACCTGTACTTTCTTTGGCGCAATCTTTATTCAAGACAAGAATTCGTCCATTCATGCAAGCTGCTTCAACAACAAACTCTCGCGCTTCTTTATTATCAGCTGTTACAATCGAAGTTACCAACGATCCTTTTCCTAATTTGGTCAATTCGATCGCATCTTCCAATGTTTTATAGGGCATAATGGTCGAAACTGGTCCAAATGCTTCAATAGAATGCACATCCAATTGATCGAATGGTTGTTCATTTAAAAACAACACTGGCGAGAAAAACGCACCTTTATTTTTATCCGCACCAATGACTTCAAAATGATCTAAATCGCCAAAGACCATTTTTTGTGAAAGTGCCAATTGGTCAACTGAAGCCCGCACACGATCAACTTGTAAGCGCGAAGCCAAAGCTCCCATGCGCACACCTTCTGCCGCTGGATCGCCCATTTTTGTTGTCGCCAAACGAGCTGAAATTCCCTTTTGGACTTCCTCCAAGTAATTTTCTGGCACCATAATTCTGCGCACAGCTGTACATTTTTGACCCGCTTTTACCGTAATTTCTTTGGTGACTTCTTTTACAAACAAATCAAATTCTTCCGTTCCAGGAGCTGCTTTTAAACCCAACACCATTGCATTCAACGAATCAGCTTCCAAATTAAACGGAACAGATTCTTCCAATAAACGTGGGTGCGCTTTTAATTTTCTTCCAGTAAATGCACTTCCTGTGAAGGTCACAACATCTTGACAATTCACATGATCAATGATTCCACGACCAAATCCACTTACCAATTGCAAAGCACCTTCAGGTAAAATCTTGCTATCAATAATATCGCGTACCATTACTTCTGTCAGGTAACTCGTCGATTCAGAAGGCTTCACAATTGCAGGGACACCTGCCATTAAATTCACCGCAATTTTCTCCAACATTCCCCAAATAGGAAAGTTAAAAGCGTTGATATGAATAGCAACACCTTGTTTCGGCACCATGATGTGATGACCGATAAACGAACCACCTTTTGAAAGGGGAGCAGCAGTTCCATCCACATAATAAGGTAAATCTGGAAATTGACGACGCAGTGAAGCATTCGCAAACAAGTTTCCAATTCCACCTTCAATATCAATCCACGAATCGACCTTTGTAGCACCCGTCCAAGCACTTACTTCGTAATACTTATGTTTTTGTTCCATTAAAAACATGGCCAATGCTTTCAACATACGACCACGTTCTTGAAACGTCATTTTCCGCAACTTCACACCACCAATCGTTCGACCGTAGTTTAAAATGGCTTCATAATCCAATCCAACACTGGAAACCGTTCCTATTTGATCACCATTAATCGCATTATAAATCGATAATTCTGTTCCTTCACCTGCAACCCATTGGCCACAGACATAATTTTTCACTTGTATCATTGTCTTCTTGATGTGTCTGATTTCTTGTAACCAAAGATAGGTTCAAAAGTCGATTAGTTGAACAGTTGACCTAAAATTTGGCTGGTAAACTGCTGTTCCATCAATATGAAAGAAATAGCCAATCACTTTAAAGAGTGACTAAACATCAAAATAAATAGTATTGATTTCCAATTGAACCTTTGAAGAAACTAGCTGTACATTGCTATATATTCAACTCCTTAACAATAAGGTAACATTGGGTTAATCGAAACATAAACAGGCTAAAAAATGGATAAAATCAGGGTTTTCAATCGTTCAAATGCATACTTAAATCGGAATAAAGCGTACTTCACTAAAAAGGCACTACATTAAAAGTTTCAATTTTTCAATAATTAAATCCTTTTTAGTATGTTTGACCTCTAAACATGTAAAGTTTCAATAAAGACTAAATTATGAGTAATAAAATGAGTAATCAAAAGACATCCGGAGGTTTTTCTTCACTTGTTGCCTCTATTTCAATCGTTATCGCATTGGTAATTGGTATCCTAATTTACAAATACATCTTTGGTGACGGATCTCACTTTGTGAATGGAGACAACACACTTGAGCCATTAGAAGGTGATTATTTAGGAATTATCTACAAAGGAGGAATCATCGTACCTTTCTTAGTTGCTGTTAACTTAATCGTATTGATTTTTGCAATTGAGCGTTTTGTAACATTGGCAAAAACAAAAGGAAAAGGTAATGTGAACAACTTCGTAGTGAAAATCAAATCTTTATTGGAAGAAAAAGACATCAAAGGTGCTATCGGCGAGTGTGATAAACAACGTGGTTCATTGGCGAATGTCGTTCGTGCTGGTTTAGAAAAATACGAGCATGTGCAAAACAGCCCAGAAATGGACAAATCACAAAAATTGGAAGCAATCAAAAAAGAATTGGAAGAAGCAACATCATTAGAATTGCCTATGCTTTCTAAAAACTTAGTCGTTCTTTCAACTAGTGCATCAATTGGTGTATTGATTGGATTGATTGGAACAGTACTAGGGATGATCAAATCGTTCTCGGCAATGAGTAAAGGTACGCCAGATACAGCAATGTTGGCAACAGGTATCTCTGAGGCCTTGATCAATACATTCTTGGGAATCTTGGCTTCAACATTAGCGATCGTTCTTTACAATTTCTTCAATACGAAAATTGACCAAATGACGTACAGTATGGATGAGGCTAGCTTCACGATTGTACAGAATTTCTCTGCAACTGAAAAATAAGCAGTTCAGTTCATACGTATAGTTTAAAATTAAAAAGAATAGGATGCCAAAATTACAAATGCCCAAACATGCTCCTGCTATCGACATGACGCCGATGGTGGACTTGGCTTTCTTGTTGGTTACCTTCTTTATGCTTGCAGCAAATTTTAAATCTGATGAACCTGTAACTGTATCAACCCCGTCAAGTATCAGTGATAAAGAAGTGCCTCAAAAACACATGATCATTGTACTCGTTGACGCAGGCGGAAATATATTTTTCGGCGCTACAGGCGAAGAGACAAAAAAGATGATGCTTCAAAAGATGGCTAAGAAGTACAATATGCCGGTAACAAAAGATATGGAAGAAGAATTCATAAAACTCTCCAGTTTTGGATGTAGTATGCAAGAACTTCCTGCTTATCTGAAAGCATCGAGTACAGAGCGTAAACAAACAGGAATCCCATCAGATTCTACTGCCGCTGGAGGAAATCAACTCAGTTCATGGATTCTTGCGGCTCGCGAAGCAGCTTTAGTTACTGGACAGAAAGATTACGAAGATGCTTCCTCTAAAACAACAGAGAAACTCGAAGTAAACGATTACAAGCCTAAGTTTGTATTGAAAGTAGATGGAAAAGCACAATATGTGTATGCAAAACGTGCCATTGAAACCTTCCGTGATCTAAATATCAACAACTTGAATTTTGTGACTTCACTGGAACAAAATCCAAATCAAACCCCAGAATAATATGGCACAGATAGTTGATAATGGTGGCGGAGGTAAAAAAGGAGGTAAAAAAAGACCAAAGAAAGGCTCTACGAATGTCGATATGACACCCATGGTGGATTTGGCGTTCTTGTTGCTTACGTTCTTTGTAATGACTTCTACCTTCAGCAAACCGAAAGTAATGAGCTTGGTGTATCCAGCTAAAAAACCGGATGAAACGGTTAAACCTGAACAGGAAATCAATAACGCAATTACCTTTTTGTTAACCGAAGACAAAATCTTCTACTACGAAGGGCAATTTCGACAGGTACCAGGAGAGGGAAAACCAGCTACAACCTTGTCTGAAACAACTTTTGGACCACAAGGAGTGCGTAAGTTATTAGCAGATAAAAATAATTTCGTTTTAAAGGAAAAAATGAAATTAGACGAAAGACTGCGCAATAAAGAAATAGCAGATTCAACTTACACCCGATTATTGATTGACGCAAAGAAGGAAAAGCAAGCTTTGAAAGTGTTGATCAAAACGGATATGGAAGCAACCTGCAAAAACTTTATTGATTTGATCGACGAATTAAAAATCAACGATATCGGGGTAATTGCACCAGTTGATATCATGGTTAGCGAGGAAAAATTATTAAAAGAAAAAATCGGGAACTAATGGAATTGATTATTAGCGTAGTAGCATTGATTGCTGGGGTATCATTGTATGATTATTTCAGTGCGCGTCACTGGCAACAAGTGACATCCGGAGAACGTAACGACACGGTATTTGCGAGTCGTAACCGTGAGTATGGTGCTTATCAGATTCGCAAGAATTACGATATTCGTATGTTGTTGATCTTAGGTGGCATGGTGTTTACTATTGGTTCCGCTTATGGGATTTACCGCATCATCAAGGCACTACCTCAAGCTGAAGAGGTTGAGGTTCCATTGGATTTAACACAATTTTCAATGGACGCTCCTGAAATCAAAGAAGAGTTAGATCCACCAGTGGAAGAAGAAGTTCCACCAATGGAAAAAACAATTCAGTTCTTGGAACCTGTAGTTACAGATAAAGAGGTTGATAACGAGCCACCAGTAGCCGATGAATTAGAGGATACAAAAGCGAGTGATGCAACCAATGATACTGAAAACGAAAACTTCAAAATTCCTGAGAAAACAAAGGAAAAAGAAGTTGAAGTTGAAAAGAAAGAACCAGAAGTTTTCGCGTATGTTGATGAAACAGCTGCATTTAAAGGTAACTTGAAACAGTATTTATCTGATAATATCAATTACCCACAAACAGCTATTGAATTAGGTATTTCAGGAAAATGCCATTTACAATTTATCGTAAGTGCTTCAGGAAACATTTCCAATGTAACAATTAAACGAGGAGTTCCAGATTGTCCAGAGTGTGACAAAGAAGCCGTTCGAGTTGTGAAAGGAATGCCTAATTGGACACCTGGTAAAATTGGAGGTAAACCTGTAAACAGTACCTTTAATCTTCCAGTTAACTTTAAGTTAGAATAAATTCAACGTACATAAACGCATGAATCCTCGATGTCCGTTTATGCGGTTTCGAGGATTTTTTTTAATCCCAATATGATTCAACGAATAAATACATTTTTTACCTTGTTCATGATTACCATGTGTCTGGTGTTTGCATACTTTGCACTCTTCACTACACTTTTGGATGATCGCATGAATGACACAATGAAACTTGTTTTTGCAGGTATCATGATTACTTATGCTGCTTTTCGAACCTATCGTCTTGTAAAAGCACATAAAATGAATAACAATGAAAACTTCGAATAATATGAATACATTGATCAAATTTTCAGTACTAATTCTCGGAACCATCGTCCTGTTTTCGTGTGGCGGAAATGCAGGTAGTTCTGAAGTAGACACGCATAGTCGGGGTAAAGCAGAAATTTATTTCGAAGAATCGTACAAACCGCTCTTCGAAACAAGTATCTATACTTTTGAAGGATTGTATCCTGCCGCTGACATTATGCCCATCTACAAAACAGAAGGAGAAATCATCAAAGCATTTTTCCAGAAAAAAACAAAAACCATTTGTATAACACGTGATTTTACTGCCAAAGAAAAAGCACAGTTGAAAAAGGCACAAATTGAAGTGCGCAGCAATATTATCGCATTCGATGCTGTTGCATTAATCATCAATCCAGCCAACATGGATAGTACGTTGTCTGTCGATAAATTAAAACGCATTTTAACAGGAAAAGATACTTTGTGGAGCACATCAGGAAAAATGATCAATGTAGTATTCGACAATTCCAATTCTGCCAACTTCAATTACATGCTTAACTTAATTGGCAAACAACCACTTGCTAAAAATGTATTTGCAGTAAAATCGAACGAAGAAGTCATCAAACACGTTAAAGAGAACCCAAGTTCTATTGGAATCATAGGCTTAAATTGGATCAGTGATCACGATGACGAAAAAGTGATGAGTTTCTTAGGCGGAATTCGTGTAATGGGCGTTTCAAAAACAGAAGGTGGAGAAGCATTTCAACCTTACCAAGCTTATGTTTACACAAAAGAATATCCTTTAACACGTGAGGTATGGCTGATCAATATTGGAAGTCGATCTGGTCTGCATACAGGCTTTGTGAATTTTATGCAACAAGAAAAAGGGCAATTGATCATTCACAAATCAGCATTGGTAACTGCAGCAGCACCCGTTCGTGTGATTGAAATGACAACTGAATAACTTTCATGAAAACGATCCTGCCTTTCGTATTTTTATTCTGTTCGTTTATTTCGAATGGGCAATCGTCAAACGATACAGTAGATGGTTGGAATTTCCCAATGGACGAACTGGCATCCTTTCCAGGTGGCGAAATGGCAATGAGACAATTCATAAAAGAGCATTTGGTCTACACACCACAAATGAAAGGAGTAGAAGGAAAATGTTTCCTGCAATTTGTGGTCGATGTGAATGGATATATAACGCACATTGAAGTGAAAAGAGGTGTTCCTCATTGCCCCGATTGTGATAAAGCGGCCATTCGTGTGATGGAAATAATGCCTCCATGGATTCCGCAGAAGATAGCAGGTAAACCAACAGCTAGTTATTATAATCTGCCTATTGTCTTTAAATAAGAACTTGATTCGTTATCAAAACGTTACGGAAATCCCAGAGCGCAAATCATAGAATCAACCAAGCAGTCATTCATCCATCAAAACGAAGTCTTTAGTCAATTGAACATTAAATAAACGTTAAGAACTCGTGTCATTTTCTATGATTATAGTACTTTGGCAGGAGAATTGCTTAGGCAAAACAACAAATACAGATCAAAACCTAGAATATGAAAAATTACATGGTATTCGTTCTTTCTTTAGCCTTTGGCGCAGTTGCCTACGGCCAGACCTTGGAAGAAGCTATTAAAAAAACCGATAACGAACGCTATGAACTAGCGGAACAGGATTTTAAGTCCTTGATTGCAAAAGAGCCTACAAAAGCAGACTATCATTTCTACTACGGTCAAAATTTTTTAAAGCACGAAAATCTTGAATCAGCTATAACAGAGTGGCAAAAAAGTGCAACTGTTGATCCAGCAAGTGCTATTGGAATGGTTGGAAAGGGAAAAGCACTTTGGTATCTAGGCGACACAGCTGCGGCTAGACAACAATTTATTGCTGCTTGTAAAGCAACAAAGCACAAAAATGCAGAAGTAATGCGTCAAGCAGGTGCAACCTATACTTATGCGCCCGTTAAAAACTTGAATGCAGCGATTGCCATTTTAACAGATGCGATCAAAATCGATCCAAAAAACATTGAAGGATACTTGATCTTAGGAGATGCTTTATTGGAAAAAACACCATCCAATGGTAGCCCCGCAATTGCTCAATACAATAAAGCGCTAGAAATCGATCCGAAAAATTGTAAAGGAATTGTGCGTAAAGCGCAATTGTACCAACGAAGCGAAGCGTATGAGGAAGCAAATGGTTTGTACAAAGATGCTCAAGCCTTAGACCCAACTTATGCCCCAGCTTATAGAGCAAACGCTGAATTGAATATGTTATTCAATCAATACAAAAGTGCTGTTGAAAACTGGAAAAAATACTTGGAATTAAACAACAGTACGGATGCGCGTTACCGTTTTGCAACCGCTCTTTATTCAGGTAAAAAATACTGTGAAGCAATCACTGAGTTAGAAAGTCTTCATGCAAGCGGTTTCACGAATTTGTATACACTTCGTATGCTTTCTTACTCATTGTATGAGTGTAACCCAGATGCAAACATTGAAATCAATAAAAAAGGATTGGCAGAAAGTGACAAATTCTTTGCAATGGTACCGAAAAACAAAATCATTAGTTTGGATTACAAATACCGAGGAATGCATTATACTAAAATGGGTAATGATTCATTGGCGATAGTCGAATTAGTAAAAGCAATGGAATTGGACAGTTCAAAACGTACTGAAATTGCTGGTGAAATCGGTAAAATGTACATGAAAGTCAAAAACTATGAGCAAGGAATTGCCTATTATTTGATTAAACAAGATGGTAAAGCTGCCAACTTAGATGCAACTGAATACTATGAATTAGGTCGTGCTTATTATTTTGGTCCAAAAAATTATGCATTGGCAGATTCTGCTTTCAAACAATTGGCGATTCAAGCTCCAGAGTATGGAATGAGCCATTTATGGAGAGCACGCGCTAATTATAAATTAGACAATGCGAATGTATTATATCTTGCAAAACCTCATTATGAAAAATACTTGGAGGTAATTACAGAAGAAGAAAAAGCAAGTGGTTCTCAAAAAGCAATGCAAATTGAAGCCGCAAAATACTTGGGAGATTATTATGTGAACTCCAAAGAAGGGAAAGATTATGCAAAGGCAAAAATTTACTGGAAAATGGTTGAAACGTTAGATCCAGCAGATAAACAAGCAAAAGCATTCTTTGCAAGTCCTGCAGGAAAATAAACAATATCTACAGATAAAACACTGAAACAGCCCGCTCATTTGCGGGCTGTTTTTGGTTATGAATGGCTTATAATCAAGCGTTTTAGTGAATTCCTTTCGCAGTCAGATTTACACACATTTCTACAGCTACAGTTGAATCAAACATTCCTACATTATAGGTCTTTTTACAAAACTGAACGGGTTAAATGAATAAGTTAGTTACAGCAGTTGCTTCGACACCAACAATTATCGACAACCGCACTTGATTTATTAATTACTAAAACCCAACATCATGATTGTAGTATTTATCCTCGTAGCAGCGATCGCACTCATTTCTCTCTACGACTATTTCAACACTCGTTCATGGCAACAAGTGACATCCGATGTCAGAAACAATGCTGTCTTTGAAAAACGCAACCGTGCTTATGGTGCGTATGCCGTAAGACGTGATTACGACAAACGCTTCATGGTTATCATTCTTGGAATGGTTGGTGGCGCAGGAATTTTGTTTGCAGCAACACGCAACGGTGTAATTGAAGAAAAACTGATTATTCCAGAAAGTAAAACCATTGAATACATCGTAGAACTTGAGAAAGAGGACAAACCAGTAGTTGAACCATTAAAAACGGCACCTCAACAAGCTCAGGCAGCAACAACTGTATTTGTAGAACCAATAATCGTGGATAGAGATCCAATCACGCCTATTACAATTCCAGATCCTGGAACCCCTGTTGGATTAGTAGTAAACCCAGGAACAGATCCATTTGGAGGAACAGGTCCAGTACTTCCTGTCGGTCCTGGAGGAGGAACAGTTATTGGAACACCAGATCCACCAAAAGGTCCAGAAATGTATGTAGATGAAATGGCTGAATTTCCAGGCGGAAATGATAAGCTTGCACCCTATTTAAGAGATCATGTAAAATATCCACAAATTGCTCAAGAACTTGGTTTACAAGGAAAGTGTCACACACAGTTTGTAGTGAACACAGCTGGAGATATTTCAGAAGTAACAGTAAAAAGAGGTGTTCCAGATTGCAAAGAATGTGATAAAGAAGCTGTAAAAGTAATCAATGCGATGCCGCGCTGGAAACCAGCAAAGAAAAATGGAAAAACAGTTGCTAGTTATTACAATTTGCCAATTGTATTCAAATTAGCGAACAACTAGTAGTTCTAACAAATAAAACACGTTAATAGCCCGTTTAATCACGGGCTATTTTTGTTTACTATAATCTGTATTTCAATTAATTACAGTATAATTTCTTGAGCTAAATCATACGTCTATTAATACCAACAGTTGAGTCAAAAACTCCTACAGTATAGGTGTTTTCCCGTTTCCCAATCATCTATTTTAATAAGTTAGTTCCGCGAATTGCTTAAAGGACGCTTTAGACAAAATCGCATTGAATGAATTAACTAACTTAAAAAAATCAACAGTTTATGATTATCATTTTTAGCATCGTAGCAATGGTAGCTTTGATCTCCCTCTACGATTATTTTAACACCCGTTCTTGGCAGCAAGTAACTTCCAATGTAAGGAACAATGCCGTATTCGAAAAACGCAACCGCGCTTATGGAGCATATACTATTCGGCGTGATTACAACAAGCGTTTACTTATTATTCTTCTTGGAATGACAGGTGGTGCTGGTCTCTTGTATGCAGCAACGAACAACAATGAAATTACAGAGGAGCTTACAACACCAAGTCCAGTTGATTGGGTAATTTGCGAACTTCCAATTAATGAAGTTAAACCTGAAGTCCCTGAAGAGGTTGAAACACGCTCCGAAATGAAAATGGCAGAAGTCATTGAATTTAAAGAGCCAGTAGTCACAGACAAAAAAGACATCACTGATTTGAAAGACCTTCCAGATGGAACAAAAAACACTGGAAATGAAAAAAGCGAAGGTGAAGAAGGCGATTTCGATGATCTACCACCCATTAAAAAAAAGATTATTGAACCAATCGTAATTGAGCAGCCAATTAATACAGGTCCAGTTATTGCGCAAGAATCAGCCGAATACATTGGTGGTCGACAAGCAATGTTAGCATTCATTAAAGACAACTTGCATTACCCTGATGATGCACAACAAATCGGAATTCAAGGACGTTGTTATCTCAAATTTGTTGTGAGCAAAAAAGGCGATATATCAGCAGTAACCGTATCACGGGGAGTAACAGATTGTCCAGAATGTGATGAAGAAGCAGTTCGAGTAATCAAAAAGATGCCTTTGTGGAAACCTGGAAAAACGAATGGAAAACCAGTTGATAGTTACTTCAATATGCCAATCGGTTTTGTGTTAGAGTAATAAACCAACCACCAAACACGAATACCCGAGTCAATGATTCGGGTTTTTGGTTTAATAGCTTTAGTTAGGCTAATAATTACGCATGCAGATCCTAAATCTACAAATCAAACAATTTATTTTCCTCAAAAATTGGCGTTTTAAAATAAAGCCCTATCTTTGCACCCAAATTAAGGATCACACTTTAAAGACAGCAAAAATGTCGCAAATTCAAGGCAAAATTTCACAAGTTATCGGACCAGTTGTCGACGTAAGTTTCGACAAAGGAATGGCACTTCCAAACATCTTCGATGCATTAGAAGTGTTCAAAACAGACGGAACAAAAGTTGTTCTTGAGGTACAATCTCACATTGGTGAAAACGCAATTCGTGCTATTTCCATGGACTCAACAGACGGTTTCCGTCGAGGAATGGATGTAACATCAACGGGGAGCGCGATCAAAATGCCAATTGGTGAGCAAATCAAAGGACGTTTATTTAACGTAGTTGGTGAAGCAATTGACGGAATTAACGTAATTGACAATTCAAATGGATTGCCAATTCACCGTGAAGCGCCGAAATTCGACCAA
Organism: Fluviicola sp.; assembly: GCA_043721195.1. Taxonomy (GTDB): domain Bacteria; phylum Bacteroidota; class Bacteroidia; order Flavobacteriales_D; family Crocinitomicaceae; genus Fluviicola. The sequence goes on along the minus strand of JAYSRF010000140.1, from coordinate 4,241 downwards.
TTATCAACAGCAACAGAAGTGTTGTTTACTGGTATCAAAGTAATTGACTTAATTGAGCCTTATGCAAAAGGAGGTAAAATTGGTTTGTTCGGTGGTGCTGGTGTAGGTAAAACAGTATTGATTCAGGAATTGATTAACAACATCGCTAAAGGTCACGGTGGACTTTCTGTATTTGCAGGAGTTGGTGAGCGTACACGTGAAGGAAATGACTTACTACGTGAGATGTTGGAATCTGGAATTATCAAATACGGAGATGAGTTCATGCATTCCATGGAAAATGGTGGATGGGATTTATCTAAAGTAGATTTAGAAGAAATGAAAGAATCGAAAGCAACGTTTGTTTTCGGTCAAATGAATGAGCCTCCTGGTGCTCGTGCTCGTGTGGCTTTGTCAGGATTGACAATGGCTGAGTATTACCGTGATGGTGAAGGTGATGGACAAGGAAAGGATATCTTATTCTTCGTTGATAACATCTTCCGATTTACACAAGCAGGTTCTGAGGTATCGGCGTTATTAGGTCGTATGCCATCTGCGGTAGGTTACCAACCAACATTAGCGACAGAAATGGGGCAAATGCAGGAACGTATCACTTCCACAAAAAATGGTTCCATTACATCTGTACAAGCGGTTTACGTACCTGCGGATGACTTAACGGATCCAGCGCCAGCAAATACATTTGCTCACTTAGATGCAACAACAGTATTGTCTCGTAAAATTGCTGAATTAGGTATTTATCCTGCGGTGGATCCATTGGATTCTACTTCTCGAATTCTTACACCAGCGATTCTTGGCGAAGCACATTACGATACTGCATCACGTGTGAAATTGACATTACAACGCTACAAAGAATTGCAAGATATTATCGCGATTTTGGGTATGGATGAATTGTCTGAAGATGATAAATTGATCGTTCACCGCGCTCGTCGTGTACAACGTTTCTTATCACAGCCGTTCCACGTTGCTGAGCAGTTTACAGGTTTAAAAGGTGTATTGGTTGATATTCAAGATACAATCAAAGCATTTAACATGATCCTTGATGGTGAAATGGATAAATACCCTGAAGCAGCTTTCAACTTGAAAGGTGGAATCGAGGATGTAATAGCTGCTGGTGAAAAAATGTTGGCTGAAGCATAATTCTTAAACTAGAACAAAATGCAATTAGAAATCATTACTCCCGAAACGAAAATCTTTACTGGTGAAGCTGAAGCAGTTCAGTTACCTGGATTAGATGGCTCGTTTCAGGTGTTAAACAATCACGCAGCGATTATCTCATCATTGGTTGCAGGAACAGTGAAAATAGATCTAGCAACTGCTTTTATTGCAGATGAAAAAACAAGTAAATACATTTCAGTAGATCCAAAATCTACAACCATTCGCGTTGAAATCAAAGGTGGTGTAATGGAAATGTTAAACAATAAAATTGTGGTTCTTGCCGAATAATATTCGTAGACATTCAACTACATTGAGAGGGATTTCCGCCACGGTTGAAATCCCTCTTTTTTGTTAATGAGTGTTATATAAAAGAAATTTATCCGAGCATAAACGATTCTTTCACTAATTTCGTTATTAACATTGATGAATCTGTTAGCACAAATTGATAAGGAAAATACGCCAAGCCATATTGCAATCATTATGGATGGAAACGGACGTTGGGCCAAAAAACAAGGTCAAATGCGTCTGTACGGTCATTCTATTGGCGTAGAATCTGTGCGAGAAACACTTACCGCTGCCAAAAACATCGGTGTGAAATACCTGACATTGTACGCCTTCTCTACTGAGAATTGGAATCGTCCGAAAGAAGAAATTGATGGTTTGATGAACTTATTAGTTCACACGATAGCAAATGAAGTAGATGAACTGAACAGAAGTGGCGTTCGTCTATTGACCATTGGAGATCGTGCCGGACTTCCCATTGAGTGCCAAGAAGAATTAGCCTCGGCCATGGAACAAACAAGTGCCAATACCGAAATAAACCTGATCCTTGCACTGAATTATAGTTCTCGCTGGGAAATCACCCAAGCCATGAAAACAATTGGCAAACGAATTGAAACGGGTGAATTATCAGCCGATGCAATTACCGATCAAACCATTTCAGAACACCTAACAACATCCGAATTTCCTGATCCAGAATTATTGATTCGCACCAGTGGCGAACACCGAATTAGCAATTTCCTGCTTTGGCAAATCGCCTATACTGAATTTCATTTTACCGAAGTTCTCTGGCCCGATTTCAAAGAAGCAGATTTATATAAAGCCGTTATTGATTATCAATCCCGTGAACGCCGTTTTGGAATGGTTTCCGAACAACTTTAGCCTATGAAATATCTACTTGTCCTTTTCATCTCCTGTTTTGCATTGTTCTCTTTTTCTCAAGTTGTGCTAGAACCGCTAGAAGATTCTATTAAAGAAACGAGTTCAACAATTGGTGAAACAAAAGAATTCAGTTATGAAAACCCACTCAAGTATGAATTGGGTCCAATCCGCATAGACGGAGCTGATAATTTTGATGCACAAGCGATTAAATTGATTGCAGGATTAAGACAAGGACAAGAAATCACATTGCCAGGAGAGGAAATCACCAAAGCAATTAAAAATTTGTGGGAAGAAGAATTATTTTCAAGTGTTTCGATCGAAGTTGAAAAAGAAGTAGCTGGGGTTGTTTACCTTGTTATTAAACTCACTCCTCGACCAAAATTATCACGTTTCAAATTCAAAGGAATCAATCGACGTGAGGCCGATAAAGTGCGTGAAGAAATTGATTTAGCTTCGGGAAAAACAATTACGGAAAACTTGGTATTCAATACCCGCAATAAAATCAAAGGATATTTCCGTGAAAAAGGCTACCATGGAGTTCAAGTTACCATTAACCGCGTAAAAGACACGCTGATCAATAATTCCGAGATTTTCCTCATTGATGTACAAAAAGGAGAAAAAGTTGGTATTAAGGAAATCAATATCACTGGTACTACAGCTATTCCCATGTGGAAATTGCGAAAATCATTAAAAGACACCAAAAAGAAAGCAATTTGGCGTATTTTCAAACGTTCTAAGTTCTCTCAATCTGCTTACGAACGAGATAAAGCAGCGTTGATAGATAAATTGCGTTCAGCTGGTCTACGCGATGTGGCAATCATTACAGATTCTGTCTATTCGTTAGATAACCGCAACCTAGCCATTGACATCAATATCCTTGAAGGAAACAAGTATTATTTTGGTGAAATAAAATGGATCGGAAATACCAAGTTTTCTACTGGTTTGTTAGATACCGTTTTAGGTATTAAATACGGTGACATTTACAATAAACCCTTGTTGGACCAACGTTTATTCATGAGTGAAGAAGGTCGTGATATTTCATCCTTGTACATGGATCGCGGTTATTTATTCTTTCAAGTTATTCCGGTTGAAACAGGCGTTACAGAAAACCACATCAATTATGAAATGCGCTTGATTGAAGGGAAAGAAGCTCGTGTTCGCAATGTGATCATCAAAGGAAATTATAAAACGAATGAACATGTTATTCGCCGTGAGATTCGCACCAAACCTGGTGATCTCTTCAATCGAAATGATATTATCCGTACACAACGCGAATTAGCACAATTGGGGTACTTCAATGAACAAGCTTTTCAAGTCAATCCGATTCCAAATCCACAAGATGGAACAGTGGACATTGTTTACACGGTAGAAGAGAAATCAGCAGATCAAATTGAAGTTTCAGGTGGTTATGGTGCTGGTCGTATTATTGGAACGGTTGGTCTTACCTTTAGTAACTTCTCGGTGAAAAACATGTTTAAAAGAGGAGCTTGGGCACCATTACCAGCTGGTGACGGTCAACGTTTATCTTTACGTGCACAAACCAATGGTCGTTACTACCAGAGTTACAATTTCTCCTTTACGGAACCATGGTTGGGTGGTAAAAAACCAAATTCCTTTACCTTCTATGCAACTCATACCCAAATTGGAAACAACCTAAGTCGTCAAGCTGCAACCTATCAAGGAGTTTCCATTTCTGGAGGAGGAATTGGTTTAGGAAGAAAGAAAAAATTCCCGGATGACTATTTCAGTGCCTACTATGAATTATCCTACCAATACTATGATGTAGTTGATTATGCGAGTTTATTTCCGAATTTCGATAATGGTTACGCCAATGATTTTAGTTTAAAATACGCGTTGCAACGAAACTCAATCAATTCACCCATTTATCCAACAGAAGGTTCTAAAATCTCCTTTACAGCAAAATCATC
>JAYSRF010000139.1:0-10414 GCA_043721195.1 Fluviicola sp. | reverse complement strand
CGTCGAGTTTTCTTTTGCTTACTTTTCTTTTGCGGAAAGAGAATTGGATACAATTCGAAGTCCAAGCGTCAGCGCAGGTTAGAAAAGTAAGGTTAATTGAGAAAGTATTATCGATTGTGATTTTTAATCGGACAATAGTGATTAACAATTGATAGACAGAAGATAATAGCTACTCCATTAACCAACCAGTTGTTGGGCGACGTACAGGGCTTCCAAATCCTGCGCTAAACATAAATGTGTAAAAAAGCCCACCATCTCCAACACACAACCCCTTCCACAATTCCATTCCCTCATGCACAAGCGTAATGCAGTGTTCTTCTCATTTAGAAAGTGTGAATCATGTAACTCCTTTAAAAATAGTGTAATAATTCCCCTCGTAAAGAGCTGCAATTTTGTGGCAGAAAGATTTGCATCTGAATAAAAATAGATCCAATCAAATAGGACAAATCCACTTGTTGCATTCATCATTAAACAAAAAACAATATGAGCAAAACTGAAAATTTGAAGAACAAAGAAGCCATTGATAAACTTAAAAGCTTGGTAAGTGAAATAATGGTGTGTCTTTTCTGTACCGACTTAAAAACAGACGATGGATCTACATGCCGACCGATGAGTGCGCTAAAAGTGTGCGATGAGGGAAATATTTGGTTTTTCAGCGAAAAGAGCAGCGATAAAAACAAAGCGATTGCAGCAGATAAAGAGGTGCAACTCTATTTTTCGCATCCGGGCAAAAGCAGCTATATGGTTGTAAACGGAGAAGCAGAAATAATTTTAGACAAAGTAACCATTGAGGAACTATGGACACCCGTTGCCAAAATTTGGTTCAAGGAGGGGAAGAACGACCCAACCATTTCTGTTATTAAAGTAACTCCGAAGAACGCCTATTATTGGGATACAGATGGTGGCCGCATGATCAACTTTTTGAAAATGGTTGCATCGGTTGCTACAGGTTCAAATATGGTTTCAGGCAACCAAGGAGCATTAAAAATATAATCGAAATTCAAATGGCTTATATCAAAATAAACTTAGCAGGAAAGATTGATTCAATCAATCTGTTTTATCAAGAATATGGTGAAGGCACACCTGTCATATTTATACATGGCTGGCCACTGAATCATGAAATGTGGGAGTATCAATTAGCAGAGATCTCTAAACATGCTATTCGCTGTATTGCTTATGATCGAAGGGGATTTGGGAAATCTGACCGGCCTTGGCAGGGGTACGATTACGATACACTTGCTGATGACTTAAACGAATTGATTACCCAATTAAATCTATCAAAAGTTGTTCTGGTAGGTTTTTCAATGGGTGGCGGTGAAGTTGCCCGTTATATTGGAAAGTATGGTGCGGACAAAATAGCCAAAGTTGTTTTTATTAGTTCTGTTACACCATTTAGACTAAAGACACATGATAACCCTGAAGGCTCAGAGAAAGCAACATTTGATGCCACGATACTCAAAGTTGAAAATGACCGACCAGCTTTTCTGATGGAATTTGGAAGGAAGTTCTATGGACTTGATAAGGTACCTTCAGCTGTTAGCCCAGCCTTATTAGCATGGAATCAGAACTTATGCCTTATGAGTTCAGCAAAAGCAACAGTTGACTGTGTTAATTCCTTTTCAGCAACCGATTTTAGGGAAGACCTAAAAAAAATCAAGATTCCCGTTTTAATTATTCATGGAGATGCTGACACCATAGTTCCGATTGATGTATCTGGAGATAAAACCGCAGCATTAATTCCACATGCCCAATACATTGTCTATAAAGATGCACCACACGGATTATTCATTACGGAAAAAGAAAAACTAAATAAGGACCTAATCGAATTTATAACGCATTCGAAATAGCGTTCAAATTAACGCATTCAATTCACAATTAATAAAACAAATAAAATGGAAAACGAAAAAACAATTGAGGTGTTAAACACACTCATCACGATCAACAACGATCGAATTGAAGGTTACGAAACCGCAGCTGGAGAAACCCAAGAGCAAGATTTAAAAACCTTGTTTGCACAGTTTTCTGCTACAAGCCAAAAATGCAAAACCGAATTAAACAATCAAGTAAGCAAATTAGGTGGCACCCCTGCCGAAGGCACAACGACCTCAGGAAAATTCTTTCGTGTGTGGATGGATGTAAAAGCAGCTCTTTCAGGTAAAGACCGCAAAGTCATTCTCGATTCATGCGAATATGGTGAAGACATGGCTAAAGGCACGTACAAAAAAGCGTTGGAAAAGGATTCGGTAAATTTAAGTATCGAACAACAAAACATGATTAAAGCGCAACATACCTTACTTCTTGCCGACCACGACAAAGTAAAAATGATGCGAGACGCTTTGGCGAAAACATAGTCATTGAGTCAACCATGAAATAGAATAGCTTGTAAGTTGGTAAGGAGAAATTAGTGCCTGATTTCTCCTTACCAATTTGCTCCTAAACAGGTGAATAATCGAATAAAACGAATAACTATGATAACACATTTACTGGATTTACCATCAAACATAGTAGGCTTCAAAGCAACAGGGGAAATAACCGAAAAAGATTTTACTGAAACGGTTATGCCACAAGTAAAAGCACTAATTGATCAAACGGACACACTGAATTATCTGTTAGTGTTGGACACCTCGTTAAATAACTTCACCATTGGAGCTTGGATGAAAGACGCCATGATGGGCATAAAACATCTAACCAAATGGAACAGAGCAGCCATCGTTTCTGATGTAGAGGCTGTACGAAATTTCACCAACTTCTTTAGCTACCTCATGCCTGGTGAGTTTAAAGGATTTGAGCATAAAGATTTGCAACAAGCCATTGATTGGGTTTCAGAGAAAAATTAAATAATAAATACACATGCCTCATATCTCCATACTCTCGTCAAGCGTACGAACAGGGCGCAAGAGCCACCATGTTGCGCTCTACTTTCAACAGTATTTGAAGGAAAATAATTTAGCGACTACAGAAATGTTGGATTTGAAAGAATACAACTTTCCCATTTTTGATGGTACCTTAAAAACATTGATTGATCCAGCCGAAAATGTACTTGAATTTGCAGCTAAGATTAAATCATCAGATGGAATTATCATTATTACACCTGAATACAACGGGGGTTATCCTGCAAGTTTAAAAAATGCAATTGACCTGCTGTACGACGAATGGAAACACAAACCCATTGGTATTGTTACTGTTTCATCCGGACCGTTTGGAGGTAGCCAGGCGCTGGTATCATTACAATTTACATTTTGGAAAATGATGGCTTGGACCATTCCTGCTATGTTTTCTGTTCCAACAGTTGATAAATCATTTGATGAAAATGGAAAACCGATGGATAAATTAAATTCAGACAAACTTGCTGCAATTTTTATGCAAGAACTACTCTGGTGTATTCAAGCTGATAAAGCACCAAAACAGGTATAAATCGTTTAATAACAATTGCTAAATACAATATCATGTCCATACAAAGCATCAATCCTGCAACCAACGAAGTCGTTAAAGTGTTTAATGAAATGTCAGAACATGCAGTTGAACAAGCGATTTCACAATCGGGGGAAACATTTATTACTTGGAAAAAAACTCCTTATTCAACGAGGGCCGCATTATTACACAAGGTGGCTGGATTGTTAAGAAAAAACAAGAAAGAGCTTGCCCAATTGATAACGCTTGAAATGGGTAAGTTGGTTTCTCAGGCTGAAGGTGAAATAAAACTAAGTGCGGAAATTTTCGACTATTATGCCAATAATGCGGAAGCCTTTTTATCAGATAAAATACTGAACCCGTTTCATGGACAAGCGTTGATTAGGCATAGTCCTATAGGAATTTTGCTAGGCGTACAACCCTGGAATTTTCCTTTTTATCAAGTTGCCCGTTTTGCTGCACCCAACATCATGGCAGGTAATACCATGCTGATCAAGCACGCATCCATTGTTCCGCAATGTGCCATAGCCATTGAGAAACTTTTTTTAGAAGCAGGTGCCCCAATTGGACTTTACACCAATCTGCTGATATCTGGAAAAAGAGCATCAGCCTTAGTGGCGGATAAACGAATTAAAGGTGTGTCACTTACCGGCAGTGAAGCAGCGGGTGCAAGTGTTGCAACAGAGGCAGGTAAGTATTTGAAAAAATCTGTTTTGGAATTAGGAGGAAGCGATGCCTTTATTGTATTGGATGATGCGGATATTGACCAAGCAGTAGATTGGGCGGTAGTAGGCAAAATCAACAACAATGGCGAATGTTGTATTGCTTCAAAACGATTTATTGCAGTTGAAAGTATAGCCGATGAATTTTTTGGAAAATTAAAAACCAAACTCGCCGACCTGGTTATTGGCAATCCAATGGATTCAAACACACAATTAGGACCTTTAAGCAGTGAAGAAGCTGCGGTTAACATAGCTGATCAGGTAAAGAGAGCAGTAGATGGAGGTGCTAAAATTCTATTGGGAGGCAAAAGATTGGAGCAACCGGGCGCCTATATGGAAGCTACTGTGATCACCAATATGTTACCTGATAATCCAGTATACTACGAAGAATTTTTTGGACCCGTGGCTGTTTTTTTTACCGTTAAAAATGAACAAGAGGCCATTGATTTAGCCAACGATTCCCCATTTGGTTTAGGTGGTTCCGTGTTTACAAACGATATAGAAAGAGGCAAACGCGTAGCTGAACAGATTGATACAGGAATGGTTTTTATCAATCACCCCACTTGGACGCAAGCTGATTTACCCTTCGGTGGCACAAAAGGTTCAGGCTATGGCAGAGAACTTTCTGAATTAGGCATCCATGAATTTGTGAACAAAAAACTGATCAGAGTAAGTGAATTAAGTGACCCTTTCTAAATTGGTTTTGAATAAAAACAGCAAAATATCAAAACAGTTCTTTTTCTGCCATTCATCAAGCAGAAGTTCAATGTTCAATTTTTTGCTAGTAACAAAAGTTGCGCTCAAAATCCAATGATTTCCCTACTTTTGACAAATCATCTTCACGGATTCATCAATCTCATTAAATCATGCGCAAGGTTCTGCTAATTATCATCGGATTATTGATTCAACAACTGGCCATTGCTCAAAATCTTATTTTTAAGGATGCAGATTTCAAAAATGCAGTGTTGAATTATGAACCACGCATTGATCTAAATCAAGATGGTGAAATTCAATCCAATGAAGCCGATTCGGTAACCATTCTAAACCTAATGAAAAAAAATATCCATTCCATGGAGGATGCTTATTTATTTCCGAATTTGATTGAACTAGCACTTACAACGAATGAGATTGCTGAAGTGAAGCTAATGGGACACATGCAGTTGAAGAGATTCTATTGTGCAGGAAATAAAGTTACCTATGCAGAGGTTAAAAACATGCCGCAACTAGAACGATTGTGGATGAATTATAACCAGATTGATACGATCATATTGGCGAATTTACCGAAGCTGAGTTCACTTTCATTGGAATGGAATAAATTAACGGTGATTGATCTATCACCATTTCCGCTACTGAATTATGTTTGGCTTTCTAACAATCTCTTGACACAAATCGATATCACACACAATCCTGCATTAGTTCAGTTGAAAGCTCATAAAAATCAATTGCTCGAATTGGATATTCGTTCAAACACGAAACTAGAACCCCATTTTTTGTACGTTGATTCATCCGTAAAACTAATAACAACGTCTAGTCAACAGAAAGCAATTGAACAACGTGGCATTGGGGAGGTTATATATGAAAAACGGCATTAATTCGAACAAAGTTGTTTCAAGGATTTCTGTATTCTACTTTTTACAGTTTTTCTTCCCCATCTTCACTCCCCAGCCATTTAGTTAACTAGTAACACTGCACTTCCAAAAAATTGTTAATTTAGAAACGGATTTGAAGATTCCTGCTTTTAATTTAATTCGTACACAACGTGCAAAGAACAATTGGTATCTTCCTATTACTCTGTTTTACTGCTCCAGTCGCTGGAACTTATTTGTGGTTGCGTTATGAGCGCAAACAAGTTCGGCGTGAAGTGAAAGCTCACATCTTAAACGGAATTGAGCACGATCAACTAACACTCCTTTCGTTTACAGACCCACAAGCTGCTCAACAACTAGCATGGGAACATGCTGGTGAATTCACCTACCGTGGCGAAAAATACGACATCGTAGAACAACAAACCAAGGACGGCAAAACGCAGTATTGGTGTTGGCACGATACCAAGGAATCAGGTCTCGACAAACAACTCACCGATTTGGTACACAAAGCATTTGGTGATGGAAAACAGCGCAATGAACGCGATAAACAAGTGGTGCAGGTGTTCAAAGTGTTGCACCACCAATCTTATTTTCCTATAAATAGCTACTCACAGAACGAAGATTTTGGAACACTAGAAAAATCATTCTTTTGCTCCATTAACCACTATGTCTCTCGAACCGATTATGCGATCGTTCAACCCCCAGAAGTCGGATAAATAGCACAATTCATAACGTCTTTTATTTTTTTGTTTCGTGTTTTGCTGCAGTTACGCCAACAAAGCATTTTATTGATGATTTCTGATCATAAAGACACGAGAACACAAAGGAAAAAGCGTGAATTTGATTTTAAGTAAATAACATAAAACGTTGTGACCCTTGTGTCCTTGTGGTGAAAAAATAAACCACATAGTACGCATAGGAAACATAGTTGATGTGTTTGTCGGATTGCCTTTGTTTCCTTATTACAATTAGCACGTCCATTTTCTATGCTCCTTGCTTTGAACGCTGCGGTCGTTGGTGAAAAATAAACCACAAAGGCACTAAGCACACAAAGAAACGGGTGAAAAATAAGAATAGATATCAAGAAAAGTCATACATGTATCAATCGTGTAGCGCTCCATTGATCGTTCCAATAACTAATTAGATATTTTAAGAATGAAAACAATTTTCCTCATACTTTCCTCCTTGTTGGTTTATACCTCTTGGAGTCAAACAATCGAAGTGATTGATGAAACAACACTTCAACCCATAAAAGCAGCAGTTATTCAAACCAACGGAGCTGAATATAGCACCAATGAAAGCGGAAAAATAGAGATTCCTTCATTGGGAAGTGATGCGATTTTGATCGTGAAACATCCGTATTATCTCACAACTGTTGTGAAGCAGCCCGATTTGAAAGCAAGTAATTTCCAGATCGTGATGAAGGAACAAGCCAATTCCATTGATGAGGTAGTTGTTTCTGCGAGTCGTTTTGAAGAAAAACGGAAAGACGTAGCACAGAATGTGGCAGTCATTCGCTCCACTGATTTGGCACACATCAACCAAACTTCCATGGCAGATGTAATGGCCAATCAAGGAAATGTCTTTGTTCAAAAAAGCCAATTGGGTGGTGGTTCGCCCATTATTCGTGGATTTGAAACGAATAAAGTATTGATGGTTGTGGATGGTGTGCGCATGAACAACGCGATTTACAGAGGTGGTCACTTACAAAACATCATTACCTTGGACAATGCAATCATGGATAAAGTGGAAATCGTTTTTGGTCCAGGTTCTGTTGCCTACGGTTCCGATGCATTGGGTGGTGTGATGCATTTTTATACCAAAAACCCTATTTTGTCTTCAACCGATAACTTATTGGTGAAAGCAAATGCATATACACGTTACAATTCCGCTGCTTCAGGATATACTGGACATGCGGATATTTCTGTTGGAAAACGCCGATTTGCTTCCTTAACCTCCTTTACCTATTCCAATTTTGGTGATTTAAAACAAGGCGCGAATCGCAATCCGTTTTACCCATCATTTGGTGCACGCAATTTCTATTCAGAACGTATCAATGGTGTTGATTCAATGATGGTAAACAAAGACACCAATCTGCAAGTAGGCTCAGCTTACACGCAAATCGATGTGATGCAGAAATTTCTGTTTAAACAATCTGACAAGGTCCAACATTTACTAAATTTCCAATATTCGACTTCATCCGATGTTCCGCGTTATGACAGATTAACGCAGCTTTCTGGTGGGAAACCAAAATATGCAGAGTGGTATTATGGTCCACAAGAACGATTGTTTGCTGCGTACAATTTAACGTTGACGAATAAAAATAAATTCTATGATCAATTGAAATTCATTGCTGGATATCAACACATTGAGGAAAGTAGGATTGACCGTAAATTCAAGAAGGACATGCGTAATTACCACATTGAAAATTTGAATATCATTTCAGCGAATGTGGATGCATTTAAACTGATTGGGAAACAAGAAGTGCGTTATGGATTAGAATTTGTGACCAACGATGTGCAATCAACTGCGAAAGTGGAAGACATCAAGATGGATACGATTGGTAAAATCAGTACCCGTTATCCAGATGGTGGTTCTACCATGCGTTCAATGGCTGCATACATTACACATACATGGGAAATCAATGAGCATTTAATTCTCAATGATGGAATCCGCGTGAGTAATGTTGATTTGAATTCAACCTTCAAGGATAAAACCTATTTCCCTTTTCCGTTTGATGGTGTGCAACAAAACAATACCGCTTTGAATGGAACTCTTGGTTTGATTTACATGCCAGGAGCAGATTGGCGTTTCACGGTGATTGGAAGTACAGGTTTCCGTGCACCAAACGTGGATGACTTGTCGAAAGTGTTTGAATCGGTTCAAGGAAATATCATTGTTCCGAATCCGGAATTAAAACCAGAATATACGTACAATGGAGAAGTGGGAATTTCAAAAACATTCGCGCGTAAAGTGACTGTTGCGGTGAGTGGTTATTATACATTGTTGAAGAATGCCATCACTACGATGCCTTCTACATTCAATGGGAGTGATTCCATTGTATACGATGGAACATTGAGCCAAGTTGTTACTACAAAGAATGCAGCTCAAGCCTATATTTATGGTTTGGAAGCGAGTGTTCGTGGAAACATTACCGAGCAGCTTTCTATCTTGTCAACCATCAATTATACTTACGGACGCATCAAAACAGATACAACCGATTATCCATTGGATCACGTTCCACCCGTATTTGGTAAAACGAGTTTAAACTTGAACATCAAAAAATTCCGTGGTGAGTTTTTTGTGCAATACAGTGGTTGGAAACGGTTGAAAAACTACAACTTGATTGGAGAAGACAACATCGATTACGCAACTGCACAAGGAATGCCAGCTTGGTGTACGGTGAATGCGCGATTGGGGTACCAATTCGCTAAACAACTCTATTTGCAAGTTGCGTGTGAAAACATCATGGATTTGAATTACCGCCAGTTTGCGTCAAATATTAGCGCGCCAGGTAGAAATTTCATTATTACTTTGAGAGGATCGTTTTAAGAGAAATTGAATCTTTCTTTGAAGTGGGAAGAGGGGATGATAAACAGTATATTTTGATTAAAAAAGTATTATCACCTCCCTCAATCCCTCCTCAAGGAGGGAGGCGGATTCAGGGATTAAAAAAGATAGTAAGATCACCTCCCCCTTTTGAAGGGGGATTGAGGGGGATGACCTAATAAAGTTAAGACCGAAGGATAAAGGGGGATGACTTACTAAAAAAAATAATCACAACAACGTTGTTGGACAAACATATTCCGTAACGGGTAAAACATTTGTAGCCTTTAGAGCGGCATATCCACCTTCAATATTCGTAACGTGTTTAAATCCTTTTGACTGCAAAATAGAAGCATAAATCATCGAACGGTATCCAGCAGCACAATGAATAAAATAATATTGAGTTGGATCGAGTTCTTTGAAATTTTCAGCAATGAAATCAAGCGGTTTGTTGGTCGCTCCAATCACATGTTCAGAAGCAAATTCACTCGCTTTACGAACGTCTATTAAATGCGAAACTTCTTTATGTGTTGAAAACTGTTTTGCGCTAATCGATTCAATTTTCTCAATCGGTTTTCCAGATTTAATCCATGATTCAAAACCATTTTCTAAAAATCCAATGGTGTGATCGCAACCAATTCGCGCTAAACGGGTGATTGCCTCTTCGACATGTTCTGGTTCAATAACCAAAATGATCGGTTGTTGAATATCTTTGATCAACGTCCCAACCCAAACAGCGAAGTCGCCATTTAAACCAATATTGATCGAGCCTGGAATAAACCCTTGACTAAAATCATTGGCAGAACGCGCATCCAACACAAGGGCATTTTCGCTCATTGCCAATCGTTCAACATCTGCTGGAGAAAGTGGCGTGTTTCCTTTTTCTAAAATGCTGTCAATTGGATCATACCCATTGATATTCATGAGCACGTTTGCAGGGAAATAATGTGGCGGTTGAACCAACCCATCTAATACTTGATGAATAAACGCTTCTTTGGTCAACTTCAAATCGAGGGCATAATTCGTGCGCTTCTGATTACCCAATGTGTCAGATGTTTCTTTACTCATGTTTTTCCCACAAGCACTGCCAGCACCATGAGCAGGATACACGATCAAGTCATCACTTAACGGAATAATTTTGTTCCGCAG
>JAYSRF010000138.1:0-32698 GCA_043721195.1 Fluviicola sp. | reverse complement strand
ACCGTTCGCTTCGGAGAACACGAATCAATCGCGTGTTTTTCAAAAATATATACCGATTCAGTTAATCCAACCAATTCATTCGCAGCGATCATGACTTGTTCGGATGCAGAAGAAAACTGTCCGTTTATTCCAGGTGTAGAATTGCGCATTGGAACAACTTACGACGATCCAAAAGCATTTGATGGTACAGCTCAAGAAACGACTGCTTACATTGAACGTTCAACCCAAATTGCCTTAGAAACCCTTTTTGTTTTTTCACGCATTCAATCAACTCAGTAATATGTCAGCAACCAATTGTGCACCAGCTGCCGAACGCAAAAAATTGAGCTTTCTCGATCGATTTCTAACCTTGTGGATTTTCCTTGCAATGGCAATCGGGATTTCGGTTGGTTATTTTATTCCTTCCAGTGGCGATTTTATCAACTCATTTTCAAGTGGAACTACCAATATTCCCTTAGCTATTGGACTCATCTTGATGATGTATCCACCATTGACAAAAATCAATTTCAAAAAAATCCCGAAAGTGATGGCAAAACCCAAGCTCTTAGGATTGTCTTTTTTCATTACCTGGATTGTTGGACCCTTTTTAATGTTTTCATTGGCCGTTCTCTTTCTCAAAGATTATCCAGAATACATGACAGGGTTGATTATTATTGGAATAGCACCGTGTATTGCGATGGTCATTGTTTGGAACGAATTAGCAGATGGAAACCGCGAATTTGTAGCAGGTTTAGTTGGAATCAACAGTTTATTGCAAGTCTTTTTCTTTAGTTTTTATGCTTATTTCTACTTGGAAATCATGTTGCCACTTTTTGGAATAAAAGGACTTTCCATTGATATCACCATTGCTGAAGTAGCAGGAACTGTTGGCATTTACCTCGGAATTCCTTTTGCAGCAGCTGTGGTAAGTCGTTTTGCACTGATCCGACTGAAAGGAACAGAATGGTTCCATACCAAATTCCTACCGTTCATTTCCCCAATTACGCTTATTGCCTTGTTGTTTACCATCATCGTGATGTTCAGTTTAAAAGGCAACCTGATTGTTACCATCCCAATGGATGTATTGAAAATTGCACTTCCATTGGTCATTTTCTTCGCCATCATGTTCTTACTCATGTTCTTTACGGGCAAACTAGCTGGGGCTGATTATTCCGACAATGCAGCAATGTCGTTTACTGCATCTGGAAACAATTTCGAATTGGCAATTGCCGTTTCAATTGGAGTTTTTGGCATCAACAGCGGTCAAGCATTTGCAGGAGTGATTGGTCCTTTGGTGGAAGTTCCTGCTCTAATTACCTTGGTTCATGTAGCTTCTTGGCTGAGGAAGAAGTATTATAAATAGTAGCATTTAATGTGATGATCAAGAAAACTGTTCAACAGGTATTGTTAGTCTTTAGTGATAAAGAAAAACAAGTTCACATACAGGAGATTTTTCCTGTTGAGCAGTTTCATGTTATTCTCTCTAATTCTGGTGAAAATGCGATTAATCTTGTAAAAAAAATGACTCCAGAACTCATCGTGATGGATGTAACACTGGAAGAAATGGATGGTATTGAAACATGTCAGATTATTCGAAAACAATTACATGTCACCGAACCAGTCATCGTTTTTTTAACAGATATACATGAGGATTATACGCAGATTGCTGCTTATGAAGCAGGGGCAGATGATTTCCTTTCATTTTCTATAAGACCTCGATTGTTTCTCAGTAAGGTAAATACGCTGTTACAACGGAAAAACCTCTGTTGTCCATCAGATAAACAGATTATAAATGTGCCGCTGGTTATTGATCGAAATAGGTTTGCTATAAACTATTTGGAGAAGTACATAATCCTGACGAAAAAAGAATTTCTATTGCTGGAAGTATTAGCAAAAGGAGAAGGGAAAGTAATCAGCCGAGATCAACTGATGAAGTTGGTTTGGAGTGATGACACAAACATTGGAGATCGAACCATTGATGTTCATATTCGAAAAATTCGCGAAAAGACGAGTATTGACCTAATTCGGACAATCACTGGAATTGGTTACCAATTAAACGTTGAAGTAATTCTTCTATAAATTCAAATTCGATATATGAAAACTATTTTCCAATCTGTTCTTCTAACTTTAACGTTTTCCAATAGCTTTCAAGCGCAAGACGCACATATTATTGGTGTTTTTCCAACAATTGACCACAGTGGGAAATTTGGAAAAACTTCAGAATACGGATTGTATTATTTTCTGGCTGCACCCTTGGTCGAGATTACCACTACAAACACCGTAAAAACGCCGAATGCATTGCTGTTTTATTTGGAGCAAAGTTACACTTATCATTTCAATGATCATTTCAGTGGAACCGCAAGTTATGTTTACCAAGAAGAAAATGCTTTTCGTGTAAATACAATTAGAGAAAATAGAATTTACCTTCAACTGGCTTATACCCATTCCATAAACAACACTCATTTCAAACACCGATTGCGTCACGACAGTCGCTTTTTAACCGATCAGTTCAAGCACCGATTGAGGTATCAATTTTCATTAAAGCACGAATTTGAATCTGGCAATTACATTGCTCTCGGTCAGGAATTTTTTTTCGATCTCACAAAAAATGCTTCACCTGTTTACAATGAAAATTGGGCAAACGCTTCTTATGGAATCAAACTGAATGAGCGCAATTTTATTGAATTGGGTGTTCTCTATGTTACGTGGAATACTGGAGGAACAAATTGGTTCAATCAATGGTACTTTCAACCAACTTGGGTTTCCAAATTGAATTTCCGAAAGTAAATTACTGTTAAAGTTTTATTTCCTTCAATTATTGTTCGTAATATTACGAATAGAAAATGAATACGGAATAAAATGGATCAGAAATTCACAGACAAACAAATGCTTATTTCCCGTTTTGGTGATGCGCTGGGTCATCCAGCTCGAATTGCAATTCTTGATTTATTGAATAAACAAAGCTGTTGTTATCATGGAGATATGGCTGATGAAATCCCTATTGCAAACAGCACATTATCACAACATTTAAAGGTTTTGAAAGAAGCTGGATTGATTCAAGGGGAGATTACCCCGCCTAAAATCAAATACTGTATAAATAAAGAAAATTGGAACTTGGCCAAAGGTGTGTTAATTGGCTTTTTTGATTAAAAGGATCAATATGATATTAATCCTTTTATAGAATGACATTCGTCATTTTACGAAGAGGAAAGTGGTTTAACTTTGTACTAAAAATGGAATAAATGAAAAAGCAAATAAAAGTCTTGGGACCTGGATGTCCAAAATGCAAAACAACGTACAATAATGTGTTAGAGGCATTAAAACAAGGCGGTATCGAAGCAGATGTTGTTAAAATTGAGGACATTGAAGAAATGATGAAATACAATGTGTTAACCACTCCAGTCTTAATGATCGACGAAGAAATCAAAATCAAAGGAAGAGTTGCAACAATTGGAGAAATAGTAGCATTGCTAAAATAGAGTATCATGGAAAATCAATCCTTAGTCAAAGAAATTTGTCCAACAACTACACAAGATTGGGTCAAAAATGGCGCGGTTCTTATTGATGTGCGTGAAGTGGATGAGGTAAACGAATTGGCGTATGATGTGCCTGAGATTAACAATATACCCTTAAGTGAATTTGAAGATCGTTTTCATGAAGTACCTAAAGATCGAGATGTTGTAGTAGTTTGTAGAAGTGGTGGAAGAAGTTTGCGCGCTGCGGGGTTTTTAATTAATCACGGCTACAATCGGGAGAAGGTCGTAAACATGCAATATGGGATGATCCGATGGGCGCAGAAAGGATTCCCAACAAAAGGAAACACCACTACAGTTTTAACCAATGTACAAGGCAATGGTTGTTGTGGAACCACGGCTCCATCATCCGCAACGCAATCCTCTTGTGATTCAAGCCCGAGTTCAAAGGACAGCAAATGTTGTTGAAACTAGGTTCTCATTCATATCATAGAATCGAATAAATCATGTTTGATTGGCTTCAATATTTAGCGGATGTTTTAATCTATTCTGTTTTTAACATTTCGGAAGGAAGTAAGCTGGGAGATGCATTGAATTTCTTTGTGTACGATACCGTGAAAATTTTTATTTTGCTTTTTATCATTACCTTGATAATGGGAGTGATCAATTCCTATTTCCCGATTGATAAAGTACGCAATTTTCTCACCAAGCGAAAATGGTACGGACTGGATTATTTCCTCGCGTCTTTCTTTGGAACAATCACTCCTTTTTGTTCCTGTTCTTCTGTTCCGTTATTCATTGGGTTCGTAAAAGGTGGTATTCCTTTGGGAGTAACCTTGGCTTTTTTAATCTCATCCCCTTTGGTGGATGCCGTTTCAGTTGCTATGTTCATTGGAATGTTTGGATGGAAAGTGACAATTGTTTACGTAATCAGTGGAATAATTTTATCGATGGTTGCAGGATACATTCTTGGGCGTATGAACCTTGAGCGCATGCTCACTCCATGGGTTCAAAATATATTAGAGAACAAACAAGTACTGGATCAAGAAGAAGAATTACACCAGCAAACTTTTCGCCAGCGTATTCCTTCTATTTTAAATGAAGCACTAGGTATTGTAAAAGGAGTTTCACTATACATATTAATTGGTATTGCAATAGGAGGCGCAATGCACGGTTTTATTCCAACTGGTTTCTTTGAGAAATATATTACTGCAGATAATCCTTTCGCCGTTCCTATCGCAGTTATTGCTGGAGTTCCAATGTATAGCAATGCGGCAGGTATCTTGCCAATAATGGAAGTTCTTGTTCAAAAAGGAATTCCAATAGGCACAGCAATCGCTTTCACTATGGCGGTTGTAGGATTGTCAATTCCCGAAGGACTTTTGCTAAAAAAAGTAATGACAACAAAAATGTTGATGATTTTCTTCGGTGTTGTAAGTGCTTGCATTATCGTTTCAGGTTATGTGTTTAATTTAATTCTCTAATAAAAATGAATGAAAAACATGAATATGAAGTAAACCTTCAATGGTTGAATGGAAGAAAAGGACTTATCAGTTCTCCAATTCTAACAGAACAAATTGAAGTAGTTACACCTCCTGAATTCCCAAATGGGATAGCAGGAAGTTGGTCTCCCGAACATCTTTTTGTGGCTGCCGTAAATTCCTGCTTGATGACCACATTCTTATCAATTGCAGAGAATTCAAAGATCGATTTTATCAGTTTTGAATCCAATGCAGTAGGAATAATTGAAAAAGTGGAAGGAAAATGGTTGGTTACTGAAATTATACTCAAACCAATCCTTACAATTCATTCAGACTTAAACCCTGAACGCGCCTTGAGGATTTTAGAAATGAGTGAAAAAGCGTGCATGATCTCTAACTCTATTAAATCCACTATTATTTTTGAACCACAAATTAAAACTCAATAAATTATGAAAAAAACACTAATCATTGCAACAGTTGTACTTACTGGACTTCTTCAATCTTGTGGAAATGTTGTTGAGAAAGAAACAAAAGAAATTTCGCCAAAAGAAGCATTAGAATTAGCAAAAAAGGATGTCTTATTTGTTGATGTAAGATCGAAAGAAGAAGTAAAAGCGTTGGCTTATGACGTAAAAAACAGCATCAACATTCCCTTGGATGAACTTGCGCAAAATTTAAGTAAATTACCAAAGAATAAGCAATTGGTTTTAGTATGTAAATCAGGTGTTCGCAGTAGTGAAGCTTATGATTTGCTGAAGAAAAAAGGCTACACGGATATTGCTGCAATGACTGGTGGAATAGATAAATGGGCTGCTCTGAAGTATCCTGTAACAACTGGAAAAGCATGCTGCGTAGATCCAAAGTCTGCTAATTGCAATCCAGATGGTACATGTAAGCCAACAGTAGAAAAAGCATGTTGTGAAGATCCAACCAGTGAAAAATGCAATTCTGATGGCACTTGTAAAGAGGGTGTAAAATGCACTGATTCGGAGAAAGAAGCTTGTAAAGCAACAGACAAAGCATGCTGTACTACAGAAAAAAAATAAGCAAATCTGTAGAGGCAGATCGATGAAAATTTAAAGTTAAAGTATAAATAGATGAAAAATATTATACCAATAATTGTCCTTGCATTGTTTTCTGTTATCTCTTGTACTTCTAAATCTGAGAGCGAAAAAGGTGCTGCTTCGATGAATAGAGCGCAAAAAAATGGCTTGAAAATTTATGCCTTTCACGGAACACGGCAATGTGAAACTTGTAAGCACATGAAAAGTTATACCAAATCAACCCTAGATAAATACTTCAAAGATGAATTGAAATCTGGAGCAATCGTTTACCAAGTAGTTGATGTTGATGACGAATCAAATTTCGAATTAGCCGAAAAATTTGAAGCAACAGGTACTGCTTTAATGATTGATAAGGTGGAAAACGGTAAAGATCAAATTACCGATTGGAGTAATTTTGCATTTGAGTTTGCCAATGGTGACCAAATAGCTTTTGAAAATGAATTGAAACGGATGATTCAAGAACAATTGAACTAATGGAGTGGTTAAATCAGTTAGTTGACAACTCCTCATGGCCAATCCTTTCTGCATGGGCTTTGGGAGTATTAACAGCAATTAGCCCTTGCCCATTAGCTACAAACATCACCGCGACGGCTTACATAGCGCGTACATTGGAAGGTAAAAGGAAAATCTTGTTGAGCGGTTTTCTTTATACGCTCGGTTTAGCATTTACCTACACTACTATTGCAATGATCATTTCAATGGGTGCGAGTAAATTCCAAGTAGCTCGATTCTTCCAGGGAAATGGCGAAAAATTCCTCGGCCCTGTGATGATTGTTATTGGTCTAATCATGCTCAATGTCATCAAGTTCAACTTCTTAGGCAAATCAGGTTTAAAAGAAAAATTGGGCGATAAATTCAAAGACAAGGGGTTGTTAGGCTCTTTTTTGCTCGGTGTTTTATTTGCAATGGCATTTTGTCCCTACAGTGGCGCGATGTATTTCGGAATGCTGATTCCTATGACCATCGAAAGTGAAATGGGAATAACGCTGCCTTTATTTTTTGCGATCGGAGCAGGATCTTTAGTATTGTTTTTTACGTTGATCATTGCTTTTAGCATCGAAAAACTGGGCGTTTACTTCAAGCGCATTACACAGATTGAAAAAGTGATGCGTATTATTGCTGCTGCACTCTTTATTCTTACAGGATTGTATTATGTATTGATTTATTTAAAAGTGATTGAATAATGGAAACAACAAAACAGCTCTACGAAGCATATCAGGAAGCCCGAACCAGACTTCAACTGGTGCTCCATACAATCAACTCCGAAGACCTTCCTAAAAAACTGGAACCTTGCCCCAATAGTTGCGGTTTTCTCTTGCGCCATATCGGTGATGTAGAGTTATTGTTTTCAAAAAACGTCTTCAAATTAGAAGATTTAAGGGTCAAAGCGCAAACAGTTATTGATCAAAAAGACACTGGAGTGTGGACAGACTTGAACGAATTACGTGAATACCTGGAACATTCATTCAAAACCATTTTGTCTGCCATTGCACAACAAGAGGATGATTCTTGGGAAGAAATGGTGGAAACAAAGGAATTTGGAACTAAATCAAAAGCAGAAGCGTTCGGAAGAATCATTTCTCATACAGCTTATCATGCAGGTCAATTGGCACTTCTAAAAAAATACGGAGCATGATTCAAAAGGTAGTGTTTATCACATTTAAAATTGAATTCTGAATCTATATTTAAAGTCGAACTCCTATGTTTTGTAAGTAACAGACTCGTTGCACAAACAGAAGTTAAATCAATAAGCGCAATGAAACCATGCACTTAAATGAAGATTATAGAACTCAAACCCTTTATGTTCAATAGTTTTGTGTTTTTCAGCAGACCCTACAGTAAATTTCCACATCCCATCAAAACCACTCACTGAATAGAAGCACAATCATGAACTGCACAACAAGCCTAAAAACAGTTAACAGAAACTACGATTCACGGATTATAATCTTATTTTTTTCCTTTTAATTAATTGAACGATCGACAGTACATGCATAAACACAGCCGAAGGCATTAAAAAACCTGCAACCAACGGATACGGATAAACACCGAATTCTTTCGACATGAGCGGTTCACTACTGCCAAAAAATTCAGGGAAATAAATCGTTGTCATGAAGAGAAAAAGAATGGTAGCAATCACTGTTAATCCTAGAAAATTCCAAGCAATGGCAAGATTAATTGAACGTGTACTTCCTTTATAAACAATGAATCCAATCACTGGTGCTGTTGACGCAAAGATCAAATCCATGTTATATCCTTCAATTGTAACGTGATAAGGCAAAACCCCTTTTGCTACTGAAAACACAAATAGCGTTTCAATCAGGATCCGAAATGTTTGGTAGAACAACAACCAATGCGAAGGAATGTGCTGAATCCATTGGTTGTTTCTATTTCGGAAAATGAAGATTCCTGTGAATAAAAATGCAGGCAAAATAACAACCAAAACGACTCTTGGTGGAAAACTAAAATCTTGAAGAAAACCTGATTGAGCAATCAGGAAAAGGTACATATTCCACAGTAATAACCCGATTACTAAAAGCAACGGTTTCCTTTTTACCTTTCGAGCAGTGCTAGCTTCATGATTGATTGCTTTTGAAGCAATAAAATAAAGAATGATGCTCATTAATAGAGCTAAACCAATGTATCCAAGTTGTAATTCCATCTTAGAAGAGTTTTGTAAATCATTCTACAAAAGTGAATGATCTAAGCGCAATTCTACTTGTCAAATGACAAGAAAACAGTCTAAAGGAAAAAAACTTAATCATTTATAAATAACTTCCTTTCGAATCCGACTCAACGATGTGTCTGTGATTCCAAGATAGGAAGCAATGATTTTAAGTGGTATTTGTTGTAGAAGAGATGGATGTTGTTCTAATAATCTCAGATAACGTATTTCAGCTGAATCTTTAATCATTCCAATCATGCGTTCATGCAGGTTTGAATAGTTCGTCACCAACATCATGCGTCCAAATTCACGGAATTCAGGAATGCTATGAAAACTTGATTGTACCTGTTGAAAGCTCATTTTCCAAAGAGTGCATTCGGTCAGTGTTTGAAAGTTTTCTTTTGTCGCTTGCTGTTTAAAAAAAGCAAGGAAATCATTCACAAAACAAGGAGCTGAAAAGATATTTGTAGTGACTTCAATTCCATTACCATCAAATGTATAGGAACGAATGCAACCGGTTTCGAGAAAAAACATGTCTTTACTGATAGAATTTTCCTTCAGAATAAACTCATTTTTAGCTACTTCGAAACGTTCAAAATGCTCAATTACTTGCTGAACCTTCTCTTTTGGCATTGGCAAGAGCAGTTGAATGTAGTTTTCTAATCGTTCTGTATCCATGTTATTGGCTATTAATGAGTCAAGTTCCGCGCAATTCGAAAACCTAGATCGTCAATTTTAAACGAAGTTGGGTGGCTCCGACGGCGATTGGTTGCCATACAACTTCTAGCTTCGTCATACCAACCTCCACCTCTGAGAATTCGATAAGAACCGTACACCGTTTCGTCGTAAATATCAGAGCACCATTCCCAAACGTTTCCTAACATATCGTACAAACCCCAGTTATTTGGATGTTTTAAGCCTACATCCTGTGTTGAATTCATTGCATTTTCTTTATACCAAGCAATTGAATCTAATTCTCCATATCTGATACTGGTTGTTGATGCTTTACACGCATATTGCCATTCAGCTTCGATAGGCAAACGATAGCCATTGGATGTTGGGTTAAAAATGATTTCTTCTCCCATTTTGGCTTGAATATAACACGGTTCTAATCCAACTTTTTCGGAAAGAAGATTACAAAAAACAACTGCATCTAGCCAAGAAACCGTTTCAACAGGTCTTCTGAATCCTTTCATTGTACTTGGCGATTCCTGTGTGATTTCAAAATAGAATTCCTGCGTTACGGGATATTTTGCTATTAAAAATGTAGGTAAATCAACAGACCATTGGAGTTTGATACGATCATCACGCAATTCAATTTTTCCGCTTGGTATTTCCACCATCAGTTCATTGAGTCTCGTGTTTAAATCTGTATTCATGTGCGATTTATTCCACACGAAAATAGCAATTTTCACTTCCAGACTCGTTGAAATTACATGGAGCATTTAAATTCAATCGATTTATTCTACTTTTGAATCATTAATCGTTCACGCAGAAATTATGTTCATCGATAAAAAATGGTCATTCGAGATTATCTGGTTGTATGCTAGAAAAAACTTACTCAAAGTATTTGTTTTAAGTGCCGCAGTCACATCTATTTATTACTTTCTCAATGCCACTTTTATTGCCATTCCCTTTTTACCAGTGGCTTCTGTTGGTACAGCTGTTGCATTTTTGGTGGGTTTCAAAAACAACCAAGCGTATGATCGTTTGTGGGAAGCTCGAAAATTGTGGGGTGGATTTACCAACACCAGTCGTACCTTATCTGCTTCATTTATTTCATTGATTGATGATAAGGAAGTGCAACGCGATTTTTTATTGCGACATGTTGCTTATTTGAATATTGTGCGCTTGCAATTGAGAAAAACCATTCCTTGGGCGACATCAAACGAGAGTTACCACCAGCAATTTGTTTCAGAATCAGCAGAAATAAAAGAGTTTAATCAAGCCATAGAACTACTTTTCAAAGATGCAGATAAAACAGAAATTTACGAGAAAATAAAACACAAAGGCAATATTGCGAATGTGGCATTATCGTATCAATTTAAAGTACTGACTGAATTAAAAAAGAACAAAAAATTAGATGAATACGAACACAGTGATTTAACCAAATTGTTGGGTGAATGCTACAATCTGCAAGGAGGATGTGAACGCATAAAAACAACTCCGCTTTTCAGACAATACAGCATTTTTAGTAGAATGGCGGTGAACCTTTTCAGCTTTCTTTTGCCTTTTGGATTAATCAAAGACATGGCGAGTTTAGGCGAATATGGGGTATTTCTTACCATTCCTTTTTCGATGCTCATTTCGTGGATTTTTATGACCATGGAACAAATTGGCGAAACCAGTGAAAACCCGTTTGATAATGGAGCTGCAGACACACCAATGTCAACCATTTGCAGAAACATTGAAATAGATATTTTAGAACTCTTGGGCGACACTAATTTACCTCCTAAAATTGAGCCGTTTAAAGGTGTTATGTTGTGATTTTACAAATTGAAAATGTAAAATTGAAAATGTAAAATTAGATAGGTCTTAACAATGATCTTCTTTTTGATTTGTATTCCCTGTGGTTTTAGAAATTGAAAATGTAAAATTGAAAATGTAAAATTTGATAGGTCTTAACAATGATCTTCTTTCTGATTTATATTCCCTGTGGTTTTAGGAATTGAAAATGTAAAATTGAAAATGTAAAATTGGATAGGTCTTAACAATGATCTTCTTTCTGATTTATATTCCCTGTGGTTTTAGAAATTGAAAATGTAAAATTGAAAATGTAAAATTGGATAGGTCTTAACAATGATCTTCTTTTTGATTTATAGCCTTTGTGGTTTTAAGAATTGAAAATGTAAAATTGGATAGGTCTTAACAATGATCTTCTTTTTGATTTATATTCCCTGTGGTTTTAAGAATTGAAAATGTAAAATTGAAAATGTAAAATTGGATAGGTCTTAACAATGATCTTCTTTCTGATTTATAGCCCTTGTGGTTTTAGAAATTGAAAATGTAAAATTGAAAATGTAAAATTGGATAGGTCTTAACAATGATCTTCTTTCTGAACTATATTCACTGTTGTTTTAATTATGAATTATAAATTGAACTTCGACAAGCTCAGTTCAAAATAATTATGAAGGTAGATTAAGTTCAATACAACGATCTCCTTTATAATTCATAATTAACCAATTCATAATTCCATTTTCAATTTTACATTTTACATTTTCTTAACCCAAATCAATGAGTTCGCAAAACATCCAGCATACTTTTGTCCTGTAAATCAATGGTAAACGAACAAAAGTTATGATGAAAGCAATTGAATATAAAAGCTACGGCACACCAGAAGTATTTGAACTCACGAGTGTTTCTAAACCTACTCCCAAACCCAATGAAGTTTTAATTCGGGTGTATGCAACCACTGTTACTGCAGCAGATGTAATGATGCGAGTTGGCAGACCGCTTATTGGTCGACTTTATTTAGGAATACGAAAACCTAAAAGAACGATCCTAGGTTTTGAATTTGCTGGTGAAATAGAAGCAATTGGAATTGCGGTGACTAAATTCAAAGCTGGAGACCGTGTTTTTGGTGGAACAACAACACTTGGTTGTTATGCTGAATATACGTGTATCAATGAAAACGATGTAATTACAACAATTCCCACTAATACTAGTTACGAAGAAGCTGCACCAGTGAGCGGTAGCGCCATCACTGTATTGAATTTTTTAACCCGGAAAACGGAAATCAAACGCGATCAAAAAGTACTGATCATTGGTGCATCTGGCGCATTGGGAACTTACGCTGTACAATTTGCCAAATTTAAAGGCGCAGAAGTAACTGGTGTTTGTAGCTCAAGCAATCTAGCACTCGTCAAATCATTGGGAGCAGATCATGTAATAGATTATAAGACTGAAGATTTCACCAAGAATAAAAAACAGTACGACATCATTTTTGATACGGTAAATAAACAAACGTTTAAACACTATAAAAAATCCCTCACTCCTACTGGTATTTACCTGCCAAGTGTACTGCAATTCAAAGACGTTGGTAATGTCATCTTCACTTCTTTGTTTACGTCTAAAAAAGTCAGATCTTCATCTACGGGATTACTTCCAGCTAAAAAACGTTTAGCTTATTTCCTAGAAATAAAAGCATTAATGGAAACAGGTCAAATAAAAACAATACGTGATTCGCCTTATCGTTTAGAACAACTTTCCGAAGCTCATGAATATGTCGAGAAAGGACATAAAAAAGGGAATTTAGTGATTACCGTTTGAAATTTTTAGCTTGAATAAAGGTAGGTTACATCTTATATTCCATCGCGTACAAATGAAAACCAGGAGCCCAATAATCTTCGACAACCTCAAGCAGTTTGAACCCCAATTTCTCGTAAAACGGGTAAACTAATTGCGAGGTTCTCACAGTGATCCGTTGAATTGCCGAATTGTTCTTGAGTAAGTCGATTCGGTAATTCAATAATTGGCTCCCCAAAGATTTCCCTTGAAAATCTGGGTGAAAAAGATCCCAGCTAATGATTCCAATGGTTTTATCGTTCGAATAATTAATTCCTCCACTTCCAACAAGTTGATCGTTCAATTCGAGCACAAAATAGGATTCAATTTCATGCTCTAAATACGAAATCAAGTCCTTTTCTTCATCTGGAGAGAAATAAGTAGGCGTATTTAATTGAAGTAAATCAATTACAGTTTCTTTATCTGAATTGGAATAGGGTCGAATGGTTATACTATCGCTCATTGGTTGAAATTCTGTATTTGAAGGTATTTCATTTTACTAATTCATGGGATGTAGAACAATTACTGTGTCTTTATCTTGCTAAATCAAACCTACTATTTTTTCATGAATTGAGTCAACATAATTGCGTGTAAATCGTATATCAACTCTTCTTTCAAATTAACTACATTCGTACTCATGAAACTACGCTTGTTTTTGATGTTCCTGATTGGTGCGCATTTTTCCATTCGTGTGCACGCGAAAATTGATACGAATACCGTCAATCAATGGAATGATCAAGCACTCGATTTAGCTTATTCAGAACCGAAAAAAGGAATGGAATTGGCTGAAAAGGCTTACAAAGAGGCTCAACGATTGCATTTTTCCCGTGGAGAAGTTAGAGCCCTCATTCGGATGGGGATTATTTACGACGTGCAATCAAAGAATAAACAAGCGATTGAAAAATATGAACTATCATTGAAGTTGGCACAAAAGACCAATGATCAAAAAGCCATTGCATCGAATCTCAATAATTTAGGATTAATTTACTGGAAAGTGAATGAACTCAATAGATCACTTGATTATTTAGTACGTGCCTATTCGTTGTTTCGTCAGTTGAAAGATGAATACAATATGGCTTCTTCATCCAACAACATTGGTTTAATCTACGAAGAATTACAATTATCAAAAAAAGCCTTGTATTGGCATCGAAAAGCGATCACACATTGCCAAAATGCAGGAGAAGAACCCATGTTATTCGATGTCTATAGTAATATGGGAAATACATTTGAAAATGATCAGAACAGGGATTCATCACGCTATTATACATTGCTTGCCATTCAAGGTTTTCGTAAAATGGGAAATAAATATGGCTTGGGAATTTCATTAAACAATTTAGGAATTTCCTATAATTCAGAAAATAAGCCGAAGGAAGCCATTCCCTATTTCGAAGAATCCATTCAAGTTGCGAAAGAACTCGGAAATCAATTTTCTGTTGTTAGTACTGGAACTAACTTGGCAAGTTCATACAATAAATTAGGATTATACAAAGACGAAAAGCGCATCTATGAAGAACTTTATCCTTTATTGAACGAATTAAATTCCAAAGAATTAGGCTTTAAAGTATGTTATGGCTTAGCTCAATGTTGTTTCCGGGAACAAAATTATTCCGCAGGTGAACAATTGATGAAGCAATACCATAGTTACCATGATGCCTATTTCAAAGAACTCTTAAATAAAAACATCGAAGAAACGGAGAAAAAGTTTCAATTGCATGACATGCGTCAACGTACGAAATTGATGCAACAAAAAGCATCTTTTCAGATTAAACGACAAGAAAATAAACGGTATACAGAAAATGTTATTTGGACAGCAAGTTTAGGCTTGATAATGTTAACAGGTCTCTTGTTTTTCTTTATTGTCAGAAAACGCAACTTGCAACAAGAATTAGTCAATCAAAAAGCGGTATTCGATGCTACCACAGAGGAGCGCAAGCGAATATCTTACGATTTACACGATCATGTTGGTTCACAACTGAGTTATGTAGTCAATAATTTAGAGCTTATTCAACACACGGATAAAGCCGATGAACGCGTGCAACGAACCTTTGCCATGAGTCAAGCAGCAATGAGTTCCTTGCGAGATACCGTTTGGGCTTTACATACAGAAGAATTGACCATCCAATCGCTAATAGAACGGATGAAAAATGTTGCACGAAAAACAGTGGAAAATGACACTTCATTGAACTTTTCATTGGAATCTACTATTTCTTCCGATCAGATTATTCCGCCTCAAGCTACGATGCACATCATGCGCATTTTTCAAGAAGCAATTCACAATATAATGAAACACGCAAAAGCAAGTCAAATTACAGTGATGGTTCATGAAACAGCCACAGAATTAACATTAGAGGTCAATGATAATGGAATTGGAATCGGAGAAAGTCCACAAAAACCTTTCCACTACGGTTTACAAAGCATGCAAGATCGAGCAGGTAAAATTAATGGTGTTTGTGTAATCGCTACGAATAAAGCTGGAGGTACTACCGTTCGTCTAAATTGGCCGAAAAATAATTCAAATGCGTAATTGATTTACACTGGCAATTATCGGATATTTGAAAGATGGAAAACTGTAGAATTGCTTTAGTCGATGATAAGCCGTACAACGTGCAAATCCTATCAGAAAAATTGGCTTCTAAATCCGAACATGAAATTGTAAGCGTCACGTATGGTGGATTACAATTCCTAGATGCGATGAAAACGATGTCACTTCGACCTGATTTAGTATTCATGGATATTGATATGCCCGATCTAGATGGCATAGAAACCGTTCGAATTGCCAAAAATCTTTATCCCGAAATTCATTTTTTAATGATCACTGTTTTCGATGATGAAGAACGCGTTTTTCAGGCTATTCAAGCAGGTGCAAGCGGTTACTTATTAAAAGATGAATCAATAGCTGGTTTGCACAAAGCAGTAGAAGATGTCCTTCATTTTGGAGGCGCTCCCATGTCGCCATCTATTGCCCGAAAAGCATTTCAATACATTCAACGTTTGCAAACACCAAGCGAGGCAGTGCCAGCCGTGTCTTCTCCACTGAGTACTCGTGAAATGGATATTTTAAGTGGATTAGCCGAAGGGAAAAGTTACATGGTAATCGCCGAAAAACACTTTATTAGTCCACATACGGTGCGCAAACACATGACAAATATCTACGAAAAATTACATGTTCACTCGAAAGTTGAAGCGGTTCGCATGGCTTTGGAAAAGAAATGGGTGTAGGATAAGTTGATTGCTTCATTAGTTGAAACCCTTGAATTTATTTACTGTACTTCGTGTTTCTTACTTATTGGTATAAATCTTATCTGAAGTTCTCGAAAGCAAGATTGCTATTTTACGTTCACGGTTGGAAGATCGCTATTTTACGTTCGCAGTTGCAAGATCGTAATATCACGTTCACAGTTGTAAGATTGTAATATCCCTTTCCTAGTTGCAAGATCGCAATATCCCGTTCGCAATTGCAAGATCGTAATATTACGTTCGTGGTTGTAAGATCGTACTATCACGTTCGTAGTCGGAAGATCGCAATATCCCGTTCGCAGTGGCAAGATCGTAATATCACGTTCACAGTTGTAAGATCGCAATATCCAGTTCGAAGTTGCAAGATCGTAATATCCCGTTCGCAGTTGCAAGATCGTACTATCACGTTCGAAGTTGTAAGATCGCAATATCCCGTTCGCAATTGCAAGATCGTAATATCCCGTTCGCAGTTGTAAGATCGCAATATCCCGTTCGCAGTTGCAAGTTCGCACTATCCCGTTCGCAATTACAAACCTCTCCTATCGACATTTCATCCTTCAATCCAACCATTAACCAAATCTATTTACGCTAATTTTTTGTTAATGAGCAACCATTTACCAAAAGAGTTCGTATTCTTGTAATACACTAAAACTGTAAACATGAAAATAGTAGTCGTTATAGGTCTTTGTTTGTTCTCATTGGGAACGTTTGCTCAAAAAACAGATGCCGCAAAACCAGCAGCTAAAAAGGAGGTTAAGGCAAAAACACCAAAGCCAGCAATAACTTTTAAAACATTGACATTAGACGTTGGTGAAATTCCTTATGGATCACAAGAACCATTTGTGTTTGAATTTAAAAACACAGGTAAAACACCCGTTATTATTACCAATGTACAAACGAGTTGTGGTTGTACAACTGCTGAAAAACCAACTGAACCAGTTCAAAAAGGAAAATCTTCCAAGATTGCTGTTAAGTATGACACTAAACGTGTAGGTCCTTTCACAAAAACAATCACTGTTACATCAAATGTTCAAACAGAACCAATCATTTTGACAATTAAAGGTACAGTTCAAGCTGCTCCAGCAAATGCAGAGCCAGTTAAAACAGGGGAAGTAGCTCACTAAGATTCGAATTACTCATATACTGAAAAAGGCGACCAATTGTTGGTCGCCTTTTTCATGTAATACGTTTTTGTATTAATCAATAATCGTAATTGATTCAATACGATCTCCTTGATTGATCGCATCAATAACATCTAAACCATCTGTTACTTTAGCGAAACAAGTGTGAACACGATCCAAATGTGAAGTGTTATTACGGCTGTGACACACAAAAAATTGAGAACCACCAGTATTTCTACCAGCATGTGCCATTGATAATACACCGCGATCGTGGTACTGGTTATCTCCTGTCAATTCACAATCAATTTTGTATCCTGGACCACCTGTTCCTGGCATTCCATTCGCACCTTCACGTGAATTTGGACAACCACCTTGAATCACGAAATCTGGTAAAACACGGTGAAATGTCAATCCGTCATAATATCCTTCTTTCGCAAGTTTTGTAAAGTTAGCAACTGTATTAGGAGCGTCTGCCTCGAAAAATGTTACGCGCATTTCGCCTTTTGCTGTTTTGATAATTCCTTCCATAGTCAAAAAATTTAAGCAAAAGTACCTATTTTGATCTTGAAGTTGGACTTAAAAAACGGATTTTTCAACAAACAAA
The DNA here is from genome assembly GCA_043721195.1 of Fluviicola sp. Lineage (GTDB taxonomy): Bacteria > Bacteroidota > Bacteroidia > Flavobacteriales_D > Crocinitomicaceae > Fluviicola. Next base: position 14,793 of record JAYSRF010000138.1, on the reverse strand, counting down.
AAAAGTTACTCACTCAATAAGTGTTTCATGAAAACCAATTCATAAAATTGCTCCAATAAAGACGAATGATGCGTATTTTTGTGAAATGATTACAACAGCTATTTCAAGAAGTTCATTGAAGCAGTTTTCTGCGTTTTCAAGTGCTTTCGGACAAAATCAAACGTCATTTGCGCCTTTCATACAACAACCATTTCATACGTTAAACGACTTATACGAACAAGCGAAGTTAAAGCAAACGAATTATTCATCAGCGAATCGCGCGATACTAGTTGCAACTTTAGAAAAACAATTAGGGAGCGAATTATCAGAATCGCAACGTGAGAATTTGAGTTTATTAGCAAAAGGCACAACGTTTACGATAACAACTGGTCATCAGTTGACGTTATTCGGCGGACCTCTTTTTCTAGTGTACAAGGTATTGCATGCAGTCAAACTTTCAGCACAATTCAATGCTTCTCAAAGTGAGATTAAAACGGTTCCTTTATTCTGGCTGGCGAGCGAAGACCACGATGTTGATGAAATTCGTTCAACAGCTTTATTCAACAAAACACTCACTTGGGAAACCGAGCAAAAAGGGCCTGTTGGTCGTTTTCATCTAACTGATTACACTGCTGTTTTAGAAGAATTGCTTCCATTTTTCGCTTCCAATGAACAAAGCGAGATCTTAGCGCTCATGCGTGATCTTCCAATGGAACATTATGGTACGCACTACCAAGTATTTGCCTCACGCTTATTTCGCGCATTTGGTGTGTTGGTACTTCAACCAGACGAACGTGAATTAAAACAACTGTTCGCGCCTGTCATTCAAAAGGAATTGGAAGAACAACCTTCTTTTACTGCTGTTCAAACAACGAATCTCCAATTAGAACAAGCAGGTTGGAAACCGCAAGCACAAGCTCGAGCGTGTAATTTGTTTTTACTCAATGAAAGTGGTCGACACCGTATTGATCCATCAGAAAATGGCTTTACCATTGACGGAGTGACTTATTCAAACGCACAAATCCTTGAAAAATTAGCACAAGAGCCTGAAGCGTTTTCACCCAATGTCATTTTGCGTCCCGTGTACCAAGAAACCATTCTTCCTAACCTAGCTTACATTGGTGGTGGAGGTGAAATGGCGTATTGGATTCAATTAAAAGAAGTGTTTCGTGTGCACAATACTGTTTATCCTTTAATTCAACAACGTAACTCCTTGGTATTGATCGATGGTGGAACAACCAAGCGCATGGAAAAATTGAATTGGGAATTGGAACGCTTTTTTGAACCAAAAGAACAGCTGCGTAAACGATATTTATTGGAAAATGATGCCGAACAAATGGATCTTTCTGCCATTCAGGAGCACTTTCAAACTTTGCGCTTAGCGATGATTCAAAAAGCCAAAGCCGTTGATGTGAGTTTGGAATCGTATGCAGAAGCTGAAACGGTTCGCATTTCCAAACAATTAGAAGCGTATGAACAACGCTTAATCAAACAAGTTAAACAACAACACGATCAATCATTAAAAGCTATTGATGGTGTGTGTGATCGCCTTTTCCCTGGAAATGAATTGCAAGAACGGTTTTTTCATTGGTTAAACTTTGTCGCGACTGGTGATTATTCGTCCTTATTAGCTACCATTCTAGAAGCCATTGACCCTTTTAATAGTGAACTGATTGTGGTTGAATTGAAAAATTAACGCATGTTTACACTAATTTTATCGCTCTTACGTTTCAGTAACATGACATTCTTATTGCGCACAACCTTTCTTGTATTGCTTTTGATGATGAGTTCATCTGCACTTTTTTCGCAAGTTCAAGTTTCTGGAAGGTGTTTAGACGTAAAAGGAAATCCCATTGAAGATTTAATAGTAAAAGCGACACAAGATGGGATTCCATATTCTACGAAAACGGATTCACTCGGAAGGTTTTCTTTCGTTTTAAAGCCTGGTAAAGTTACTTTCTATAGTTATGTTGATGCAGAAAACTCGCTTTCAGAAGAAATTACTATTCCAGTTGGTCAAACTAAAGTTCAGTTAAAAGACTTTCGTTTTAACTTCGAAAATTTAGATTCTGTTACAATAAACCGCGATCGGGATCTAATAAATGGAATTAAACGCTTGGAAATTGTCGATTTTCAATTGCAACCAGCTAGCAGTGTAGAGCGATTTTTGATTTATACAACTGCAGCATCTTCCAACAATGAACTCACCAACAATTACAATGTTCGTGGCGGAAACTACGATGAAAACCTTGTATATGTCAATGGTTTTCTCATCAACAGACCTTTTTTAACCCGATCGGGACAACAAGAAGGTATGAGCTTTGTCAATACCGCTTTGGTAGAAGATGTTTATTTCAGCGCAGGTGGTTTTCAGGCTGTTTATGGAGATAAACTCAGTTCAGTATTGGATATTAAATACAAAAAACCTGATACTTTGCGTGCATCGGCAATGGCATCGTTGTTAGGTGTTGAATTGCATGTTGAACAAGGTTTGGGCAAAGCCAATCGTTTCCGTTATCTATTAGGTGCACGTTACCGTTCAAATGGTTATTTATTGAATTCCTTGCCTACAAAAGGAAATTATAATCCTGTTTTTTGGGATGCACAATTGGTAACGGAATACGATATCAACGAAAAATGGCAATGGACAGTATTGGCACACCTTGCTTCCAATAAGTATGAATTCGAACCACAAACACAAGAAACGGATTTCGGAACAGCAAATGAGGCCTATTCATTCAATATTTACTTCGACGGACGAGAAGATACGCGCTTTTTAACGATGACTGGCGGTACAGCTTTAAAATACGATCACAAAAAATTAAAAGCTGCCACTTACCTCACAGCATTTCGAACGAATGAACGTGAATACTTTGATATTCAAGGGCAATACTACATCAACGAATTGGAGACAGATCCTTCGAAAGAAGAATACGGTGATTCCATCGCTGTTTTAGGTGTTGGTTCTTTTATGAATCATGCACGTAATCGATTGACAGCAACCATTTTTAATCTCTATCACGATGCTACTTATTCTTTCAACAAAGAAAGTGCGCTGAAATATGGATTTGGAGCACAATACGATCAGTTCAATGATGTATTAAGTGAATGGAAAATGATTGATTCTGCAGGATTCTCCGTTCCGCAAAACACAGCTGGGGTAGACTTATACGAAACCATAAAAGGGAAACTGGAATTAAAAAACACTCGCCTTCACGCCTACGTTCAACAACACCAAGAATGGAAAGGCGAACGCAAAGACCGCTTCGTCAGTCAAGTGATCCAAGTGAAAGATTCCAGTGGAAACAAAATCAACACAACGGTTTCAGATACGATGAAACTGGGTTTTTCAAAATGGATTTTAGATGCTGGAGTACGCGCCTTGTATACGAGTGTTAACAACGAATTCATGGTGACTCCAAGAGTAACAGTGAGTTATATTCCCGTTCGATATGTGTACCATGACGGGCAATTTATACGTCGTTCATTGAAATTGCGTTTTGCTGCTGGAGTTTATTATCAACCGCCATTTTACCGCGAATTTAGAACGTTTACTGGCGGATTAAACACCAATGTACTTGCTCAAAAATCCATTCATGTGGTAGCTGGTGGAGATTACAATTTCTACATGTGGGGTCGCCAAAAGCCCTTCAAATTTGCCGCAGAAGGTTACTACAAATACCTGTGGGACATCAATCCGTATGAAATTGAGAATGTCCGCACACGTTATTATGCAGAAAACATTGCCAAAGGATATGCCGTTGGTTTAGATGCCAACTTAAATGGTGAATTTGTTCCTGGAATCATGTCCTTTTTCAAAATTGGCGTGTTGACAACCAAAGAAGACATTGAAAACGATTCCTATTGGAACTTCTACAATGCAGCTGGTGAACGCATCACAGGAATTAGCACAGACCAAATGGCTACCGATTCCGTACAAGTATTCCCTGGTTATATCCGTCGTCCTTCTGATCAACGTTTAAACATGGCCTTGTTGTTCCAAGATCACATGCCTGGATTGGAACGATTAACCGCACAAGTTGGACTCAATTTTGGATCGCGTTTACCGATTGGTCCACCTGATTTCACACGTTACAAGGATACTTTATCCATGAAATCTTACTTCCGTGTTGATGTTGGTATTTCATTTGATCTATTGAGTAAAAAAGAACAAATCAAAGATAAATGGTATGGTAAATTCAGGGATGCCATTATCTCCTTTGAAGTCTTTAATTTACTAGGAATCAACAACGTTCTCTCCAAACAATGGATCCAAGATGTCAATGGCGATTATTATTCCATTCCGAATTATTTGACGCAAAGACGATTCAATTTAAAGTTGATAATTCGGATTTAGGTAAGAATATTAGACAATCTTCGTTTGGTGTATTCGTGTTTTTGAATCAACTCAAATGATTACTGATTTCTAAAAATCATACAGTTTTTTTCATGAATTTCTTTCGTCACATCTTATCTAATTTGTCAGCTACTTATCGATCAAAGATGATTCGTAAAGGGAATGATTTACTTTTAAAAGCTATTATTAATGCATTACCAACAGAATTTCTGGAAGTAAAAAGCCAAATTAAATTACTTGTTTTTCATGGAATGACAGATTGGAGTTTGATTCCCGGATATAAATTCATCTATTTTTCTGCTTCTGAAGAAACATTCAATGAACTTAAAAATCAGGGGATTAATTATAAAATAACTGACCTCGAAATCTTTTCAATTAAGACTCAACAATTCGAATCTATTGAATTACTGATCAATAACAACTTAATTTCTGGACTCAAAATCAATCATTCCGATTATACATTCAATGAATTTGATCATAGTAGAATAAATGCGCAAAAAGCGATTAAAATTGCATTTGACTTTCCTCCAAATGAAACCGAATTGTTTTATAACAGCCTGGATGACAGTATAAAAGTATTACTTAATCCAATTGACTTCTTTGATATTGATTACAACAATAAAACATTCTACATTTTTCTTGATTTAGAAGATGGGAACTACCTAGCTATTGACAAAAAACAACGTGTGTTTTCATTAATTCATGATGCTAACCCAGAAGTCATGAAAATGAATTTGACTTTTATAGAAATTCTAACCAAAATTAGTGAAGGTAAATTTGATATTTCTGAACATGTTAATGAGCGTTATAAAACATGAATATACCACTTCTAACAGAAAATAATTGCTCTGTTTTAATTGCCGAATTTGCAACAGGAAAATGATTCTAGCTGAGACATTAATTCTTGTGTTTTTGAAATAAATCCCTCACCTAACCGCCGAACAACAACGTGAACATGCGGGCAATAATCCGCCATTTTTATTCAGATTACTGCGCAATTCGCCCAATTTCTCTGCATTCCAAATGGTTTTGAGCGATTCGTTGTAGATATTCCCAACAGTGAGGTTGTAACAACGACCATGTGCTGGAATAACCGATCCATCCGATTTGATCATCAGGTTATTAAACGCATCTAGACACACTTTACCTATTTTTTTCTCGGGTTCGAAATAATAGCGGTACAACTCTTCCTTGGAATGAACAAGCGGACTAATACTCACTGGAAACGGATAATTGGTGTTACGAATCGCTTCTAATTCTGCCTGCAAAAGATCAATGTTGTACGCATCAAAATTGACTTCATCGATGTTGGATGTAGTGGCATGGTAGCTTTCTCCAAAACGACGATTGTGTTCCAAAGCAACTGGCTCTGAAATATAATTGGAATGTAAAAAACCGACTTGTTTCAGGTTAAATCGTTTTAAATCGTTCAAGAAATCCTGTAAATAGCCAATGTTCCACTCTGTTACAACACAAAATACCGAAATGGGCATCTTACTTTTTTGTTGGATCGCTTCAATTCCTTCTAATGCGCGCTGATGGCTGGATTTGTGTCCGCGAATTTCATTGTGAATGGCCTCTGGACCATCTAGTGAAATGAACAATTCATTCAACCCATTTTCAACTAACGCATCTGCTTTTTGACGTAAATTGAGCGCGTTTGTGGTAATCGAAGTAAACAAACCAAGCGATTTCGCATATTCCAATGATTCTGCTAAATATTTGTAGACCAATGGTTCGGTAAATGCATAACCTAATTTGGTTGTTGGAAAATACTGTTTTGTTTGATCTGCAATGCGCTGAAACAACTCCAAGGGCATGTGTAATGGATGCGTTCCAACCAAATTCACGGCAAAATTGGTTTCCAAACTCTGTGTACCAACATCGCACATTTTACAATGCAGGTTGCAAATATTGTTCACACCCAACACCATCCACTTGGGAGAATAGAACAGGTGTTTGGGCATCAATTTGCGATTAAGTGCTTGGAGTTTCGACATCTTTTGCAAGTTCAAAAATATAATTTCGTTCTGCCCATTTGACAACTGTATGTTGGAGCTTAAAGTTAATTCCATCCTTCAACCCAAGTGATTGAATGTGCTCTAAATTACAATCTTCTGATAAAATCATGACAATTCGCACCGTTGCATTTGTCCACTTTTCATTTAATTGGGTAAACAACGATTGAAAATACTCAAAATCTTCGCCACAATAAAACGCCATTTCTTGCTGATTGAGTGGCTTTTTGGGGTAATACGGTGGATTGATCAAAATAAAATCAAAATCGTTCGGATCAATTGACGCAAATAAATCGGATGCAACTATGGAAATGGGCAACTGATTGTTTTCGGCATTTAAGTGCAGTCCTTTCAAAGCAGATTCATTCACATCTGAGGCTGTCACAATTGCTTGTTGTTTCGCAGCAAAAAAGGAAATCATTCCACTTCCTGCTCCCAATTCTAAGATGCGTTTATCGTGAATGGCTTGTTGTTTTAAATAATCAATCAGCAGATTCGTTGAAAAAAAAAGGCCGGGGTGAAAAACGTCTGGTAATAACGTTAGCCGAATTCCATGCTTGGTATAGATGGACGTTTTTTTTGTTTTCGAACCATACCAGCGACTCAAAACAGGAAAGAGTATTTTTTTTAAGAACTTCCTCATTCTGAATAAAATCCTTGTTCTTCTGGTTGACGGTACCTCCAAATTTTCAGTAACAACTTGATTTCATACGGAAATGCGTAGATTTTCAAGTGATATCGCCAAAATGAAACAACGCGAAGGAGACTTTTTTTCCAACCACGAATTCTGAAATCGGTTTTTGTTGGATAATAAGCGTTCAACACAATTTCAAAATTTCTGATGCGATCAATGTGCTTTTTTGTCAACCACGGAGTCAAGGGGTTTTTACGCAAATCGAACCGTTCCCACGAAGGTGATAACCAATCTTCCAATGTCTTAGGAAAATGAAAACCTTGTTCTTGAATCAGTGCATACAAATCACTTCCTTCGGTCGGAACGGGACTGTAGACATAAATAATGATCTCTGTATCAGGATTCAATCGTTTTATTTCGCGAATGAATAAAATATCTTCATTGATTTGTTTGCGCACTTTCGGTTCATTGTCGCCAGGCATGCCGAGAACAAAACTGTATTCGGGAATAATTCCAATGGAGTGTAAACGTTTGGCAAATTCTTTAATCTGTTGCCCCGTTTGCGTTCCGCCTTTATCCATTTGTTTCAAGACCTCATCGTTACCCGTTTCAGCACCTAAAAAGATCATTTTAAGTCCAGCGGCTTTCATCAGATTCAAATCGTCATCTGAATACTTGTTGATGGTGTCAATTCTTCCTTCGCCCCACCAAGAAATGCCTTGATTCAACAAACGTTCTGAAAAAGCGACTACCCGTTTGCGTGAGGTAAAAAAATTATTATCGTGAAATTCTACCGCATCTATGCCATAATTTGCTTTGAATTGCAGCACATCATCAGCAACACGATCGGCAGCAAAACCTTTCCATCGTGCATTGTAAATAGGAACGACTGCACAAAATGAACATGTAAATGGACAACCAAAACTTGAATGATAGGAAAATGTTTTTTGCCCCATGAACGTTTTAGCCAAATAATTGGGAATGGGATAACGCTCATTCAATTGTTGGTAAGGAAAGGCGGGAAGATTATCCATATCTGGCAATGCTTCTTTTCGCGTTTTTACCAATTTTCCTTCTTGTAAGTAGATTAAATTGGGAATCCCTGATAAATCGGTTGTTTGATTGGATTGAATAGCGCGAATCAAACCGGGGAAAGCTTCATCACCTGGACCACTGATCACGTAATCCACAAAACCTGATTCCAATACAACAGGGTGTTGATTAGCTGCGAAATAACCACCCCAAACCATTGTTATGTGCGGAAATTGTTCTTTTATGGTTTTAGCAAAAGGAATTGCTTGTTTCAATTGTGGACCAGGCATTACGGTCATTCCCACAAATTGAACACCCTGCTCTTCAATCAATCTACTCATTTCACTTAATGGATCCTTTTCCAAGTTTCCATCGATCAAGTAATAATCAGCAAAATCGTGAATAGAAGCCCCTACTTGCAGTATCGAATTGGGGATTCGGTGTTTCGCATCCGCACTTCTCGGATTAAAAATAATAACTTTTGGGCGAGCAAGATTGGTTATATCCATACTGGTACATACAGCGTATCAATGCCAATGTTTTTTTGCTTCTTCATGTAATCAATTTCAATATGGGTTTTACCTTCTTTTACAAAAACTTGAAGAATATTATCCCATTTTCCACCACCCATTCCAGATGAAATTAAATGTACATTGTTGAATTTATGAATGGTAATTTCACTTCCTACAGCTTTCTCTCCTACACCGCCTGAAAACAGATAAATAGGAATATTCAATGCATTTAATTGTTGCAGTGTATTGGAATAAAACGTACTTGTTTCACCTCTTCCATCGATGTTATTGGGAATAATTTGTGGCGTTCGATCTTGATCATACCACGTAACTGGATGTACAAAAAGAAATACATTGTCATACCCTTTCTGAGCAACCATTGATTTTAAATCTTTCAATTGTTTATCCGAAACATTCCAACCGTTACCAGTTACTTCCCAGATTTGAAAGAAATTATTGCTTTTCACAAAATGGTGCTCTGGATTTCCAAACTTCTTCGCGTAATAAGATGCTTCTCCAAGATCTCTAAAACCTGGAACTCGGTGAATATCAAACGGCAAATTTTTCAATGCTAGATCCATTTTTGCCCAAGAACTATCATTGGAATAACGCACCATATTTCCTGTGAAAACACCAAAATCGAGTGTTGTATCTTTTATAGCCCAACTTAAATAATTTGCGAAGGGTTCATATAATGTTGCACTTGTAGAATCTGTAGACCCTGAAACACCACCTGCGACGAAAAAATGAAGGTCTTTTTCAGACTCGCTAGAACACGCTCCAATGAGGATTGCAATGAAAAGTATGTAGCTTAGTTTAATCATAATTGAATTGTAAATCAGTGCGCAAATATAAGGTGAAAATCGATTTTTACTCTTCGAAATAGATGATTTTCTGCATTTCACCAGAATTGGCTACTTGGATGTATAATTGACCTTTTTCTGGGTGGTCAATCGCTCGACCAAGCAGATCAAAATAAGTAAACGTTTTGTCGGTAGGAATAACAGATAGTTCAGGGATTCCTAACTGATTACATGGATCATTCAAGTCTGTTACTGGAAATGGGATTGAACCCACAAATCCTATTCCCAAAGGTGTCCACACTTGAAACGTATCTATTTGTGTCAAAATAATAGAAGCAGTTGTTTCTCCAGTGGACCAAAGATAGGAAGACTGCCCTGCAGGAGCGTGCAATTCCCAAGCTGTTCCATTCCAATTACAGTCGATTGATGAACGAGGTAAATTCGGCAACAAGGCTTCGTTCATACGATACGTCATGACAGAATCAGTGAAGAAATAGGTTCCAACTTCCGTTTGAGTTCCATCAATAATAGCAGCACTCGCATTTGGGCGGTATATCAATCCATAACCCATAAGCTTTTCATTGTTATCAAGTGTGCGGTAGCTTCCCATTGCTCTGGAAAAATTATCCAATGCATTCACATATTCGTAAACTTTCGTAGCTGTCCAATTCACGGTATCAAGCACATATTCAACACCACGTGAATGGCGCGGCATGGGACCCATATTCGAATTATCGAATAAAGTGTAGTTTCCATTATCCAATCTACGAATGTCATGTTGTCCGCTGAACCCACCATCATTGGGGAAGGTAAATGAAGATGATTCACCACCTAGTTTCCACATAATAGCTCCAGTTGTACGATCAATTTTATATATGGCATTTAAATGGCGAAACGATAACAAGAGATTCCCATCTGTATCTTCCTCAATGGCATTTCCATGACAATAATCAAATGCTGTTGCGCTATACCCCCAAAAATCGTAGGTTTCTGTTGGTGAAATAAAATCGTTGCTATTCCATTCAAAAACGACATTATTTGCAGCGTCTAATTCTTGTACACCAAACCCAATAATGACCGTATTCACACTTCCTTGGATGCCATTAAACATATACATGGATAAATCAACTGTATCATAGCGTTCTGTTGCCAATAACCAATTGCCATTATCAGCGCGCTGAATGTCATGAAAGTCTTCAGTTCCATTGATTACATTCAACGTAGCTTGGGTATTGAATTGACCATCTAATACTTGAAAAGATTGGTCAGTAGAAGTAACAGCAGAATAAGTATACACGTTACTAGCTGGCCAATACTTAAAATCTCCACACGAAATGACATTCGGTTTAGCGTACCAAGCAACATATCCATGCGCATCAAAAATAACGGGATAAGGTGATTTGTAATTATTGGAATTTACACCCGAGTTGATCTTGAATAAACATCCTAATAGATAATCATCACCAGAAAAACCGTTATCAACGTATTCATAGTCAAATAAATCGGCAGGTACAGGACGATTAAACTGTTGCGCGACTATTGTATTTTGTAGTGCTATAAAAAAGAATAGTAGCTTAACTAGCAGTAGTTTTGTTTTCAAATTCATTTCAATAAATTTCGTTCGCAAATATATTACTAAATGGGTTAATTATTATCGGTAATTGTATTTTGAGTTGCCGGTCTTAAATTATTATTAGTAAGCTAATTAGGAATGATTAAGGGAAGGGCGTTTTAGAGGTCTTACCCCTAGCGAGGCAAAAGGTAGATTGTAGATTTCGGTTACACTATTGCGTCACTACGTGACTTGATATACCTCAACTATTCTACAAAAATCAGGTTATTAGGTGCTAATTGCACGAAATAAAATCCTTGTGTCCTTCGTGCCTTTGTGGTTAGTTAATTTACCACAAGGACACGAGGAACACAAAGAAAAATGTAGTTTTTCGTCATAAATATTAGTGTCTCAGCACCTCAAACTAAAATTAACCCAATAGTATTATTGATTAGCAAATAGCAAGATTGACTAAATAGAATTAAAATAGCATCTTCGCAGTTGAAACGATGAAGTACAACATCCAAATAGTTCAACGATTGGCACTTTATACCATTCCTTTAGGAATTGGTTGTATGCTATGGTTTGTATTGGATTTTAATGGACTTTATGGTCAGGATAGTCATGAATACCTCCGTTATTCCAAAGAGCTCCATGCTTCGATGACCAATGGAACAGTAACTGGTGATTTTTTCTGGCCAAAAGGATATCCGTTTTCTGGAGCCATTTTAGGACTTTCTAGAATTCCGATTGACTGGTGTCTGCGGTTAATTTCACTTGGGGCACTTTTGGGAACACTGTTTTACACAAAAAAAATCATTCATTTATTGACAGGAAAAGATGCAAGTATATTCCTGATTCTAGGTGCAGCAACTCAAGTTTATTTTGTGCGAGCTGGATTCTTGATCATGAGTGATATGCTGTGCTGTTTTTTTCTTATGGTTGCTTTTTATCACTATTTCCGTTTCGTACAGCAACAACGAATTCTACGTGCTTTACTCCTACTTTTATTTGCTGCTGCTGCATTTTTCACACGCTATCCAAGTGCTGCGTTACTCATTATTCCGTGCCTACATGTTGGGTATTTAGTATTTCGATCTTCCACTATTCAACTGCGAATACTATTTGTAATCGTTGGTGTACTCATCGTTGGAACAGTCATACTCATGAATCAATCTTTAATCAGAGAAAGCGCCTACCGTTTTTCCAATTGGAATTTCATGAATGCATTCCAATTAACTGTTCAATCACGTGATGGCATTGAAACACGCACTGTTCCCAATGGATTATACATTTTTGGAAATGCATTTCATCTTGGTTTTTTATCCATTGGAGTTTGTTTGATTCCCTTTTATAAACGACTCAAAAAGCAACTGTTCTTATTCGCTTCCATTCTACTCTATTTACTACTATTGGTTGGTTTAGCAAATCAGAATTACCGCTTCTTAGTGATTGCGCACCCTTTGGTACTTGTCTTTTTATTCCCTGCTTTTGATGCACTGTGGGATTGGCTTTCAAGCAAACGATTGGGAATGCTCTTTATCAGTGGAATTCTCCTTTTCAATACTACCTTGTTCTATTTCTCCTTTCGGAAAATGTACAGCGCACACCAAAACGAAAAAGAAATTGTCATTCGGATAAAAGCATTGCACGATCAACACCCGATTTACAGTTTTTATGTTGATCAATCATTTGCTTCGTATGGTATTGAAAATGAGGTTCGGAATTTATTCATGAAAGAGTATTACACCTTTGATAAAAACGCTTTAGTAGTATTCAATGAAGCATTATTCAGTGAACAATGGAAAGATCATCGGGTAATGCAGAATTGGAATCGTCTTAAAAAGACAAGTAAATTGGATACTTTAGTGGTTTTAGAAACGAATTGGATCATTTACCGTGTCAAGTAAACACATCGCTGTCATAACACCCGGTTTTGCTAAGGATGAAGCTGATACGGATTGCATCCCTGTCCTTCAACACTTTGTATTGGAACTACAGAATCAAGGTTATTTGGTCACTGTAATTGCACTTCACTATCCTTACCGAAAGGAAACGTATACATGGAATAGTATTCAAGTTGTTGCACTTAATGGGGCAAACAGTCGATTCAAACGACAATTCACTTTGTATGGACAATTAAAAAAGGCAATCATAAACATCCATCAACAACGACCGATTTCTGTGATTCATCCATTTTGGTTGAATGAAACAACTTATTTTTCAGCAAGAATTGCCAAAAAACTAGCGATTCCGATAGTTGCAACTGCACTTGGACAAGATGTCCTGCCAGAAAATCGGTATTTAAAACCCATCTCTACTTTTAATTTACCCGTTTTTTGCATTTCAGACTTTCATCTACAACAGCTCAACAAAACATATTTCCCTCTGGCGAAGTCGATCAATTTAGGAACCATGCAGAGTAGTGTGATGACGAAAACAATTGATATTGTGGGCGTAGGAAGCTTTATTCCACTCAAAAACTACAGTTATTTTATTCGTGTTTGCGCAGAAATAAAAACAACGAGACCTGATTTTACAGCTGTTATTGTTGGCAGTGGTTCAGAATTAAAACTTCTGCAATCATTGATTCAAGAACTCCGATTGGAGAAAAACATACAATTAGTCGGTCAACTCCCCTATCTGACTACGCTAAATTATATTGGATCTGCTCGTGTTTTGATGCATGCATCCTCTTTCGAAGGAATGGGAATGATTCTATTAGAAGCATTGGCTCATGGTACACACGTGCTTTCATCACCAGTAGGTTTTGCTATGAACGCTCCCGAAATTGAAAAACTGAGTTTTGATTTGAAAGCTGACGGAAAAAAACTCCTTGAATTATTGGATGCCCCAACACCCGTTCCCATTTTTCACTCCATCTCAACAACGATTGAAGCTTACAATGCTATTTACGCTGGTTTGTGAATCACGATCCAAGGAAAAGGAGAACTGTTCTTTCGAAAGATTTTTTTCCATTTATTGAATCGATAAACCACTTTTGCCTGTTGTGGAAGATCGTTCCAACAAGAATGATGGTAATAATTCGACGCAGCTGCAGCATTCATCTTAGAAAAATAGCTGTTTGATCGCTGTTTCGCACTTGCAATTTCCTGTTGCTTATAAAAAGGAGTATCCAGAATGTGAATGACACCAGTTGAAGTTAAACAACGATATACTTGTTTCCAAAATGCTTCATTCAATTCAAAATACTGCAAACTTGCATTAAAGGTGATTAAATCGAACGTGTTATTTGGGAGCAAACTCCAATCAGTACAACAAATAAATTTGGTTGATTCATTTGCAAAACAACGAGCAGCCTGTTCCAACTCTTCTGTCCCAACATCTAAGCCGAAAGTTGAAGTTGCAATGGTTGAAATTTGGTGCGTAAACCAACCATTCCCACATCCAATATCCAAAGCAGTTTTAGGTGGATGTTGTTTCAGGTGATGCATAAATTGTGTACAAGTATCTTGTCTCTTTTTCCATTCCTCATGATACGGATGATCACTTGAAATACAAGGTAATTGCACAACAATCTCATCTTCCAGCAATCGGTTTTCTTGTTTCCGAACTTGCACATACATTTCTTCAAAAAGCAGTTTCGGTTCTGTAATATAGAACACACCTTTTCGCCGATTAATCAACCACTTTTCCATTACTTATAGATGCGCATTAGTGTTTTGGCAAGTTCTTGTTTTACACGGTGTTTGAGCGAATTATCACGCTTTGCTTTCCACCCATTGACTAAAAAACGAATGGCATAATTGTAATACTGATCAGAATACGGTAAACGAAATTGAATTTCACGATCGGTGCTGGTTTCCCAAGGTAATTGGGCAGTGAAATCAGCTTCTACTTCTGCATATAAACCCGTTCCTTTGATGGGATATGCTTTAGTAATCG
>JAYSRF010000137.1:0-3924 GCA_043721195.1 Fluviicola sp. | reverse complement strand
CTAAATATTCGCCTATTTTCTCAGCTGAATCATGAATTAAATGAACTCGTGGGTCAGTGAACTCCTTTTTTAAAGCAGCCATGAAATTGTCATTCAATTCAAATACAAGCATCACACCATCAGGTCGGAGCTGCTCTAGTATTTTACGTGTAAATACGCCTGTTCCTGGACCCAATTCTACGATCACTCGCATTTTGGTAAAATCGATGGATTTCAACATTTTTTTTGCAAGAAACGGAGAACTAGGGCTCATTGCACCTACCATCTTTTTTTCTTTCCAGAAATTACGTAAGAAGGATTTTTTACCAGACATTTTGTTAATCTTTCAGGGCGAATTTACCGTTATTGAAAACACCGTAAACATATCCTGTTAATTCTTTACCAACAAAAGGTGAATTTTTAGTTCCGATTAAGATGTCTGATTCGTTAAATGTCCATTTTTTAGTTGGAGAAAATACGGTTAAATCTGCGGTTGTCCCGACTGCAATTGGCTTAATTTCAATACCTAAGATGTTTCTTGGACTTTCTGTTATTGCTGGGATAATTGTGGATAAATCGCATTCAGAAGTTGTCAATAATTCACCAAAAAATGTTTGAAGTGTGCTGTTTCCAAAATTTGCGTGATCAAATTCCACGTCTGTTTCTTCACTATCATTTGGTCTATGGTCGGAAACTATGCAATCGATGGTACCATCTGAAACAGCTTTCCATAATTCCAAACGATCTGATTCAGAACGCAATGGTGGCATTAACTTGAAGTTTGCATCAAAATCTAAAACAGCTGTTTCATTGAATAGAAGATGCTGGCAATGAACATCAGCTGTAATGGATAATTCCGATTTTTTAGCTTGACGAATCAAATCTACAGCCGCAGCAGATGAAAGTCCAGTGACATGTAATCGACCACCAGTATATTCCAATAATCGAATATTACGCTCCAGATTGATGACTTCTCCAATAATTGGATCGGCTTTTAATCCTGTTTTTGTTGATGCTTCACCTTCATTGACCATTCCATGTCCAGAAATTGATTCATCACGTGAGAAACCGACAATTGTGCCACCAAAATTCTTGGTATATAACAATGCACGGTACATCATTCCACCTGAAACAGGCTGTAAATCATCTGAAAAAAGGCGTGCTCCACTTTGGAACATATCGTACATCTCTGCAAGGTTTTCACCTTCATTCTTTTTGGTGATACAACCCATTGGATGCAGCGTAGTAACGTTGTTTTCAGCACGACGAAGTGTGTATTCTAATGCTGTTTTTCCGTCTGCAACTGGCTTGGTTGTTGGCAAGGAAGCGAGGTGTGTAAATCCACCATAAGCTGCAGCATCAAGTCCAGATTGGATGGTTGATTTGTGTTCTTCTCCTGGATCACACAAATGGGCTTTCAAGTCAACCCAGCCTAATGAAACATGTAAGTTTTCTCCTGCAATAACCTGAGCATCATCATCTTTAATTGTTACTTCAATTTGTGCAATAACTCCATCGTGGATTAATACATCCATTTGTTGTCCATGATAGGAAGAGTTTCTATCAAAAATCGTAGCACTTTGGAGTAAAACTTTCATCTAACTTGATACTTTAATGTTTCCAAAAATAAATAATTGCCATTTCGCCCAATAAGAAGATCAATGCGAAAATAACACACCATTTCCAATAGGTAATCGGCTGATCGAGCTGTAAAAAAGAAGCACCCGTCCAACCAGCAGTTGTGCGAACATCCATGGTCTTTATTCCAGCATTCTCGAATAGTTCCATTATTTCTGATTCTTCGAGTGATTTTATTTTCGATTCTGCACGGTTGTAATTTATCGAAAGTGCACCTAGTTTTTCTTCTTCAACTTGAATACTGTAATTGCCTGATTCTAATCGACTTACCGCTTCTAATCCTTGAATGGAAACATAATGCGCTTGTCGTTTTTTAAATACTGTTGGAATAAAATCGATCATTCCTTTACGCAAGTGAACAGCCTTTTCAGCACTACTTGGTTGTTTGATGGGATAACTTCCATCTTCACCAATAATTAAGTAATAGGGTGCTTTTCGTTGACTCAATTCAGCAACACGCAAGAGTAGGGTTGAGAACAATTGATTACTCGTGAATGAACTGTAACTCTGATCCAATGAGGTAGCAGATAAATAAGCGGCATATTTTCCAGTTCCACGAACAAAAAATGAATTTCCGCTTTGAAAAGAGAGTAAGTCTATGCTTTCTGTTGAGGAAGTACGTTGCAATCGAAAGGCTTTCTTAACAGATGGTAAGTTTAGATTGTCTGGTTTACGCTCAAAAACGCCGTCAAAAAACGCATCTTTTGTGTTGATTTTACGAACGGTCAATCCGTTTCCTTGCAATTGATTCAGTGTTGGTAATTTAAGTCGGGAAAGTAACCCATTCCAACCACTGACACTAGTATTCGCGCCAGGAAACAATAGGAGGGAACCACCATCACTTGCAAATTCGACTAACAAATCCGTCATTCCAGCAGAAACTTGATTGCAACCATTGATGACAACCAAATCTTTGTCTTTGATTTGTGTTTCTGTTAATTGATTTTGTGCAACAGTTGTAGTTCTGTAATAGCTGTCAAGACTATAAACAACATTGATGTTTGAAACAGCTGATTCGCCATCTATGATCAAAACATCACTATAATCTCTTACTTCGTAGGAAAAGAAATAACTGTCGTCCATGTTCATTTGTCGGTCATTGACTTTTACTGAACCTTGAATTTTGCCCAATTGATTATTGAAATAGCTCAATTCAACCGTATCACTTCCATTTGCGGGAATATCAGCGAATACATCACGGTTTATTTTTCCAATGCGAATGTTCACGTCAATTGTTTTCACATCAGCTTCACCTTCGTTTTTGAGACGTGCGTAAATGGTTTGTTTTGCTTCTTTCTTTTGAACGGGTGTGGCAAACCAAATCGAATCGATGTATAAGTTCCCTGAATTGACTGGTTCTAATTTCACTGGATAAACCAATGTTTCCCATTGTTTATAGTTAGTTAATTTTCCAGTTGTAGATTCTTGAAAATCAGACAAATAAACCAATTGACTAGAAGCTATGCGTAAATCGTTTGATTTATTGTCGACTAACCATTGTTCCCACCAATTCATGGCATCAGTTGCTTTACGCACCAATGAGGTTGGTTTAATCTTTTCGATTTTCTCTAGAAACTGTGCTTTTGTGAGCGATTGTTTTTCAGAACCGCTGAGTTCATTTGTAAAAAGCACAAACTGGGTTGCTCTCGGTGCATCTTGTGCAATTGATTTCGCTAATTCACGCGATTGTGAAAGCAATTCTCCGGTAACACCAATTCGCGTCATGGAAAAAGAATTGTCCACATAAACGCCAATGACATTCACGCCACTCTTTGTAGAATCTTCCTTTAATGGGATAAATGGTTGAGCAAAAGCAAAAACGAGGAATGCAAAAGCCAAGGCGCGCATGGTGAAAATGAGCCAGTATTTGAGCTTACGTGTATTTTTTTGATTTTGTTCAACAGACTTTAGGAAAGTAAGGCTTGAAAAGAAAACCGTTTTGTAACGTTTAAAATGAAATAGATGAATGAGAAGCGGAATAAGGATAACCGCGAGGGCAAACAAAAATTCAGGAAAGACCCATTTCATGTTTCAAAGATAAGTTGATTTTTTAATTATGAATGATGAATTGGAGAATTTGAAGGAAAAACAGTTCGAGATAATGAGGGAAAACAACTCAAAACCCTTCAAACGCTCCCAATCCAAACAATGCGAAGTCGTATCTGCATGGATCTAGTGGATCCATTTTCACCAACTGTTCTTGGATTTCAGCTACTGCTTTCCAATCGTTTTGTGTACGTTGCAACAATCCTAGTTTTCGCCCAACATTCCCTGTGTGAACATCTAAAGGCAAATGCAATTCTGATG
>JAYSRF010000136.1:0-10492 GCA_043721195.1 Fluviicola sp. | reverse complement strand
TTTGGAAGAATCCTTCTTAGTTGTTGGTTCCTCATCTTCTGGGAAGTCAACGAACTTGATTTTTTTCTCTACTGGTCTCATCTTTACTGCATTTTATTGTCCGTTTTGTCCAATGATTTCATTAAAGTTACGGGCATAAAAAAGCGACGGGGGACTAAATAGTCCCCCGAAATAATGCGGTAAAATGATTTTTTTGAATTAAACGTCCGATACTATTCTACCGAAAGCCCTCGAATATCTTTATCGATCAATTCCAATAATTTCGGATGATCGAGTTTTGCAAAATAACTGCGCACCAATTCCAAATCCTTTTTCACTTTAGATGGACTTGAATTTCCGATAGGATCTCGGAATTTCTTATACAGCTCTGAGTTTTTTATTGTTGTATAGGGCATTCCTGTTAGACCATGAACAATTTCTGCACAAGCGGAAATATCTGCATTAACCCGTGGTTCAATTCCTGCTATTTTGAAAATGTAATGTGCAAATAGTACTTGCTGTGAACGTGTGAATTGGTGGCTGTGTTCAAGTTTTGTTTCGGGTATTTGTGCTTCTGTGTCGGGTTCTGTTTCTAACAAAAGCTGTTGTGAAGCTAAGTACAATGCAAGTAATTCAATGGTGTCTTCTTCGTCAGACTTCATAGCCAATTGTTCTTGATAAGCTAATTGTTCCAATGAAAGATCATTCGATTCATCTGAAAGAAAATCTTTGTACAAATCCGGCAATTGTGAAAACTGTAAAACCAATGAGCTCGATAGTGCAAGCATTACTTGTTCAAATGCTTGTTCACTACTATTACAGATTTGAGGTAGGTATTCCAATGTTCGCTGAAGGGCGGTGGTTTTATCTAATCGGTTCAGATGCTCAAAAGTGATGATGAGTTCTTGAAAGAAAACCGTCCGATAAGGGATGAGTTCGTTCTGCTCAAATAGGATGTTTCGGTAATGTTGTAAAGCGTATTCGCGATCACTAGCCTTGCCCACTTCCTGTAAAAAGGCAGCCTTCAACACGTTATAATTGTGCTGAAACGCTTGATCAAATTGATTTTGTATTGATTTATCTGGCTCCATAGTTGGAATAACGATCCAATTTTCGAAATCTTACACAATTCGGAAAATTTAACGATTTGCTTTCTCGCATTTAATCACCCTTGTTTACCCTTAATGACCCTTAATCTTTGAAAAAGCAAGAAAACACTGTTTCAGAGTGCTTTTTTAGCCGTTTTTCTCTTCACTTTTTACAGGTAATTGTAGATTTCGAGGCTAAGTTCATTCAACTGATTGCGATTTTCGGATAGATCTATTTTTTTACCCTCGTGAGTTATCTCCCATTGCAAGTTCGTTTAGGTTGTGAATGAGTATAGGTTTATGAGCGCATCATTTATCAGGGAGATAATAAGTTTGGTAACTATTTACTAGTTGGGTCAGTTAAGTTAGAGGTTCGTATGTTCTAAAGTTACTTTTTGTCTTTACTTTTTTTAGTCAACTCTTAGAAGCCATCATCAAATGATGAGTTAATAACCAACGTTTTTTGGTAGTTAAATTTTTTAGCTGGTTTATTTCATTTCGGCTTGTCTTTTGAATTTGCCCATATCTTCTATGTTACTCTTTAATATATGAATTTTCATCTTTTATTCCTTCCATTGTTTTATAGTTTTTAAAATTTGGTCTGCTCTCTCAGGAATTTCTAAACGTGATTCAATTTCTAACAGTGATAAGTAGTTATCAATTTTTTCATCTGTTTTAGTAACGTTGAGTAGTTCGAATACAACTACCACGTTATCAGAAAAATAACTATTTGCGTCAATATCTAAGTCTCTCAGAGCATAAATGAGCTTAGCTAATTTTATGTCGTGTTGAATTAATAAGTGTATGTTCTTCATGGTTAACAAGTTTGTCAACAAAAACACATCAATATTGACAAAGTTGTTAACCCTGTCAGAAATAATATTTCTGAACATTACAGCATGGATAAACAAGTTATACAAACTGCACTAGGTAAAAAGATACGTGAAGCTAGACAGGCTAAAGGAATTAGTCAACTTGAATTAGGTTCTCGCATTGGCAAAGATGATACTTCAATTAGTCGGTTAGAGAATGGAAAGGTTAATCCAACTTACACTTATTTACTACAAATTGCGGAAGGGCTAGAAATATCTATTTCTGATTTGCTGAAAGATTAACGAGTATGTTATTACCAATTAATTCTCAAACAAAAACCATTATCTATGAAATCAGATCAAAGTGAAATAATTAACGACTTGAAAACTCTAATTGCTAGTGGGCGGTCAATTGTTGGCACTACCAGAGAAATTAGATCAGAAGGTAGTGGTGTTAAATGGAGTATCAGTAACCTACCTGACCATATTTCTAATTATACTACCCCAATTAATTTAATTGATCATGCAATAGAAATAATAAAAAAAGTAGTTGAACATTCAGTTGACAAGGATGAATTTAGCTCTAGTTTCACATTCGTAAATAGGGCAAAACAAATGTATCTTCATTTATTATGATATTGGTATGTTCTTATTAATGAACAATCAGTTTCGCGTTCACAAATACACCGATTATTAAAATTCTCACAATATTTTTTTGAAAATGAGTTTTCAATAAGAAAAAAAAACTATGTTTGTAGTGTAACAAACCAAGTTCTTATAATCTTCTGCCTAAATGAAATCAATACTTTTTCTGCTGTTCACGTGCATTTCAGGAATTTCTAGCGCACAATACTTCAATATTTCCCCTACCATTTATACGGAAACTTCCGCGAATGAATTTCATTATGTTGTTACAGGAATCACTGATTTTTCAGATTCACTAGAGTTGATTCTTCATGCTGATCTTGTTACCGACGATGAACAATTAACAGTGATCACGAGTCAGGTATACGATCTTTCGGATACGATAGCAGCGAACTCACCAGGTCTAACACTCAATTCAACTGAGCATACTTTTTCAATCGATTTAGGAAACCAATCTTCCAATCAATACATGCTTCATATTTGGATTACGATTGCAGGAGAGGTTTTCAATGAAATGTATTATAAACAATAATTGACCTAAATTTATGTCTCTAAAATATTCACACCACCTTCGTCACTGCCTATTGTTGGTAAGTACGTTTTTGGGAATCCATGTTGGTTATTCGCAAGTATACACGCTGTCACAAACGGCAAGTCCAGTGAATAAAACCTGTTATTCAGGTTCACTTTCTGCCAGCTATACCGCCACAGTTAGTCCACCCAAAAATTATGTTTATGGGACACATTACACCATTAATTTAGCAGCCACTACCTTTAAATTAAGAACAACTGCAAGTGGTGCCGGTGGAACAGTATTGTTAACCAATACAGGTGGGACATTAGTGGGAAGTACAGTCTCGGGGAATTTTAATATGACAAGCCTTGCTCCAGACGTATATACCATTTATGCTTCTGTTACCGTAGTTGATATACCAAGTGGTGGAACTTCTTATGTACTTACTACTACAACTACTTTTACGATTGGTTATGACTTAATGTGGTCAGAGATGATCGATATGGGAGCATTAGCAAATGCATCCTCAAGCCAACGCAATGCTACATCATCGGGAATTACTTATTCCACCTGTAAATCCTCGAACTACCTGGCTGCAAGTACAGCAGGTTGGTGTGAGATTGGAGCACAGTTTGGAGCTGCTTCAACGAGTAGTTTATTTGTCCCGTTAGCTAATTTTGGAGTTGGCAGCAACTATGATCCAACGGCACCTGGATCTAATCATGTTGAATTCCGAAAAGGAGGAACGCTATCAACTATTACAGGACCAGGTGTTTATGTCAAAATAGGATCAATTGTTTATAAACTGCAAGGAGTTGTATTGACAGATCGAATTCGCATTCAACGAACAATGGTTGGTGCAGTGGGGACCATTAATTTTTATAAAACCAATTCTATAACTGCTTTGACGGGTATCAATGTTGCAACACCATTAGTGCCAGCGATAGTGGTTTCTTATAGCACGATTACTGATTTTTATGTAGTGGGTTATGGATTATCATCTGGAGATGGTTTACAGAATGTGATCACGAGTTTTCCTTGCAGAGAACAACAAACAATCTACGCCAAACTGGCACCTACTCTAACGGGAGTCAATTATTCAGCCTTTGACAAATTGTTCTTTTCCTATGATGAAGAGTATGCTCCAACTGCTAGTACTACGTTGAATTACCGTATTTTGGATTGGCGCCACAGTACCAAACAAAGTTCAGTTGCAATGGCTGGTTCTACTCTCGTTACAGCTAATAGAATTTATGGAGATAATCGGTACGAATTAAGTGTTGGGACACTTACCATTGGATCGACCTATATCTTAGAAGTAACCAATGAGAAAAAAGAAATCTTTTACCTACGATTCACAAAAAAATGAAGCAATTTATCCTTTTCGCTAGCCTTCTTATCGGAACACTCTTCAGTTGTAGTGAAAACACTACAGATCAACCAATTGTATTCATGGATAATTTCAAAGTATTTGAGGAATTTGAAATGAAAAAAGACTATGACCTCCGATTGGAAAAAGAGTTGGGTGCAGAACGCAGTCAATTAGACGCTATGGCCACTAAATTGAATGGAGTTAAAGACCCTTTGGAATTAGCAGCAGGAAAAAAAGAATTGTATGTTGCTCAACAAACATTTGATCAAAAGTTTGAAGTCGTTTCAGAACAATATACAAACGAGGTATACAAACGACTCAACACCTACATTCAATCGTATGGTAAAAAAAACAATTACCGCATGATTATGGGTTCCAATGGTCAAGGAAGCGTGATGTATGTAGACACAACAGCCAACATTACAGTAGATTTAATTAAATACATCAACTCCGAATACGCCAAATGAAAACCTTAGCCAGTTTATTGATGTTGATTTCCCTTGTTGCTTGTTCTGGTAGTGCAGAGTCGGTAAATGATGTGCAATCGGTTGCATCGACAGAATTTGCGAAAAAAAATGGCACAGCTATCGGTGAGAAACCAGAATCAAATGTGTTTCAGAGCAAAGAAATAGACGGTATTCATTACAGTTTTAGTGTGATTGAGGCATTAGAATACCTAAAAATTAAAGGCGAAGTAGTATCCAAAGAAGATGTGGAATCCTTGTCAACAGAACAAGTAGTTTTGATGGAGATGAGTCTTTCGGATAAGAACAAAGACATTTGGGAATCTGCCAAGCTATTGCTTTCAGAAGAAGATGCAATGAATTACCTAACGGGTGTTATTGCCTCGGATTTAACCATTGAACAAGGAGGAAAAGAGTTTACTTCCAATGGTGTGAATTACTCAGGTAAAATTGGAGCAAGGAATACCATTAAAATTCAATTCTTTTTTAAAGGATTGGAAAAAAATAAACCCATGAAAGCAGTTTATTACGACCGCTTATTTGGAGCAGGAATAGTGAAATGTGGCATAAACGAACGATACTAAAACAATTGATATGATTCAGCGAATACAGAACAGCAGAGCGTTTAAATTAACGAGCGTTTTCTTGATCATGAACATCTTGGCAGAGCTTATCGCACCCATGCGTGCTTTAGCGCTGACAGGTGGACCCGCGCAACCAGAGTTTGGTTCATTTACCCCAGTTGGCACTTCCGATATGGTTGATTTATCAAGTGGCGATTTGAATTACAATATCCCGTTAATGGACGTTGGAGGTTATCCCCTCAACATCTCCTATTCATCAGGAGTTGGAATGGACGACGAGGCTTCATGGGTAGGTTTGGGATGGAATTTATCTTGTGGACAAATCAACAGAAACGTGCGCGGTTTACCAGACGATTTTAAAGGTGATGGTGTCATTCATGAAAACAACATGAAACCAAATGTTACCGTTGGTGCCAATATCAAGTTTCAACCAGGAGCCTTTGGAGTTGATGGTGCTGGTGCTGATCCTTATAATGTTGGAGTAGCAGCTATTTATAACAATTACACAGGTTTCACCATGAAACCAAGTGCAGGTATGAACATCGAATTATCCAAGAATGTTTCAGTTGGTTTTAATGTTGAAAGTGGACCAGATGGATTAGCTGTTTCACCATCGGTTTCAATTCATGACGAAAAAAACAGAAAAGATAAGCGTAATCGTTCTGCGAGTTTTGGGCTTGGTATGAATTCTCGTCAGGGTTTAACAAACGCTTCCTTGAGCATGTCTAAAAAGACACAATCTAAATTACTTAAAACAAAAAACGGAACCTATGGTGAAAAAGGACACAGTGGAGGACCTTCTGTTGGTTCTGCGATAGGCTTTGCAGAGAACAATTATACGCCTAGTAAACGTGTTGGAATGAACACGGGTACGTTTACTGTAAATACATCATTTGTAGGAACTGAATTTTTTGGAGGCGAACTTGCATTGGATGTTACAGCTTACGGTACCGTTCAAAAAGTGAGCGATGAGGAAAAATACAAAGTTGTTAACGCTTACGGTTATGAACATACAGATCGCGCAACCATTTACGATGCGGTTGATTTTAACCGGGAAAAAGAAGGTGCGATAACCAAAAACGCTACCAATCTTCCAATAACCAACTATACCTACGATATTTATTCCGTTCAAGGTCAAGGTGTAGGTGGAATGTATCGCCCTTACCGCAACCAAGTGGGTTATGTCTTTGATACCCATGTACAAGATGGTTCTTTTTCAGGTTCATTAGGTTTGGAGTTTGGTAGTGGAAATGCCGCCCATGGTGGAATTGATATTGAAATGACGGATGTGAGCAGTTATTCAGGGTTGTGGGAAGACAACAATTACATGTTGGAGTACTTAAAAGAAAACTATGACTATAATCCCCGCTACGAAAAGATCCATTTCAAAAATGTTGGAGACCTCTCGGTTGATGAAGAAATGTCGGATAGTTATGTGAGCATGTTCAATAAAACGGGACGTTATGAAGCATTGCGCGTATCGTTTGTGGGAAATAAGTTTCACCGTCGAGCAGTAGGTGAATACAAGAATAAGTTCAATGGTGAAGGCAACGAAGATATCGTGAATGCAGGAAGCCCTGTGAAACGATCCAAACGCCAAACCCGCAACCAGTCCATCTTTAATATTTCCTTGAAAGAATTATTAAGTGGTGTAGGTTACGGTCCACTAGCGCGAGTTGGAACCTATGCTGGTACTTATGCTAGAAACCCCCTTGCACCCAAACACCACACCGCTGAAGTACAAGTAATGCGCAACGACGGCGCTCGTTATATTTACGGATTACCAGCTTACAATACCTTAAAACGTGAAGCAACGTTTGCTGCTACTGCCTCTAGCGGAAATACATTAACGGGTCTTGTTGATTACAATGCAGGTGTTGACAATAGCACTTCAAATACCGTAAACGACCATTATTTTAACCGTGTAACGACACCTGCTTATGTGCATACCTATTTGTTGAGTTCTGTTCTTTCCACCGATTACCAAGATATTAATGGCGATGGACCAACAACAAACGATTTAGGCAGTTACACCAATTTCACCTACGACCTAAAAAGTTCCAATTACAAATGGCGTGTGCCGTATGAAAAAGCGACCTATAATGAGGGCTTAAAAACAGATGATCAAGATGATCAAGGAAACTATGTTTACGGTGAAAAAGAATTGTTCTTTATTCAAAAAATTGAAACCAAAACGCATATTGCTGTTTTTCTATTGGGAGAAGATAGACATGATGGTTTTGGTGTAAAGGATGAAAATGGTGGTCGTGATGATATTTCAATTAATAATAAATCGTATTATTTGAAAAAAATCAGTTTGTATGCCAAAGAAAATGGTGTTCAAGGAACGATTCCCATTAAAGTCGTGAATTTTGAATACGATTATTCCTTGTGTCCGGGTGTTCCCAACAATGATGGAACAGGAGTGGGTAATGCAGGAGGTAAATTGACTTTAAAGAAAATTTACTTTACTTACCGCAACTCCAATATGGGAAAATACAACAGTTATAAATTCAATTATGCCAATTCAAATCCGTCTTACAATGTAAAAGGCTTTGATTATTGGGGTAACTACAAACCCAATACCGCAGCTGATCCTGCGCCTGAGTATGCCTATACTGAACAAGATAAAACATTGCAAGACCAATATGCAGCGGCTTGGAGTATGAGTAGTGTAGATTTACCATCAGGAGGTAAAATCAGTATTGTATATGAATCAGATGATTATCAATACGTTCAAGACAAGGAAGCCCTCAGGATGTATAAAGTTGTGGGTGCGGGAGAGGATAGCATTTCTACCTCAACTTATTTGGCAGGCAATAATTGTAGCTTGTATGAAAATACACCTCAAAAACACCCCAACGAATACCTTTACCTTGAACTGGGATTGGCCACAGAAATAGGCTCTACTGCACCAGCAGGGAGTCAAATTACGGCATCTCAACTTATGGCTGGACTCGGAACCAATTTTCAATTCAGGTTTCTGTCCAATATGACCCAAGCTGGAGGATCAGGTTCGTCTGTTTCTGCGAGTGAAAAAGTAGATTTTGTAAGTGGTTATATGCAACTAGATCCAGAAAATACAATACAACTATTTGAACCAGGTAATGGTAAAGTCTATGCCAGTATTCATGCACAAGTAGTTGACAGAAATGGAGGAAGTACGATTGATAATGCTGTTCATCCAATTACCATGGCAAGTTGGAATTTTGCTCGAAAATACTTGAGTAAGTATGCTTATAGTAACCAACCCAATGGTGATTCAGATGACATAGAAGAAATTGTTGCAGATTTATTATCTCCACAAGTGTTGACCAATCTTAAAGAAATTCTTAAAGGTCCAAATGCCACATTGGAAAAGAAATTAATTGGACGCAATTTTGTGAAAAACAAATCCTTTATTCGCTTGAATGAACCAACGGGTAGAAAACTCGGAGGTGGATGCCGTGTGAAAAAAATCTTATCGAGTGATGTATGGGAATACATGAACAATGAATCCCTGAATGCCACCAATGGCTATCAAACCATGAATTACGGTCAAGAATACAACTATCGTATTCCAGATAATGATCTTTATCCGAACAACGAAAAATCAAGTGGTGTTGCAACGTATGAGCCTATTGGCAATAAAGAAAACCCATTTGTTCAACCTGTTTTTTCAACAATCAAGCACATTTTAGCTCCTGATGAAGACAACTTTGTTGAATTGCCTTTTGGTGAATCGTTCTTCCCCAATCCGCAGGTAACCTATAGTCGTATTACTGTGTCCAATCTTACCGATAATGCTGCAGGACCCGGAGGTACTCAAGAGGTAAAAAAATTGCACAGAACAGGTAAGGTTGTAACCGAGTTTTACACCTCTCATGATTACCCAACATTGGTGGATGAAACCATTTTGGAAGCCAAAGAAGATAAACGCGATTTACTGGACAACTTGTTGAAAATAAATGTGAAAAAACATTTTACAGCCTCACAAGGTTTTGTGATTCATCTCAATGATATGAATGGGAAACAAAAATCACAACGTGTTTATGCACAAGGACAAGAAGGATTTATTTCAGGTGTCGATTATTTATACGACAATTACTCGACACCACAAGGGTACAATGCTTTAACAAATCCTGAACGCAACAAAGGAACGCTCAACAATTTGGTTAAAGTGATTTATCCAAATGGAGATGTAAAAATGAAGGTCATTGGTGTGGAAGAAGATGTGGTAAATGATTTTATGTACAATGAAACCAATTCAGGTACAATGGGTATCAACATGAACCTTGCAACCTTCTTTGTGGGTATCATTCCTGGAATTGTACCCGTTCCTTTACCAGATATTTCGCGTACTGAAGATAAATTTCAAGCAGTATCTACCACCAAAGTGATCAATACCTTCGGGATCTTAAAAGAGACGATTGCTTACGAAGACGGAGCAAGTGTTTCTACCCGCAACCTTGCATGGGATGCCATGACAGGTGAAGTACTCGTAACACAAACCGTTGATGAATTCAGCGACAAATACTATACCTTCAATTACCCTGCACATTGGTATTACAAAGGCATGGCACAAGCCTCATTGAACCTTGGTTTTGAAGGAAAATTGACCGCTAGTAGTGGCCTCTACCAACTGCAAAATATTGCAGGAAGTATGGCTGGAGAATTTTTAATCCCAGGTGATGAAATTATTTACGGAACCAGTAATCAACATGCTTGGGTGAGTACGATTAGTGGACAAAACATCCGCTTGATCAACGCTGCAGGTACACAAATTACCACCATTACTACTGGTACCGACTTCAAAGTCGTTCGATCTGGACACCGCAATTTGCAGTCAGCAGGAATCATGAATGTTACCTTGATGCGAAACCCTTTAATTAACCCCACTACCGGATTTGATATCAGTAATCTTGGTACCACCTTCTTGAATAATAGTAACTGGTCAGAATGGCGCATCATTAACGCAGGTGCAGTTGATTATTCCGATAAATGGCCAGCAGGTTGTGAATGTGGATCAGGTGAAACAGGTGCACCTAACCCGTA
>JAYSRF010000135.1:0-33197 GCA_043721195.1 Fluviicola sp. | reverse complement strand
ATTTATCGCTCTAGAAAACATTTGCTGTTTGCGCTTTGCATGTTTGTGTTTTGGGCATTGGTGGGTGCTGTTTCAACCGATTTCAATCCAGATTTTCCACGTATTGTTGTCGGAGATGACTATGTGAACATGACCATTGATAATATCAAGAACGGAGATCCTTTAGCGGTCTATCAATCTGATTCACAAGTCATGATGTTCATTGAGATTACATTAAACAATATCAAAGTCGCATTTTACACGTTTATTTTTGGTGTTTTCTTTACGGTTGGCACCCATATTTTCATCTTTAAAAATGGTGTAATGCTTGGTGCTTTCCAGTATTTCTTTCATTTAAAAGGTGTTTTAATTACTTCCTTTCTTGGAATCTGGATTCACGGAGCGTTTGAAATCAGCGCCATCGTCATCGCTGGAGGAGCAGGAATTACCTTAGGAAATGGTTGGCTTTTCCCGGGATCTTATACGCGATTGCAGAGTTTACAATTGTCAGCCAAACGTGGACTTAAAATCATGATGAGTTTAGTGCCATTCCTAATTGCCGCTGGGTTTTTAGAAAGTTTTGTGACGCACAACTATTTATCGCTTCCAGAATGGTCAAAATGGACGTTGATTCTCCTTTCCTTTTCAATCATTATTTTTTATTACATCATTTATCCTATCTATGTTGCACGGAAGCACCCTGAATTAGTTCACGAGCAGGATGTTCCAGCGCAACAATTCCAAGAGCGTTTCAACTTCGCCAAATTGAGAAGTTTTGGTCAAATGTTTGCAGATACCTTCGCTTTCTATCGTGTGCATTTTGGGAAAATCATTAAAATCAATTTAGTATTGACGATTCCGCTCGTACTCATCATGGTTTTCTTTCAAGATCTTGCGCGGTATGAAGATATCACCCACCAATACTGGTATGATTGGTCTGCACAATTGGAAATAATGATGGGATTTGGTCTAGGTAGTGGCCAAGATGCGCTCATTCTATTGGGTTGGACGTACGTGTTCTCTGTACTCATGATTTCAGTTTTCTACGGATTCAAATTCCAAGAAAAAAAATTGGTCTGGGGTAACTTTTTTAAATTCTGTTTTAAAAACCTCTTCGCTGTATGGCTGTGTAACTTCATGATTTATGTGATGTTGTTCTTAGTTCCTTGGTATTGGTTGTTTTTAGCGGTCTTTCTCATTCCATTCTTTTGGCTGAATAGTGCGAGTTATGTTTTGGGTAATGCGAGTCGAGGTGATCGGATTCGCAATGGATTTTCCTACAGTGCCAAAGCTTATGGAAACACCATTCTCTCCATCGCAGTATTGTCGTTGATTCTCTTCTTATTTGCTCAACCAATCGCTTTAATCTTTAGTATTCATGATGGAAATTGGCTCAACGAACCATTGATGCCTGATTTATTGGATATGTTAGCAGATTTCGTAAAGAATGTTTCGCGCAGTTTTGTGGATGATTTTATGGTTCCTGCAATGATTACGCGTCAAATTGTATACCTGATTTTCTTATTTATCATGCTTCCTTTCTTCGTTATTATGATGGGGTTCATTTACGCAGATATTCATGAGAAATACAGTGCCGACGGTTTGAGAAAAGAATTTGAAGTATTTGGAAAACGTAAGCGTAATCAGGAAACACTCATTGATTTTGACTAAACTCTTGATCTATAGCTGCTGTTTGCTTCTTCCTATGTTAGGGTGGAGTCAAACGGATGATTCCAAACAATTAAAGAAAAAATGGAAAGAAATTCATGATCATCATGGGTTTCAAAAATCGAAGGATTACAACGGTCCAAAATCAGACGCGTATGTTTCTCCTTCTGATATCAATGAAAATCAACCTGTAACTCAAGGTTCAACCAGCCAACGAAACACACCTTACAAAGGATTACCGTATTCCTCTTCGCAACAACAGCGCGGTAAAAACCCTGGAACTGGTCCTGGTGGTGGCGGTTCTTTAGAAGACGATCCAGATATTACTCCTCCTGAAGGAATTGATGTACCAGAAGTTGATCCTCCAAACATCAGCACACCAGATATTGATGCACCTGAAATTTCTGGGAATTTTTGGAAAGCACTCGGGATCATTTTGTTGATTTTCCTGATTGGGATGATTATCTATTTCATCATTAAGAATAAACAACCTTCCAACGATTCCATTCCATTTGAACCATTAGAGGAAAATCTCAATCCAGCAACGATTTCTAAAACTGAATTAGAATTGCGCTTGGAAGAAGCGGTTGCACGTGGAGATTACCGTGAATGTGTGCGCATCTATTTCCTGTTTGCCATGAAAGAATTGATTCAACGCCGTTGGATTTTCTGGAAAAAAGAAAAAACAAATATTCATTATATCATTGAAATGCAAGGTCGGCCAACAGCTTATCAGTTTGAAGAAATTGTTGGAATCTACGACTTGGTTTGGTACGGTGATTATACCATCGATGAACAAGCTTATTTGCGCATGCAACCAACATTAGATAGTTACTATAAAACCCTCGAGAAACAAGCATGAATCGGAGAGTTGTCATAGCGTTATTATCGAGTATCATCCTCATTGGTTGTGTTTTTTGGCTCATAGATTCTCCATCTGAAGAACAATTAAAGGCAGCGCAAAAGCAAAAACGCATTTCAACACTTTGGAATAAAGAATTCGGCATTTTTTCCAAAGATCCACGAGGTCTAGGATTTTTCAATGAATTACTGAAAACGCATACCCAAGATTCGGTGTATGTGTTAGAAAGCTTTGAGCAACTTGATTCCATTCCCAATCACGATAGTGCCACCTACATTTTCATCGGTGAAGCTTTCGGCATGTACAGCTATGAATTTGATCAAATAGACACATATATTGATAGCGGTGCCACCTTGTTTTTGGCGTATGATCAACTCACTGAAACCATTTACCAACGCTATTTTGAGCCCAATGTTTACCTCTGGGATTACAGTAGCAAACTCTACGTTGCTTTAGGTGACACGAGTTTAGCTTATCATGCTGTTTTTCAAAATGACACCATTCAGGCAGATTGGTATATGTTTCGGCCATCACATATCAAAGATACATTGAACCGACCTTTTGCTTGGGCGATGAATTATCCTTTAGCATTTGAATCGACGCAGAAAAAAGGAATTACAGTGATGCACAGTATTCCGCGATTGTTCTGTAATTATCAGGTTATAACACCCAATGGTTTTGCTCACGCTGAAATCATGTTGCGACGCATTCCAAAAAACAAACCGGTTATTTGGTTGGAATATGGGCGACGATCCACTAAAATCAGCAATTCGCCATCCGATCCAAACAGTGATGAGACCAATGGAGGTAACAAAAAAATAGACGATAGTTACATTCAGTTCATCATGCGAACGCCTGCCTTGCGTTGGGCATTTTTATTGGGAATTTTGGTGTTTTTATTGTACGTTTTATTCCGTGCCAAGCGTCGGGAAGCTATTTTACCAGGTGTACCAGAAAAACGAAACATGTCCCTTGCTTTTGTGGAGACATTGAGTAGTATCTACCTTTCACGCAATTCACCTTACAGCATTTTGTTAGTCTTGCGCAAGAATTTCTACATGGCAATTAATCGTCATTTCTACATTGATTTGATGAACACCAAAAACCGTGAAGAAGATGTAAACCGTTTGGTTGAAAAAGCTTCTGTTGATGCAGATGAACTCCGACGCATGTTAGAATTTATTGAAACCAATAAGCCTGCAAGAGTCAATCAAGTAACATTGGCTGAATTGTACCGATACATTCGCAAGTTTTACGCAGAAACGGGAATTTCGAAAACTAGCCAGCAATTCGTTGAGCGCAACAAACAAGTAACGTTGGATCGTTCACTCATCTACGGTGGTGTAGGACTTTTACTTGGTTTACTCGCTTTAATTCGCGGATTGTTCGTCTTATCCATGGGAAGTGGTTATGGAATTTTATTGGTGATAGGAGCAATGATTTTTTTATTCATTGCCATTCGTTTTTTCTCCACTCCAGTTGCAGTCATTACAGAACATACACTTACGGTATACCAACCTTTTATTGGTAAGAAAACACTAGATTTAACGTTGGAGATAGTTTATTCTACAACGCCTACGAGCACAACCCTGTACTCCGAAAGTGGCGCAAGAGTAACCATCCAACATGCGTTGCTTTCCACTGCTGGAAAACGTGCATTATCCCTTTTTGTTGAACACATTAAACTCAAATCAGCATGATGAATCAAGATGAACCTACAAACGAACAACAACCGGAGCATTCTCCATACATGCCTCAAGATAACATTAAGCAAGAAGTAACTCCATCGAGTGAAGCTACAACTCCACTTTCAGGTACAAACGATCATTTTGAACAACGGGATCAAACAGAATTGATCTGGGTGGCTCAAAAAGTAAATCGTGTGCGTGAAGAAATGCGCAAATACGTCATTGGACAAAGCGAAATGATTGAATTGTTGCTCGCTGGAATTTTTGCCAATGGACATTTATTGTTGGAAGGTGTACCTGGTGTAGCCAAAACTTTATCTGCAAAAGCATTAGCGAAAGTACTTGATGTAGAATTTTCTCGGATTCAGTTTACGCCCGATTTAATGCCTTCGGATGTTATTGGAACGTCTGTTTTCAACATGAAGGACACGACATTCAACTTTAAAAAAGGTCCTGTTTTCTCGAATATCGTATTGATTGATGAGATTAACCGTGCCCCAGCGAAAACCCAAGCGGCTTTGTTTGAGGTAATGGAGGAACGCCAAATTACGTATGATGGAAATTGCTATCAAATGAGCTTTCCGTTCTTGGTAATTGCCACTCAAAACCCAGTTGAACAAGAAGGAACGTACAATCTTCCAGAAGCGCAATTAGACCGTTTTTTATTCAAGATAAAACTCGATTACCCTACGCTAGAAGAAGAAACAGCGATTTTGTTTCGGTACAAAGATCACATCAAAGCACCAACATTGGAGGAGATTTCACCCATCTTTAATGCAACTGAATTGATGAAAGTTCAGCGTATTATCGAAAAGATTATCATTGAGGAACGTTTGATTCAATACATCGCTCAAATCATTAATAAAACCCGAAATCACGGAAAAATTTACTTGGGTGGATCGCCGCGTGCTTCGTTATCAATCATGAAATCGGCTAAGGCGTTTGCAGCCATTCGCGGTCGTGATTTTGTGACACCAGATGATATTCAGTTCGTAGCAATTCATGTATTAAATCACCGCATGATCTTAACTCCAGAGGCCGAAATGGAAGGTTCTCCAATTGAAGACATCGTTCGTGAAATCGTACAATCCATCGAAGTACCTCGTTAAGTATGTTTGGTAGTTTACATCTCACGCGGTTCTTTTTCCTGATTCTGGCGATTGTCGTTTTAATCATCGGTGCATCTTTTCTGCAACCTTGGTTAATGCTCATTGGGAAAACGCTCTTAGTGGTTACAATTCTTGTGACCATCGTAGATGTAATGCTTATTTATTTACCCAAACAACCCATTACCGTAAAACGTGAGTTCCAAGAACGCATGAATTTAGGTGACGAAAATAAAGTGGTTGTAACGGTCATCAATCAAACGATTCAGGCGTTGAATACCTCAATTTATGAAGGTTATCCGACGCTGATGCAACAACGCTCTAAATCTTGGGCTGTGTTGTTATTGCCACGAAAAAGCAAAACATTTGAATACACATTTACGCCCAAAGAACGCGGAAAATATGAATTCAACGATGTGGTAATTTTTGTGCGTTCGCCCTTGTTTTTAGCGCAACGTCGTATTACCATTCCATTGACACAAGAGGTAGAAGTTTACCCTTCGATTTTGCAAATGAAACAATACGAACTCAAAGTATTTCATCAGCAAACCCAATCTCAGGGAATTAAAAAAGTACGTCGAATTGGTAATACCAGTGAATTCGAACAAATCAAAAACTACATTCAGGGAGACGATGTGCGTACCATCAATTGGAAAGCGACCAGCCGTAAGAATGAATTAATGGTGAATCAATACCAAGAAGAGCGTTCGCAACCGGTTTACTGCATCATTGATAAAAGCAGACCGATGCAATTGGCGTTCAACGACATGACCATGCTCGATTATGCGATCAATACCAGTTTGGTGTTCACTAATATTGCGTTGCGCAAAGGCGATCGTGCAGGATTGATTACCTTCTCAGATAAAATTGGAAGTCTTCTTCCAGCCGATAAAACAACAGGGCAATTGCGCCGAATTTTGGAGAGTTTGTACAATCAACGAACGCTTTTCAAAGAAGGAAACTTCGAATTGTTGTACCAAACCGTTCGCCGCCAAGTAAAAACCCGTTCGTTGTTGATGCTGTTTACCAATTTCGAGAGTGAATTTGCCATGCGTCGTGCATTACCGATGTTGCAGAAACTCAACAAACGCCATGTATTGGTTGTCATTTTCTTCAAAAACAACGAATTGGAAGAATGGGCCAATCAGTCGGTCAATTCCATGAAAGATATTATTCAAGCTACAGTTGCCGAAAAAATGACGAGTGTAAAATGGTCTATCGCCCGCGAATTGCGCCAACACGGAATTCAAACCATCCTTTCACGCCCAGAAGATTTGTCGATTAATTCAATCAATAAGTACTTGGAATTGAAAGCGAAGGGAGGGATTTGATCCATTTGTACCTTTGTGATACTTAAATAACACCTTATATTAATGAAAAGTACTTCATTCAACCTCCTTAAACACCCAATCACTCTTGGTTTTTTGTTTGTTTTCTGTATTTCGTTTACAGGAAAAGCACAATATTATACTATTCCTGACACTAATTTTGTTACATGGTTGACTGGTGTCTATCCAACTTGCATGAATGGTGATCAGCTAGATACTACTTGTTCGGAGATATTAAATGAGACCAATTTGTATATCCCAATATACTATATCACTTCTGTGGATGGTATACAGTTTTTTGACAATCTGGATACATTATTCTTAGCAAACATGCAATTATCTAGCTTACCTCGACTACCAAACGGGTTAGAACATTTGCAGTGTGATGGTTTACTGCTTCCAGTACTTCCAGACTTACCTAACGGCATAAAATTTTTATCATGCGGTCATAATAATTTGACTAGTCTACCTGTTTTACCTGATAGTTTACGATTATTTGAGTGTAGTTTTAATCAGTTAACCTCTTTACCTAATTTACCAGATAGTCTGCATACCATAACATGCTCCAACAATCAGCTATCGAGCCTCCCAATTTTACCTGAAGGGATAATAGACATTGATAATAGTTTCAATCAATTTACAAGTCTTCCTGATTTACCCTCTAGTTTAATGTATCTATTCTGTGACAACAATCAATTAACCTCTTTACCAAACATTCCAGAAAGACTTGAAATTCTTTATTGTCATTTTAACTTATTAACCACTCTTCCAAATCTACCAGATACAATGGAACGCTTGGTTTGTAGCTACAACCAAATTCAATGCTTCGAATGGCTGCCTTACGTAAGCGACTTTGTAGAGATAACGAACAATGTGTTTACTTGTGTTCCAAATGTCACATCATACTCACAAGGATATCCATTGTGCGAATTTAATGAACCTCAAAATAACCCGAATAATTGCACATCATTCACTGGAATTCGCGGAAATATCTTTAAAGATCAAACAGATTGTATAGCTAATGGAAATGAGCTAGATAATCTATCAATCCCAATAAGACTATATGATAATAATAACGATTTTGTGGCACTGAGTTATAGCAACTCAGCTGGAGAGTATTTTTTTCCCTGTGATAGCGGGACTTATCATGTTAAGTTGGATAGCAATATTTTAGCAATTACGTCTTATTGTTATGCCGACACACTACTAGACGTTTCTTGGAATTTGATTGACAATGTAAACTTTTTTATAGAGTGCGGTAACTCTACAGATCTTGGAATAAATGGAATCATTCCGACAGGTTTAGTGTTTCCAGGGCAAACCCATCAATTATCGGTATTTGCTGGATACTCTTCATTAAATCATGCCTTAAATTGTTTTCAAAATGTTTCTGGGAGTGTGACTATCACAATTGATGGCCCAGTAAGTTATGAATCGGCTTCAGGATCTTGGATACCTTCAGTTATTAACGGAAATGCATTTACTTATAACATATCGGATTTTTCCCAAGTCGACTTTAATGATGCTTTCATCTTGAATTTAGTAACTGATACCACCACTCAATCAGGAGATTTGATATGCGCAACAGCTGTTATTAGTATTAACGGAACGGATATAAATCCATTGAATGATACATTATTATGGTGCTATGAAGCCATTAATTCATACGATCCAAATTGCAAAAAAGTGTATCCAGATACAGTACCTATTGCTTTTGAAAACGACCTAATCTACACAATCCAATTTCAAAATACAGGAACTGCCCCAGCCATAAACATTCGTTTGGAAGATACATTAAGTGGTATTCTTAATTTTGAAACCTTTGAATTATTACAAAGTAGTCATCCCGTAATAACTTCTTTGTATGGTGATCGCCTTTTGTTTCGTTTTAATAACATACAATTGGCAGATAGTTTAAGTAACGAACCAGCATCTCATGGCTTTGTTCAATACCGGATTAAGCCTATTTCAGGATTACCCGAAGGAACCACTATTCCAAATAAGGCTTCCATCTATTTTGATTACAATGATCCGATTGTTACCAATACGGCCGTAACATACTTTCAATACGAATTATCCAATTTGTCAGCAAACAATATCGAGAACAATGTTCCTATAATTTATCCCAATCCAAGTAGAGGGTTCTATTATGTGAAATCTGCTGAATCAATCAGTGAAATTAGCGTTTACAATCTTACTGGGGAACAGATTTTACAACAACAAAATACTCAAAGTACGATTTCGATTGATTTAAGTAACCAACCAGCTGGCGTTTATTTATTGAAAACAAATGATGTGAATCAGATGCATTATATACGATTGGTGAAGCTTTAATAAATACATGGAATTGAAAGCGAGGGGAAGGATTTGAAATAAATTCTCATTCCAATTAATTGATTTATTCTATCACCAATGCTTGTTGGTACATTTCTGAATCTGTTTGTAATGTGATGTAGTACATTCCTGGAATCAAATCAAGGAATACGCTTGTTTCAAAACCACCTAAATCAATCGTTTGCACACGTTTTCCTTCCAAATTGAAAATCTCCATTTTACATGAAAGTTGTCGTTGATTTTTCAAATAAAGTTGACCATTCGTTGGGTTAGGAAACAACTGAATCGTACTGAATTCATTTGCCTGGACAATACCGAGCCCACCCAATTCGGTATAGCGTTTAAAAAACTCTTCTGTATATTGTTGTGCTAAAATGAGATCGTGAATAATCAAGGTGTTTTCATCATACTCATCCTCGGCTGAATTTGTCCAATTGTGTGAACCTGTTACAACTTGTGGATCTGAATTCGCCTGAAAAGCATCAATAATGCAGTATTTATGGTGAAAATCATTCGGTACTCCACTGTGTGAAAAAGTTGAAATACCCGCACTGATCAATCCATTGTATTCCGAGCCAAAATAACCGCTATTTTCAATAATACAACGTACATAAACACCTCTGTTTTTGGCAGCAATGACCGCATCGCCTAGATCATTATTAATGAAGGTAAAGAGTGCAATGTCCAACGTGAAATCCGCGCTATTAATCGCATCAATGATATGACTAGTAGTTAAATCTGTAGGCGAAAAATAGGATTCAACAGTTATACCATCCACAGTAAATTGATGGGTAGTATTATCCGTTTTATCAGGCCCAAATTTACTCAGCGATAGATTGGGTTGCGCACCAGACGAGCCCCACATTTCGTTGAATTCTGTTGTGTAATTCAGTGCAAGAACATTATCAGTTAGTATCACAACATTGTTGTAATCGTCCAATATACTTCCCATTCCAAAATTCATTGAACCCATAAAAACAGTAGTAAGATCGGCTATGATAAATTTATTGTGCATCACATTACTTGTTAGCCCTGCATTTCTTTCAAGAACAGGAATGGTTGCAGATAAGTTACTTAATGCAGTGTTGGTACTATTAGAAGATGTAATATAGCGAACTTGAACACCCCAAATTTCAGCCGCATTTAGCGCAGCAACAATGGCATCACTTCCATTGTCCCACACAGCAATATCTAATGTAGAGGAAGTTGAATTAATCAACGAACAAATAGTGTCTTCTAAATGAATGGATTGAGATGCATCCGTAATTGAAGAAATAGAATGGTCAACACTTTGATTGAAATAAGCACGAATCGTTTGAGCTGAAAACGGGTTTGAAACAACGATCAAATTGCATAACAAGAGAAGAAATTTCAGATGCGATTTTTTTAAATTCATCAGTAGTAAGTATTTATGTTAACAAATGTACAGAATTCAATGAATCAATAACTAGCTGTTGTTTGATTGAGATAACGCATTAGACTAATTTCAAGCTTTATGATAGAATAAAGGAACTAGAGGTTCTCTTTTGTCAATGGAAGATCACACGAATTATTTAAGCACAGTTCCTCACAATTAGATCATCTTTATAAACCTTTTTTACTACTTTTAATAGACTTGAACACCCATTTGTCCATGAACTACTTGTTGACCATCTTGCTGTTTATTCTATATGGAAATACAGTGAATGCCCAGTTTTATACTTATAATCCGGCGATCAGAAGTATTGATCAACACGATTGGGGTAAATTGAACGATCAAGTTGATTCCATTGAACAGGCTTTTCCAGATTCTATTGTTGTTCCATTGACGCTTAATAGAATTGGTTCAGCATTGTTTGAACTCAAAGCATACGATCAATTGAAAAGCTATGCCTATCGTATGTTGCAATTTGATGCACTACAACAACACACCCGATTTCCCGTAACATCGGACAAAAAACGGGATTGGTATTGCCATATTGTCTGTGATGAGTTGGATGTTCGTGCAAGTTATTACCTCTCAACCATTTTTTTTGAAAATCAGCAATATGATTCGTGCTTGAAATACATCGATCATGCATTTTTTGGGAGCAATTATGCGGCAATTCATAATTATTCACCGTTGATCGCTTTTGGAATGCACTTGAAATACATGAAATCTGTATGCCTTGAAAACGCGGGTCGAACCGAAGAAGCACGAACTACTTTATTGCCCTATTTGTTCATGGATAGCATTCAAACCACTGAAGGCCAATTTACGCATGAAGCGCTTATTCTGCAATACAACCATTTAGCGGAACTAGATAACAGTGGTGTGCTTACCGAAGAAATCATTGAAAAAGCGATCGATTCTATTACAACAATTGATTTTGTGCCAATAGATGCGATTCTTTTACCAATGGGTTGGAGTCAATACCATCCAACAAGAGCAACGTATTATTGTAAGATCGAAGGGAAATATGTTCCGATTCTATTCAATCATTTTTATGCATTAACGCATCCTTTTTACACAGATGAAAATTCCATTCCTAAAGAATCACCTTTGTGGCGTTCAGAATTCCATCGTGAACTTGAACCACCTGTTGCTCCGGCACCTCTTGATCCGAAATACACTGAATACATGAAAGGATATGTAAGAGAAACGTTATTGTTTAGGGGATTGTAATTGATACGAATACATTCT
Organism: Fluviicola sp.; assembly: GCA_043721195.1. Classification (GTDB taxonomy): domain Bacteria; phylum Bacteroidota; class Bacteroidia; order Flavobacteriales_D; family Crocinitomicaceae; genus Fluviicola. The sequence goes on along the minus strand of JAYSRF010000135.1, from coordinate 21,570 downwards.
AAAATCAATGATAGCGTATCAATGTCTCATTGTTACTTTTATCGTAAATAAACTCAGCGATTTTTTCAGAAGCTTTAATGAATCGATATCGATTTGGTTCATGGATTTCAAAAAATGGAAAACCGTAATCGCATCCACCGGAATATCCATTTGCAGATTGATAAATTGGTTGTAATTCATTAGAATCTAATGTCAAGATAAGGCGTTTGAATTCGGCCCATTCTTTTATAGTTAACTCCTTTGTCTTATTCACCAACAGGTTGGCTTTTCTATCACCTTTGATAATTGAATCTACTTTCATGCCATTCGGAGAAATATAGTGAATTAGTTGATTCAAGTCATTTGGTATATGATCCAACATTTTTGTGGTCATCCAATAACGCCTATTTTTTTCATAAAAGGTAAAAACATGCGGTTGAATGAGTCCACCAATTCGTACAAGTCTGTAAATGCGTTTTCCAAGGTAATAATTATGCAGAATTGGTTCTTTTGCAGCAAATAATATAGCCGAAAATTCATCTTCTGCGAATTTATCTAATTGAACGGCTTTGTAAACCGAATCATAAAAAACGGAATCAGGAAAATAAGCAGTAAGCGAATTGGAGGGTTTTCCAGTTGGCGATGAAATAGTAACTTTTTGCGGATAAAGATAATTAGCTGTTTTTTTCTGGTCACACGTACATGAACCAACTAGCAAGATTGAGCAAATGGTGATGCAAAGTTGAAATAGTCGGCGCTTCATAATTTGTTTGCTGTATTTATCCAATAATACTCATTAAACATGCTTCAAAACGTCTCTTCTTAAGTTGAATATAAAAAATTTGAGGATCGTAAGTGATATTTTCAGAACACGAGTTTATTCGATATAAAAAACATTCTTGACCAATCATGCTTTCTTTTTTGTGATAGTAATCTCCTCCCATATTTTTTTTAATCCATCTTTTTGACGGTTTTATTTGTCTTAAATAAGCGTCAACTGTATCTATTAATTCACCGCGATGACAACCAAGAGAATCATTTTTCCATTCATTTATATAATCAGGGACTTGCCCATAAAGTGTATTTACGAGTAATAAACTTGCTAGAATGATCAGTAATTTCATTGTTCTTTTATTTAGTTGAATTTGTAAAGTGATCTCAACTATCTTAAACCGATAATCTGTGGTTTTATTATCCTAACAAATGTAGTCCTTTCCAGTAATTAGTGATAAAGATTAAAATTCCATTCAAATGCCAAAATCTAGCTATAAACTGTTCTACTTCTATGTGTCCTATTGTTTCTTATGTGGTTATTAAAACAACCTCCCCAAAACCACCAACAGGCGACCTAATTCCTAGTGCCGCCTGTTGCTGTGTTATTGGTTGTTGTTATTCTTCTGGTTCTTGACCAATCGTTTCTATGTTCACTTCCTGCAGCATGACCTTCGCTTTTTTATTCGATAATTCGCGTTTGAATATGTCGAAGATAAGGTACACACACGGCACAACAACTAACGTAAGTAACATGGAACTGGTTAATCCACCAATCAAGACCCACGCTAAACCACTTTTCCATTCGGCGCCAGGACCAGTTGCGAGTGCGATAGGCAACATTCCAAATACCATTGCAAGCGTTGTCATCAAGATCGGTCGTAATCGTTCCTTACCTGCAATGATCAATGCTTCCACTGAATTGTAACCCAACGCTTTTTGCTGGTTGGTAAAATCGACAATCAGAATGGCATTTTTCGCTACCAATCCAATCAGCATAATCATTCCCAACATGGAGAAGATGTTCAAGGTATTCAGCGTGAGTGCCAATGCTAACAACGATCCTACAACTGCCATCGGAATGGAGAACAATACCACCAACGGGTAGGCAAATGAATCGTACAAGGCTACCATGATGAGGTACACAAATAAGATGGAAGCTAAAATTGCCAAGCCCAAATTAGCCATTGCTTCTGCCATGTTTTTTGCATCTCCTTCAAAACTGTAATTCACACCTGCTGGTAACGGTTCTTTCTCAATAATGGCAGCAAATTCTGTCGTAATTTGTTGTGCCGATGAACCCAATACTTGTGAATTAACGGTAATAGAAGGAATTCGATTTTTCCGCTCCAATTTCGCTGGCCCACTGCCTTTCGTTATGGTTGCAAACTGACTCAATGCAATTTCATTTCCCTTATTGTTGATGAAAAACACTTCTTTCACATCGTTTGTGTTTTGGCGATTAAAATCATCGTAACTCACTCGAATATTGAAGTCTTTCCCCAATTCCGTGTATTTCGCATTGTCATCACCGTTGAAGGACATTTGTAAAGTCGATCCAACTACTTCCATGCTCAAGCCGAGTTCGGCCATTTTATCGCGGTCAATGTTCACTACCACTTCTGGACTTCCCGTTTCAACCGACATCTTGATTTCTGACGTTCCTTTGATCGATTTTAACGTGTTCAAAACGCGTTCTGCAGCTACAAAATTGGAATCGATGTCATTTCCTGAAATCAGTACTTGAATCGGCGCATCATCTGCACCACCCATAATACCGATCGTTGCCGAATTGACTTTTACATCGGGAAGTATTTTTTGCAAATCCTGTTTCATCAATTGGGCTACAATTCCCGCTGATTGAGTGCGTTGTTCTTTGGGAACAATTTTGACCGTCAACTGCGATTTATTGTTCACACTGCTCGACATTCCCATGTTTCCGCTGCTGGTTCCAACATTGGTGAACACATTTACGACACGTTTGTCTTTGAACAAGTAAGCTTCTACTTTTTGGGTAACAGCATCTGTTTGTTGAAGCGTTGCATCTTGTGGTAACTCCAATGTAATAAGGAACTCTCCACGATCTCCTTGTGCCACAAATTCACCACCAATGTAGCCACTTCCTGCCAATCCAAATGATAGAATTAATATAAGCAGTGATCCAATTACGATGTAACGTTTTCTGCGCAAAGAAGAACGCAATAAACTGGCATAACGCATGGTTGTGAATTTCAAAAAGCGTTCAAATGCGAGAATGATCTTTCCAGTAAACAATTTTGGGTTGATCTTTTCAACTTTCGCCAATCGAGAGGCTAGGAGTGGAGTTAATGTGAACGAAACAAACAATGACATCAATGTAGAGATCACAATCACCATGGAGAATTGAGAAAGCAAATTAGAGATCAATCCACCAACGAGTGTGAGTGGCAAGAATACCACAACATCCACCAAGGTAATTCCCATTGCAGTAAATCCAATTTCTTTACGACCATCAATGGCAGCTTTTCTGCGATCCTTGCCCATTTCCAAGTGGCGGTAAATGTTTTCAAGTACCACAATGGAATCATCGACCAAAATTCCTACTACGAGCGAAATGGCAAGTAGCGTCATGAGATTCATCGTATATCCTAGCAAGTACATGGCAATAAATACGGAAATCAAGGACGCAGGAATGGAAATCATAATGATCAATGAATTTCGCAGACTGTGTAAGAATAATAGCATTACCAATGCAACAATGAAAATCGCCAAACCAAGATCATGCACAACTGCATCTGCCGCAGCAAGGGTGAAATCAGAAGAATCGGAAGATATTTCGAATTTAAGTCCTTTACTTTTGTAAACTTCCTCCAATCGCTTCATTTCTTCTTTCATGAGTTTACTCAACTTCACGGTATTGGCATCCGTTTGTTTTTGGATGGACATTCCCAAAGAGTTCACACCATTGATGCGATTAAACGTTTTGATTTCGCTGGAAGCATCACGTACACTAGCGATTTCGTATAAATGCACGGGTGAACCTGTTTTGGGATCAGTTGCAATAACAAGATCGCGTAATTCGTCTAGGTTTTTGTATTTCCCACGTAAACGCACCAATGCTTGTTCTTCCGAACTTTTGATTTTTCCAGTTGGCATTTCCATGTTCGCACTGCGTACAGCACTGGTAATTTGTAGAATGGAAATCCCGTAATTCTTACACGCTTCACGGTCAACTTGAACGGTGATTTCGCGTTCTTCACCACCAATTAAACTCACTTGTGCAGTTCCTTCTACTTTGGAAAAGAGCGGTTTTACTTCGTCTTTCACCAATGAATACAATTCCGTTGGCGGCATATTGGCTGTCACACCAATGTTCATGATCGGAAACTCATCAAACGAGAACTTTGCGAGTGAAGGCGAAAGAATTTCTTTTGGCAATGCAGATAAAACACTGTTGATCTTGCGTTGTGCTTCTTGAACAGCTTTATCTGAATCGGCATCGTTTTTCAAAATCAATACAATGACCGACATTCCTTCTGCGGAAGTGGCTTGCATTTGATCCAAGTTTTCGACACTTGCAAGGGCATCTTCTAGTTTTTTGGTAACGGAATTTTCTACCTCGCTTGGTGAAGCACCTGGATAAATGGTTGTTACCGAAACGACGGGCCAAGACATATCGGGCATCAACTCGTAGTTGAGTTTGGAATAACTGAGGATTCCGAGAAATCCGAGTACCGCAAAGATCACAATGATCAATGAGGGTCGTTTTATGGCTAATTCTGTAATTGACATACGTCTATAATTTGACTATTATTGAATAATTTTCACTGTAGAACCATTTGTCAGGTTCAATTGTCCAGTTTGAACAACCATCATGTCTTCGGTCAATCCTGAAGTAACTTCTAATTGATCTTCGTTCACCGAACCAATACCAATAGCAACCAATTTCGCTTTGTTGCCTTCAATCACATACACTTTTGGATTTTGCATGCTTCCAACAAGGCATTTAATAGGAATGGTCAAGGCTGTTTTTGTTCCACCAAATTCAAATTTCACTTTACCTGTCATACCAGATTTGAGTGGCGTTTTAGATGGATTGGTGAATTTAATTTCTGTTTCAAATTTCTTCGAACCGTCTGCTTGAGGTGAAATAGCCGCAACTTTTCCTGTAATGCTTGTGTTCTTGTACAAATCAGGAACAATAGAAACAGTAAGTCCTTGTTTCACACGAATCACTTGTGCATCGAAGAGTTTAACGCTCATTTTCAGTGATTGTATATCAACAATGGTAGCAATGGGCGAACCAGGTGCTAAAAAACTACCTTTCTCAATAGAAACAGTTGAAATTATCCCAGAAATGGGCGCAACAATGGACGTTAATTTTAATTGATGTTGCAAAGTTTGAACCCGCGATTCTGCTGATTTAACTTGCATTTTTTGGTCTTCCACTTGTTGTTTATTCACTGCATTGCTTCGAAGCATGTTTTCGTATTTCTCCAAATCGGTTTTTGCTTTTTCTAAGGTCGCTTTCGCCAAACTCAAATCAATTTGTAATTGTTGATTATCAACTGTTGCGAGTACTTTTCCTTGTTTCACATAATCGCCATTTTGAACGCTCAAGGATTTTACACGACCTGAAACTTCCGAAACAAATTGTAATTGATGATCGGGAATAAAGTTTCCGCTGATTTCAAAATTTTGCGAAATAGTTTCCATTGAAGGATGAACAATCGTAACGGGAAATATCACCAATTTTTGATTCGATACATCAGCATCTGCCTGCATTTTCTCTTTGTTGCTGTTCAATTGTGCCATGATGGCGAATAGTAACACCAGTACAATTAATATGGGTAAAATGATGCGTCTAAAGATTCCTTTTCTTTTTTCCATGGTGTATTTTAATTAATGGAGGAGATATTTCCTGTTGTTTTTATCAATTCAAGCTCAGCCAATTTTACTTGAACCAAAGCTTTGAGGTAATTCGTTTGTGACTCTTTGAGAGATGTTTCAGCATTGACCAATTCTGCCATCGAACCAATGCCTGCTACATACTGAACACGTGTTGTTTCGTAGTTGTTTTGTGCCAATTCGATGTTTCGCAGTTGATTTTCCAAGGCTGTTTTATTCATGCGCAATTTATTGTTCGCATTGGCACGCTGCATTTTTAATCCTTCGAGAAAATACTGTTTGTCGAGCTCACTTTCTTGGATTTGTATGTTCAGTTGTTTAACACGTGAATGTTTGGCTAAACCATCGAAAATTGGAATCTGTAAATTCAATCCCACATACGAGTTGGGAAACCAATTGGCATCTTTTCCAAAAATGCGTAAATCGTTTTGTTGCACTTGCAATCCAGTGTGGAAATTCAGTGCCAACGTAGGCAAATAACCCGCTTTGATTTGTTGTAGATTGATGGCATACAAATCTTGTTGCGCTTGAAGGATGTTCATGTCTGTTGAACTGAGTGATTCTCCATCAATTAAAATCCCTGAAACCTGTTCATTGCCTGTGAGAATAGGTAATTCAATGGCGGTTTCTTGTGGTATTCCCATGTAATATTTCAACAAGAGTAATTGTTGTTGGTAGCTCAATAAACTATTCTCTAAATCGGTTTGAAGATTGGTTTGGTTGACCAGCAAACGGTCGAGATCCAATTGTTTAGCGAATCCATTTTCCAATTGAACACGAGTGATGTTTAACAGTGTATCGATTTGCGCTAAGTTCGATTGCACGATGTTTTGTTGCGTAAACGTTACTTGTGCAGCATAATAAGCCGTTGCAATATCGTAGATCAATTGCTCTTCCGTCTTTTTAGCAGAAAACCCCATCAATTTTGTGTTTTGGTCGTTCACTTTTAAAGCATAAATGAGCGATTGATCATACAAGGTTTGACTGGCATCAATTCCCAATTGAACATTGTATTGCGTTCCAAATTGTACAGCAATATTTTCACCAGGTTGTCCGAAAAATTCACCCGGAATGATGGAAGTTTGCAATTGCAAGTTGTCCATTAAAGAAGCAGAACCATTGACTTGTGGCAAATAACCTGCACGAGTTTGAATCCGTTGTTCTTGTGCGCGTTGTACTTCCAATTGTGATTTTAATAGGGTTGCATTATTGCTCATTCCAAATTGAATGCATTGCTGCAGATTTATAGTATTGGAAGTAGTTTGAGCAAACACAATTCCACCTGAAAAAAGGAATAATGTAAATTGAACTATCTGTTTGATTTGTTTCATCTATCTTGTTTTTGTTTTTTTCGATTCTTTTTTCTCGTTCCAACGGCTAAGGAGCTGTGGTAATTCTTCGTGCATGTATTCCATAAATGCGATGAAATTGGCCAATTGTTCATTGAATTTTTCTGTATCGGGTGGTCGTTGGACAAGCACTTCCTTCATGACTTGCGCAATCTTCACCATTTTTTGAATTTCGGTTGTCATGACATCCTCCAAATTCGAAATATTGCTGGTGAAATAGCGTTTTCGGTCTCCAAATCGCGTTTTGTATGTAATTTGTTGGGAAAGCAATAAGAGGTTTAATCCATTACTTGTTGCACTTTTACTAATGGAAAGTATGGTTCTTATTTGGTCGAAAGTCAATTCAGGAACATCGCAAACAATCAAAAGTGATAAAATACGGGCTTCAGTAGGTGGCATTCCCATCTGTTCGTTGTGAACTCCTAATCGTTCGATTAGTTCACGTTGCAGATCTGTTAATTGAATACTTTCCATACTTTTTTTGGTCAAAATTAATTAGTTTTTTTAGTTCTGGAATTTGAGAACCAATTAATTTTATTTTTTTATGATTTCAAAAGTAGGAGGCAATTATTCAGGTTACAACAGCAAATCGGCAAGATGCCTGTTTCAGTCGGTGAATTGTGTGAAAGTTAGACTTGATATGGAAGACCGCTTCGCTTTGAGACAGGAGACCACTATGCTTTGAGGCTAAAGACCGCTTCGCTAAAAGACTAAAGATTAGATTTCAGAATAAATCTAGTCTCTAGTCTTCCGTCTTTAGTCTAAAGTCTTCCATTTCTCGTCTTCCTTATAAATACAAAAACACCGACTGTATTGCTACAATCGGTGTTTTTATGTTCAACAATTAACCAAAATAAAGAACATTTTTTCATGTTACTATTCTGAGGTCTTCCATTGAAGGTACTACTCTTCAATGTTGAGACGAACGTTAGTTTTCTTTGTAGAGAGTGATGAAGACCCCAAAGAACAGCACACGTATTTACATTTTTGGAAGTAATACTTTATCAATGACATGAATTACTCCGTTTGATTGAAACACATCATAGGTCGAAATGTTCGCTGTGTTTCCATTTTCATCCGTTACAGTAATATTGTGCGTCCCATTCATTTGTGCTGTTAATTTACCTCCACTCACAGTTGTAAGGGTAGCAGTTCCATTTCCTTTTTTGATTGCCGCACTAATTGCCGCGAAATCCATTTTTCCAGCAACCACGTGATAAGTTAACACCTTTACTAATGTTGCTTTGTTCTCAGCCATTAATAACATATCAACAGTACCATCAGGCAAGTTTTCGAATGCATCATTCACTGGTGCAAACACCGTGAATGGTCCTTTTCCTTGCAATGTTTCAACCAATTCGGCTGCTTTAACTGCTGCTACTAAAGTGGTGTGATCTTTTGAGTTTACTGCATTTTCAATGATGTTTTTTGCTGGCAACATTTTTTCGCCTCCTACCATTGTTGTTCCTTGAGCTGCTGAAGTGAAAGCCATCAACGTTGTTGCAGCTACTACTAATCCGAGTGATAAAATTTGTTTTTTCATAATCGTTTGTTTGTGTTTTTAGTTACTTGTAAACAGTTACGAGAATTTTTTTCAGCTGGATTTATTAATTGCAAAAGAAATTGGGGAATTTGTAAAATTGGAGGTTAAAGACTGGAGACGTGAGACCGCTTCGCTATTAAATAGACTAAAGACTAGAGACCGCTATGCTTTAAGACTGGAGACTAAAGACCGCTTCGCTTTAAGACGAAAGATTAGATTTAGAATAGAATCTTTAGTCTATCGTCTCAAGTCTATCGTCTCAAGTCTCAATCTTCCGTCTCTAACTAAGTAACAGTAATCCCACGGTAAAATAGATGAACAAACCGAGTACGTCGTTCAAGGTAGTGATAAATGGACCACTCGCTAAAGCAGGATCAATCTTATAACGGTTGAGTATCAATGGAATGGTGGTTCCAAAAACAGCAGCGAAAACAATGACAGTAAACAATGAAATAGTAACAACGATAGCTAAACGAATATCATTGAATAAATAGGCTATTCCAAAAATGAGTGTTGCACACAGCGCACCGTTTAATAAACCAACCAATGCTTCTTTTCCAACTTTTTGAAGGATACTATCAAACGGATCATTTCCTTTGGCTAATGATTGCACAACAATTGCCGCCGATTGAACACCAACATTTCCACCCATTGCTGTAATGAGCGGAATGAAAAACGCCAATGCAGGTAAATCACCAATATTGCCAGCAAACTTTGAAATGACTTGTGCACTTAAAACTCCGCCCAACATACCGATTAATAACCAAGGTAATCGAGCGCGTGAAGTTCTCCAAATACTGGAATTGGATTCAATTTTTTCTGAGAGACCAGATGCCAATTGGAAATCTTTATCAGCTTCTTCTTTGATAATATCAATGACATCATCGATGGTGATGCGGCCCACTAATTTATGTTGTAAATCTACGACTGGAATAGAAACCAAATCGTATTTTTCCATGCGTCTAGCTACCTTTTCGCTCGTATCATTTGTCTTAACAAAAACCAAGTTTTTATTGTCATACAAATCGCGAATTTGCGTTTTTGGACTAGCAAACAGTAAGCGTTTCAGTGAAAGTACACCAACGAGTTTATTCAAATCGTCGACTACATAAATGGTATATACTTGTTCTACATCTTCCGCTTGACGACGCAATTCAACTAAAGCTCGGTTGACAGGCCAATCTAGTCGTGCTTGGATAAATTCCTTTTGCATTAAACCCCCAGCTGTATCTTCATCGTAATTGAGGAGGTCAACGATGTCATCAGCGGCATCGTCATCTTCCATTTGGGAGATCACTTCTTGGATTTTTGCATCTGGAAATTCCATGAGGATATCCGCTGCATCATCCGAATCGAGGTTTTCTAATTGGTCGGCAATTTCTTTACTTGAAAGGGAAGCCACAAATCGATCGCGGACTTCTTCTTCCAATTCCATGAGCACATCGGCTTGTTGCTCTTCACTGAGTTGGTAATAGAGAAATTTTGCTTCTTCAATGGGCAATTCGTCCATGATTTCAGCAATATCAGCAAAGTGTAAGTCGGAAACGTGTTCATTAATCCATGCAGTATCTTCCGATACAAGTGCTTGTCGGATGCGCTCCAGAAAGTCTTTGGTAAGTTCAAAACGCATTTGCAATGGATTTTATATCACTACCTATTTGGTAGATCGGTGCAAAGATAGTCTTTTCAAGGTTGGGCTATATTAATTTTTTGGTCGATTGATAATAACCTACAAATAATCCATAAAACAACGCCACAAACGTCACACCCATTTGTGTTTCCAAGGTGTCTTCAATGAGAAAAGAACTTAGGGAAATACCAATAAATGCAGTAAAAATATATTGTTTTTGTTTCCAAGACATACGTAATGCAAGGATCCACCAACTGATAAAAGCGATTAAACCAGCGAGTCCTGAACTGATCCAGCTGGTAAGGAATTGATTGTGGGCACGGTGCTGTAATTCGGGTAATAAACGTGTGTCGCTTTGTGCATAATAGTTTTTAAATGCTTCGTCCACATCACCTGAACCTACTCCTAGAATCCAGTTTTCACGTATGATAGATTGAGCCGCTTTCCAGTATTCCAACCGTTGTAGTAATGAATGTCCATTTGGATTTTCAGGGTGCTCAAATTGATGTTTGAGTCCATATAAACGCGATTTGAAGCCACCACCAGTTAAACAAATGGAAGCTACGCCACTTTCGACGTTGACAATATCAGCTTTGGTCATTGAACAAAAACCAACTGAATCTTTTCGTAAACCTTTGGATGCCATATACCGCCACAAAGTAAAATAAAGTGGTTGCTCTTTTTTGTCTGTTCCATGCGCATAATCAATGTCGGAAACTTGATTCCATGCTTTTTCCAATTCAATCTCTGAGATATAAGCGACCACGGGATAACCATTTTCCCAGATTACATCATGCATTTCTGTTGTGTACCAATTACCATTGACCGAATAATGTTCTATGTTATCGAAGGTCACTTTATGCGGTGTAGGCTGAAAAAAATCGATTACCCACCATATCGATAATACGAATGCGATTAATGTTGTTCCAACAATGCTCCACCGGATCATTTTTCGTTGAATTGAATAGATCAAATACACAATTGCAATGAGTACAATAACGAAAATTGCTACATATCCTGAAATGATTTGAGAAAAGTAGGTGTACCACAACCACCAAGTTCCAAGAACAATTGGAATAATGCGATAGCGCAAACGCTGTTGAATCCACGTAATGCAAAATGCAATTCCGAGACTGATCATGAGTGCATAACGAATATGTGAGCTAAACAACGATAACCCTCTAATGTCGTCGTATACTTTATCACCCCACCAATGTAAATAAGAACCTATATTGATGAAGGAAGTGACAAATAAGCTTGCTAGAAAAAAGGAAATAATTAGGTAGAGATGTTTGCGCTCTGTAATGGGTTTGATTATCAAAATAAGTGGAATGACATAAAGCGGTAATTTTGCCCTAAAATCATGTGAAGCGTATGAAAAATCATGTGTCCAGAACAGTGAAATCCATTCAAAACCGATAAATAACCACAATCCCCAAGCAACACGATTGGTTTTGAGGTGTTGCCAATAGGATTTGAAATCAGCTTCTAATAGGACATTCACCAACAGTAAAATGGTTCCTAACGAAAGTGGAATTTTACTTGTTGGAAGGCCTCCAGCAAGCAATATACAACTAAGAAGATGAATAAATAAATGAACGGATTTACCCGTTAGTCGGTCCAACATAATGTAATGTAGTTGCTGGAATAACGCTTAAAATCCAAGAATAGTATTGTACGCTTTTTTGTCTTGTAAAATTTCCAATGCTTTGTTTATATCACGGTCTTGTTGAAATGCTTGTTCAGCTCTTCCGTTTTGATAATAATAGCGTGCAACAATTTCATTTGCAAGAATATCCATGATTTCTGACTTGAATTTTTCCATGTCTCGTGCCTTAGACGGTGTTACTTTTGATAACAAAGCTTCATATTCTGCTTGCAAATCGCCATAAAAACCTTCCTCTTCAGCCGTTTTTTTCATTTTTAGCAATTCTTCTTCAGAAGCAGTTGAATAGGTAAATTCTTGTTTCAAAACATATTCCTCAAATTGTGCGTATTCTTCTTCCGTTAGTTTGAACGTTTTTGCTTCCGCGATATTCGGATGTTTTCGTGCAAATTCAGTTGCATAGTTAAAAATGATGTTACTGGTAACGAGTGTTGCTGTTAAACGGCTATATTTTAATTGATCAATATCGAAATCTGGCTCAATACCACGACCATCGATCACTTTTCTGCCATTTGCAGTTGTAAATGTTTTGACAAGTGAATCGTCTATGACTTTCGGTTTTTCACCGTTTTCTTTGTCGTAATATTCTAAGCGTTGCACACACCTTCCTGATGGTGTGTAGTACTTAGAAATGGTGATTTTAACTTTTGAGCCGTATTTCAAATCGAATGTGCGCTGCACTAATCCTTTTCCATAGGAATTGGTTCCAATAATCACTGCGCGGTCTAGATCTTGTAAACTTCCAGCAACAATTTCACTCGCTGAAGCAGATCCGCCATCAATGAGAACCACCAACGGAATAGTTAAATCAAGCGGCATTTCAGTTGTTTTATACACCCGATTTTCTTCTTTGATTCGGCCTTTTGTTGTGACAACCGGTTGGTCTTTTTTCACAAACATATTTACGATTCGCACGGCTTCAATCAATAAACCACCACCGTTTCCGCGTAAATCGAGTACCAAGGATTGCATTCCTTTTTGTTTTAACGCATCAAATGCAGTTTTTACATCAGCGGAAGCAGTTTGCGTAAAACTATTGAGTTTGATGTATCCAACTTTGTCATTCAACATTCCTGAATAAGGGACATCAGGTAATTTAATTTCATCGCGGGTAATCGGAATCATCATTTCTGTTCCATTTCGCTCTACTTTTAGTTGAATGGTAGATCCTTTTGGTCCTTTCAAAGCAGTGGAAACTTCTTCACTGTCTTTGCTTTTCATTTGAACATCATCAATGGAAATGATTTTATCACCAGCTTTTACACCAGCTTTGAATGCTGGATTGCCTTCGTACGGTTCAGCGATGTAAGAATACTCATCGATTTTGCGAATCAATGCACCAATTCCTCCATATTGCCCTGTAGTCATCAATCGGTAATCTTCCATATTTGATTCATGGTAATAAACCGTATACGGATCCAATTCCTTCAACATCGCATCAATAGCCGTTTTGCCCATGTTACCTGGTTGAGGATCGTCCACATAGTACATTTCGATGTGCTGATAAATTAAATCCATCAACTCCATGTTTTTGAGGACTTCAAATCCGTTTGACTGCGCTGTTCCAGTGAAAAACAACAAGGAGAAGATTCCTCCTAATGCTAGATTTTTCATTTTATGTTTGAGTTGTTTCATTTTTACTTTTTTTGATAGACTTAAGATATGAGACTTGAGACCGCTTTGCTCTGAGACTTGAGACCGCTGCGCTTTAAGACTGAAGATAGTTTATTAACCTAATCTTTAGTCTTTAGTCTTCCGTCTCAAGTCTATTGTCTCAAGCCTTCCGTCTCCATTCACATTCGTCTTAATCCTTCTCATTACAAAATTCCTCTATTATTTTCGCCAATAACTGTTCGGTCTTGGTCAATAGTTTTTCCAATGGTAATTCTTCTTTAGCTGTATAGATCACAAATAACGCCAATTGTTTGTGTTTGTTACTGAGTGCTTCTTCCAAAATTAGTTTTTTCTTGCGAAAACTCTCTCTCAGTAAACGTTTAATGCGATTTCGTTCATGTGCCAAGCGAAAAACACGTTTGGGTGCTGAAAAAACCAATTGAAATGCTTGTTCAGCGGGTAGTTCTTGCTCTTTAAAATAAACCACAAATGGGTATAAACGCAACAACTTACCTTCCTTGAAAAGCGACTCAATGGTTTTTTGACTACACAGTTTGTAGGCTTTTCCGAAACGTTCGTTCATGGAGTTAATGTGTTGACCAGGTTGCACCGTCTTTTCCATCTTTCACCACAATTCCAGCTTCAATCAAGCGATCGCGGATTTTATCAGACGTTGCCCAATCTTTTTGTTCGCGGGTTTGTTGGCGTAATTCCAACACCAATTGCATAATAGGATCCAATTTAGCTTCGTTACTCGTTACTTGTTGCTGAATGCCGAGTACATCGTATAAAAATGAACTTACTTCTAGTTTTAGAAGGGTTAAATCGGCTTGTGTAATCGAGTCTTTTCCGTCGTTGATGAGGTTAATGCGTCTCACAGCTTCAAATAAATTCGCTATAAGCATTGGTGCGTTAAAATCATCGTTCATCACGTTGTAAAAACTCTTTACCAAGTCTGAAATGGAAAATGAAGATGTAGGAGAAATCGGCAATTTATCAAGTAATTCAACAGCATCTGTCAATCGTGAAAAGCCCTTTTCAGCAGCATTTAATCCATCTGGTGTAAAATCCAAGGTACTTCTATAATGCGCTTGCATCATGAAAAAACGGATCACATTCGGATTGTATGGCTTATCGAATACAGATGTAGTTCCTTCTACAATTTCTTTTGGAAGAAAATAATTCCCAAACGATTTACTCATTTTTTGACCGTTCACATTGAGCATATTGGCGTGCATCCAATAGTTGGAAGGGTTACAGCCCATTGAGCCACAACTTTGTGCAATTTCGTCTTCGTGGTGTGGGAATTTCAAATCCATACCTCCACCATGAATATCGAATTGTTTTCCCAAGTATTTTGTGCTCATAGCGGTACATTCGATGTGCCAACCAGGGTTTCCATTTCCCCAAGGTGAGCGCCAAATTTGCATGTCTTCTGGATTTGCTTTTTTCCACAGGGCAAAATCAGCGAAAAAACGTTTTTCATCTTGCGCATTTAATTCGCGGGTTTCTTCAGCGAGTTCGTCAATTTTACGTCCACTGAGAATCCCGTAGTTGAATTGTTCATTGTATTTTTTGACATCGAAATAAACAGAACCATTCACTACATACGCCAATCCATTTTCAATGATTTGTTCAATGATTTCAATTTGCTCTTGAATATGTGCAGTTGCAGTTGGTTCAATACTTGGTGGCAACATATTATACGTGCGTTGCAATTCCTGAAAACTGACATTGTATTTGTACACAATTTCCAATGATTGTACTTGTTCAGCTTTGGCAGCTTTTCCGATACTGTCTACCTCTTCGCCTAAACTGTTGGTAATATGACCGGCATCTGTAATGTTTCGCACGTATTTTACAGAATATCCCAATTTGAGTAAATAGCGGTACACTAAATCAAAATTGATAAAAGTGCGCATGTTTCCCATGTGTGGTTCACTGTACAATGTTGGTCCACAAACATACATTCCTACGCGATTTTCATGAATCGGGGTGAATGGTTCTTTTTGACCGGAAAGACTATTGTAGATAATTAAATCACTGGGCGTGCTCATGCTATTTGTATTAGAATGCACGAAGATAAAGGGGATTTACTAATTATGAATTATGAATTGGGAAATTATGGATTATTAATTGAAAAATATCCATTGGATTTAAGCTTGATGATAATCTTCTTTCTAAATCATAATTATCCATTAACTTTACGACATTAAGCAGAACCAACGTGAACACCAGAATCTTCAACACTTTTCTCCTAATTGTTTCAACACCAATCGTATTTGGTCAGGTAGCAGATACGCTGAATTTTGAACCTGCAACTACGACACTTGATAAGAAGGAACTTGTCCAGCAATTGAATGATGAATTTCGTTTAGAATGGGATCGTGTTTCGACAGAAGATCTTACAACTAAGCAACGTTCAGCTATACGAAGAGCATACGAAGATCGTTTTTCAGCTGGAAAAGCACTTATCCAAAGTGATGATGCCATCTTATCTGGTGAATTATATGCGTATGTCAATGGCATTTTTTCTACCATTTTGGCTGCAAATTCTGTATTGGATCAAAATAGTAAATTGGTGCTGTATCGCTCAAGAGAATTTAATGCTTTTACGTTAGGCGATAATATTGTTTTTGTGAATATTGGTTTACTTGCTCGCATGAATAATAAAGAGCAATTGGCATTAGTACTCGCTCACGAACTCTCACATAACTTGCAGGAACATGCTAATGAACGTATCATTGCGAATGTTCGATTAAAAACAGATGAACAATTGAATGCTGATATATCCAAAATAAAACAGCAACAATATGGGCAAGTTTCTGCGTTAAATGAACTGATGATTCCTTGGATTTTTTCTCAAAAAGAGCAATCAAGAAAAGATGAATTCGAAGCTGATTCATTGGGAATGGACTTTTTTCGGAATGCAGGTTATAATCCAATTTTTGCATTCAATCTCTTCAATGTAATGCAAGCAGCTGAACACTTATATGAATTGGAATTGTTGCCTGTATTTGATTTGCTTAAAATCGATTCAACAGGAACAATTGCTCAACGATACGCGCGTTATTCTCCTGTTTCATCCTTAGGTGTTTTTTCAGAAAATAAGAAGGAATACGAATCCTATTTAAGAACACATCCTTATGAATACCAACGTACTGATGCGTTGTTGCGTCAAATAGGATTGAAGGAAATTGATACATTAGTACCAATAGATGACATTTATCGGAGTTATCACTATCAAATTGATGGAGAAATGGTCCATAGTGCGATTGGTGATGAAAATTTTTCAGAAGGCATCTATTATGCTTTGAGAATGCAACAACATTATCCAACTGATGTTTATGCAAAAGCAGCCTTAGCATTTCAATTCAGTCTTTTATCATTTTATAAGTCAGGTAGAAACGCGAGTAAATTTGTGGAGATGCAAAATCCTAAAAATGATGAATCAATTGATCGTTTAAATTACTTGTTACAGTTCTTGAATCCACAAGATTGTCTCCAAATTGCGGAACGATTCAGAAAAGAAATTCCACCTAGTTATCAAACTATATTACTCGATTTTGTAGATCTACATTCGGACTACTTTACCAAAAATTTTGATGCGTATAGTTTGCGTTACCAAGCATTATTGCCACTTGTAGAGGATTCGTTTTTCATCCATTACTTAAGGGACATTCAAGAAAAATATTTACAACAGAAGAACACAATCAAATACAAATAAATAAACTATGAAAAGAATACAATCATTACTAACGCTGGCCACCATCTTATTAGCGTTTTCAATTCATGCACAGCAACATACTATTGCAAATGTGCTTAACTTAAAAAGTGCGAAACAATCAGGTACGATTATCGAAGAAGATAAAATCGTAGGGTATTATATTTTTTACTTCAAAGAAAAACAAGATAAAAAAACGAGTACCTATGAAATTGAGTTGTTCGATGATAATTACAACTCACTTAAAAGCTTTGAAGTAACACGACCGAAAAACACGTATATGTTGGAAATGGTTTTCAATGGTGAGGTTTTTATGCTTCATTTCTATGATGGTAAAACGGGGTATGAATTCGTGACCTATAATCGTGAAGGTGAAGTAATGGGTTCTAAAACAATTCCAGTCAAAGAAATTGGCTATTGGGAACTCAACCGCGCTTCTACAAATATTCAAAGTGCTACCGAAAACACCACTATTTTTCCAACGGGAACAACTGGTTTTGTACGTCAATCATTTACAAAAGGAGAAAATCGACGAAAATTCGGTTATGAGATTGTTGCCTATAATAATGAAATGGAAGAACTATGGTCTTATGGTTCTGATCCAGCATCGGAGATCATTGAAGCAGCGGATTTAACGGATGTTACAACTACAATTATTGCAGCTACTGTTACCAAGAAAAATGGCTTGATGACCAAAAAAATGGATACTTACTGTTTGTTACTCAATGCTCAAACTGGAAAGTTGATCAAAGAAATTTCAATGGGTGGAGCTGAAGAAGGTAAAAAATCATTGCTAAAAACATTTGTTGATGAACAAAAAGAAACCATTCTTTTGATAGGTGAGTTTTATAAAGCTGGTGACGATGTATTAAAGGATAAAAGTCAAGGATTATTCATTGATGAAATTTCAATGTCTGGTTCCTTACTTACAAATACAGAATACAAATGGAAGGGTGATATTGATAAATTCAAACAAGAGAATTTAGATGAAGAAGATAAAAAAGAAGCAGACAAGCCGTTTTATATGTTCTTCCATGATGTTGTGCGCACGAGTGATGGGCGTTTGTATTTGATCGCCGAACAATTTAGAAAACAAGTAAGTGCTGGAGCAACTGCTGGAAATGTATTGGTTGGACTTACAGGTGGGTCATCTAATGTTGCCAATTTTGAAGTGCGTTTAGGTAATATGGTTGTTATTGAATTTGATAAATCAAATAAAATGACTGATTTCGATTTGATCATGAAACGTAAAACTTCGGTTGCTTTACCTGCTGGCGCTGGAATGTGGAATATTTCTTTCTTAGGTTATTATATCAATTCAATGGGTGCTTTTGATTATGCATTTACTTCTAGTGATGTCAAAAGTGATCGTTTCAGTGTTGTTTACATTGATGCCAATAGAAAGGAAGAAAAAGGTGCTACAAATTCTGACTTAATGGTTGGTGTTATTCAAATTGATGGTGGCGAGCGCACAAATAGTCGTGTTCCAATCAATATGGAATCAAGATTTTGGTGGATTCAAGCTGCAAAACCTGGTTACATAAGCGTTGGTGAGTATTTCCGAAAAGAGAAAAAAATTGACTTGCGTTTAGAACCGATTGCTTATTAAACTGAGTTCGATTATTAAGTTCTGGTTGAATTGACAGAAAGACTTGAGACAGAAGACCGCTTCAGTCTAAGAGCGAAGCGGTCTTCTGTCTCAAGTCTTTCTGTCTACAATGCTTGTTCAATATCTGCGATCAAATCTTCATAATGCTCAACGCCAACTGAAAGTCGAATCAACGAAGGTGTAATGTTCATTGCGTTTTTATCTTCTTGGGGAACATCAGTATGCGTCATGGTATATGGATGTTCAACCAAACTTTCGGTGCTTCCTAAACTTACAGCCAATTTGATTAGTCTGAGTGAATTCAGGAATTTAAACGCTTCTGCTTCACCACCAACAATGTCAAACGCAATCATGGCTCCGCTTGATGTGTATTGTTCTTTGTAAATCCGCTGTTCATTTGCAGTGCCTTGTTCAGGAATAAATCCGAGGTAATAGACATACGATACTTTTGGATGTTGTTTCAAATAATTAGCAACATGAACTGCATTGGAAGCTTGCTGTTCCATGCGTACTTTCAACGTTTCTAGACTTCGCATGAGCAACCAACCTGTCCATGGTCCAGCCATATTTCCTAAAAAGGTGCGCAATCCTTTAATTCTGCCAATGAGTGCTTTTGAACCGAGACACGCTCCAGCAATGACATCTGAATGACCCCCAATGTATTTTGTTGCAGAATACAAAACCAAGTCTGCATTGTGTTTCAAGGGATGTTGCCAAATTGGCCCCATATACGTATTGTCTACAGATAGAATAACCGGTTTTTCTGGTGTTGAAAAATGCGTTTTAATCGCAGCACACATTTCAATATCAATCAGCGCATTTGTTGGATTTGCTGGCGTTTCAATGTGAATCATTGTCAACCGATCCGATTTCCCAGTAGCAATAATGCGTTCAATGATCACTTCTTTGCTTTCATCCGCACGAAATCCAACAGCATGAATTTGCATCTTTTTCAAAAAGTGATTGATAAAGTGATCCGTTCCACCATAAACAGGACGCGAATACAATAACAAATCACCTGGTGCCATGAATTCCATTAATGCAGTTGAAATCGCTGACATACCGCTTTCGAATACAGCACAATCTTCAGCTTCATCCCATAAACACAAGCGATTTTCCAAAATTTCTAAATCTGGATTATTTAAACGCGAATAAATTAAACCCAATTCTTCACCTTCTCGCAAATCACTGATTCCGTAAGCGACTTCAAAAAACCGCTTTCCTTCTTCAGCAGTATTGAATACAAACGTTGACGTTTGAAAGATCGGACACTTGATGGCGCCTTCAGATAAGGATGGTTTGTAACCATGACTCATCATGAGACTTTCTGGATGCATTTTACGAGACATAATTCTTATTTTATCCTTCAAACTAACATAAAACAACTTTTATATTCTGAAGTGCAGTAAATTATTCTGAATATTCTAATTTTGCTGTGTATTTGTTCTAATTTGCTGTGTGCATAGTTATGGAAAAAGAAAAATCAGCTACTTATGTATTGGACGCGATTGATCTTCGCATTGTATCGCTCTTGCAGCAAGATGGAAAAATGAATTATAAACAAGTCGCTGATGCGGTCGGTTTATCTACAACACCTACGTTTGAGCGGATTCGAAGATTGGAACGAAATGGTGTAATTCTGGGCTATTCTGCTCGAATCAATAAGCTTTATTTAGGAAAACAATTACAAGTGTTTTGTCAAGTTACTTTGCAATCACATGCCTTGGACGTTTTGAATGCATTTGAACCAGCAATTGTTCTATTGTATGAGGTTTCAGCTTGTTACCATGTTGCAGGTTCCATTGATTATTTATTGCATATTGAAGTAGCTTCCATGGATGAATACCAAGATTTTATTAAAAACCAATTGACGAAAATTCCCCATATTGCACAAGTTCAAAGTAATTTTGTAATGACTGCTATTAAGACCTAAGATGATATAGACGAAAGACTTGATACCGCTGCGCTTTTAGACTAAAGATTAGGTTTAAGAAACGATCTTTAGTCTCTGGTCTTTAAGTCTTCAGTCTCAAGTCTCTAAAAAAAAAGGTATGAAACAACAACAAATAATCTTTCTCGATACTGTACATGAAGTACTGGAAAATCGACTTTCTACTCTAGGATTTGAGTGTATTGATGGCTCAACTTGGTCGTTTGAAGAAACAAAATTACAGCTGAATGAAGCATTTGGAATAGTTATCCGTTCACGGTTTCCAATGCATGCAGGGTTGCTAGATTGCGCTCCAAATCTTGCGTTTATTGCTCGTTCTGGAGCTGGGATGGAAAATATAGATGAGGCCTATTGTAAAAATCGTGGAATTGTATTGTTCAATGCCCCTGAAGGAAATCGAAACGCTGTGGGTGAACATGCTCTTGGAATGTTATTGTCATTAATGAATAAAATCCACACCTCTCATCAAGAAATTCGAAATGGAAAATGGGATCGGGATGGAAACCGCGGAGTGGAATTGGACGGAAAAACAGTTGGGATCATTGGCTATGGAAATAACGGTTGGTCTTTTGCCCGTAAACTGCGCGGATTTGATGTGAAAGTATTGGCTTATGATAAATACAAATCGGGTTTCGGAAATGAGTTTGTAATGGAAGCTACACTTGAAGCTCTTTTGCGGAAATCAGATGTCATTAGTTTTCATATTCCGCAAAATAATGAAACCACTTATTTCGCAAATCAGGAGTTTTTTGATGGGCTAGGAAAAGTTCCCTTTTTGCTCAATCTATCTCGGGGAAAAATTGTGGAGACAAAAGCGTTAATTGCAGCACTGGAAAGCGGAAAATTG
>JAYSRF010000134.1:0-3970 GCA_043721195.1 Fluviicola sp. | reverse complement strand
GGAAATGTATGGTCAACTGGCGCAACAACACAATCCATAACGGTTTCAACAGCGGGAACCTACACGGTTGATGTCACAACAGCTGGTTGTACATCAGCCACATCTGGAACGACAACGATTATTGTTAATCCAAATCCAACCGTAACATTTGGAGCTATTCCTGATCTGTGTCTTTACAGTTCAGCAATAACCCTAGTAGAAGGCGCACCGATTGGTGGAACATATGGAGGAAATGGGGTAGTGGGAAATCAATTTGATCCAAGCGCAGCTGGTTCAGGTATAAGTCCATTAACGTATTCATATACAGATGGGAATGGCTGTTTCAATGTTGCTAATTCAACTGTGCTTGTAGACTCATGCTTAACCATTGAAGATAACACATTCGTTGGAATCCATATTTTCCCGAATCCGTCAACTGGCTTCTTTACAATAGATGCTGAAAACAATATGATTCAGTCTGTTTATGTTTATGACAATGCAGGGCGTTTCGTGATGACCCTAAAGGGTGAAAACACTACAAGTATGGCCGTTGATATGTCGCGTATTGTAGACGGTTCTTACACACTTCAAGTGTTATCCGATAAGGCGATTCAACGTATGCCAATTGTGATCAATAAATAGAACAACGATTACGAAAAGGGGCTATCTCAATTGTAGGATTCGCCCCTTTTTTATTCCATTGATTCGACTTTGTGAACAGGTGTTTTCCCAAACCTCTTTATTTACACAGAATCTCAGTTTATTAGGAATGTTTGTGATAATCAGTCCAAGGATACGTATTTCTTCATTGGTTTTAAATTCCAGAATGAACACCTTTGGCTCTTCTATAAAATCATTGTTAACCGATTCCAATTTTGTGCGTTTCAGTGCTAGTTAATTCTTAGATTTTCAAGTATCTTTGCAGTCCCTTATAACCTGTCTGATAGTTGGCAGGAAAACAGGTGTTTTTAATCATTTTAGGAAAAACATGAACGTATTTTCATCTCGTCACATCGGTCCTGATAACGCTGAAAAATCAGCAATGTTGGAGGCAATTGGTGTAAAATCTATCCAAGAATTAATTGATAAAACAATTCCATCGCATATTCGGTTGAATGGCGAATTGAACATCGGTGAAGCGATGACTGAGCAGGAGTACTTGCAACATGTTACTGCTTTGGGGAATCAAAATAAGGTGTTTAAATCCTTTATTGGTTTAGGTTACAACGAAACCATAACGCCGTCTGTGATCTTGCGCAATGTGCTTGAGAATCCAGGATGGTATACTGCATATACGCCTTATCAGGCAGAAATTTCACAAGGTCGTTTAGAGGCATTGTTGAATTTTCAAACGATGATTTTAGAATTATCTGGATTAGAAATTGCCAATGCTTCGTTATTAGATGAAGCAACTGCAGCAGCAGAAGCAATGATCATGTTCTACAATTCACGTTCACGTCAAGAAACGAAAGACGGAGTTGTAAAGTTCTTTATTGCTGAAAATGCGTTCCCACAAACAATTGAAGTGGTACTTGGTCGTGCATTGAACTTAGGAATTGAATTGGTCATTGGTGATGTAACTACATTTAAACACGATGGAACGTATTTCGGTGCCATCATTCAATATCCAGATACGCAAGGTGTAATCACTGACGTGAAAGCGTTCATCGACCGCAACCAAGGATTACGTGTTGCCGTTGCTGCTGATTTATTGTCGCTTGTTGTATTAAAATCGCCTGGATCTTTAGGAGCTGATGTCGTTTTTGGTTCTTCACAACGATTCGGTGTTCCAATGGGAGCTGGTGGACCACATGCTGCTTATTTTACTGTAAAAGACGAATACAAACGTACCATTCCAGGCCGTATCATTGGTGTATCAAAAGATGCAGATGATAATTTGGCTTTGCGTATGGCTTTGCAAACACGTGAGCAACATATCAAACGCGATAAAGCAACTTCGAATATTTGTACAGCTCAAGCATTGCTCGCTGTGATGGCAAGTATGTATGCTGTTTATCATGGACCAGCTGGAATGAAAGCCATTGCTGAACACGTGCATTCATTGGCTACAAAAACAGCGAACGGTTTAAAAGCGCAAGGAATTACCATTGGTGCAGATCAGTTTTTTGATACCGTTTGGGTGAAAGGTGTTGATACGGCAAAAATCAAAGCAGCAGCTGAAGCACAAGAAATGAATTTCCGCATCATCAATGCAAGTGAATTGACCATTAGTTTTGGTGAACCACATACAACTGCTGATGTTGAAGCGATCTTGAACATTTTTGGATCATCAACAGCTGTTTCGAAAGCGACAGAAAACACCATTTCAACTGAAAACTTGCGTACAGATGCAGTCTTCACGCACGCAACATTCAACCGTTTTCATTCTGAATCGAAAATGATGCGTTACTTGAAGCGTTTGGAAAATAAAGATTTATCCTTGGTTCACAGTATGATTCCGTTGGGATCGTGTACCATGAAACTCAATGCCGCTTCTGAATTGATTCCAATCACCAATCCGCAGTTTGGAAACATGCACCCGTTTGCACCGATTGAGCAAGCTGCTGGTTATCATGCAATGTTCCGTGAATTGGAAAAAGATTTGTGTGAATCTACTGGATTTGCTGCCATGTCACTTCAACCAAATTCTGGAGCACAAGGCGAATACGCTGGATTGATGGTGATCAAAGCGTACCATGAGTCACGCGGAGATAAGAACCG
Organism: Fluviicola sp.; assembly: GCA_043721195.1. Taxonomy (GTDB): domain Bacteria; phylum Bacteroidota; class Bacteroidia; order Flavobacteriales_D; family Crocinitomicaceae; genus Fluviicola. Next base: position 1,270 of record JAYSRF010000134.1, on the reverse strand, counting down.
CACCAAAATGATTATTCCTTCTTCCGCTCATGGAACCAATCCTGCTTCTGCTGTAATGGCTGGTTTTGAAGTGGTGGTTACAGGTTGTGATGAGAATGGAAACATCAATATTGATGAATTACGTGAAGTAGCAATTGCATTAAAAGATGAATTAGCTGGCTTGATGGTAACTTACCCTTCCACGCACGGTGTTTACGAAGAAGGTATTCGCGAGATTACTTCAATTATTCATGACAACGGTGGACAAGTTTACATGGACGGTGCCAATATGAATGCACAAGTTGGTTTGACCAATCCTGGTAATATCGGGGCAGACGTTTGTCACCTCAACTTACACAAAACATTCGCCATTCCGCATGGTGGTGGTGGACCTGGAATGGGACCAATTGGAGTTGCAGCACATTTAGCGCCTTTCTTGCCAAGCAATCCAGTTATTGCAGCAGGAGGAAGTTCGCCTATTCATGCAGTTTCAGCAGCACCTTATGGAAGTGCCTTGATTTTGTTGATCTCTTATGGATATATCAAAATGTTGGGAGCAAAAGGATTGCGTGAATCAACTGAAGCAGCGATCATGAATGCCAACTATATTGCCGCGCAATTAAAAGGTCATTACGACATTTTATATACGGGTAAAAACGGAACTGTTGCTCACGAAATGATCCTCGATTGCCGTGATTTCAAAAAGAACGCAGACGTTGAAGTAGCCGATATGGCAAAACGTTTGATCGATTTTGGATTCCACGCACCAACGGTATCATTCCCAGTTGCTGGAACCTTGATGATTGAACCAACAGAATCGGAAGATAAAGAAGAATTGGACCGTTTCATTGAAGCGATGATCAAAATTCGTCAAGAGATCAAAGACATCGAAAACGGATTAGCCGATCGCGAAAACAACTTGTTGAAAAATGCACCGCACACCGCAGATTGTATCATCAACAAAGATTGGAATTACCCATACACACCACAGGAAGCTGCTTATCCAGTTGCGTACTTAAAAGATTGGAAATACTGGGTTCCAGTTCGTCGTGTAGACAATGCGTATGGCGACCGAAATTTGGTGTGTAGCTGTCCGAGTGTGGAGAGTTACATGCATGTGGAGGCGTAGGAGATAGAATACAGTTATTGGAAAATCCGCTTTGAGAAATCAGGGCGGATTTTTTGTTGGAGTTGGCTGATTGATTTTGCTTACTTTTGCATCATAAAACCTTATCTATGATGAATCGCTTAATCGCCATAATTACAATTTGTTTTTTTAGTAATGTGCTTT
>JAYSRF010000133.1:0-3988 GCA_043721195.1 Fluviicola sp. | reverse complement strand
AGCCAACCAACCAGCAATCACGGCGCCTATTAATAATACGACAGGATTTTTGGTTTCAATAAATAGGTAAGCAACAGCTATTCCAGGTAAAATTGCATGAGAAATGGCGTCGCCGATTAAGGATTTTTTGCGCAAAAAACTAAAGACACCAACGAGTGAAGCACTCAAACCGATTAATACAGTTCCAATAACAATACGCTGCAATGTTGGATCGATAATCGAATAGCTACTCATCTTATCGGTTTAATAAAAGTGTAGCTCCGTAAGCTTTTTCAAGTATTTCGGGCTGTAATACCTCAGAAGTTGGACCAGTAGCAACTACTTTATTGTTCAGTAAAATCGCATAATCAAAGTAATTAGAAACGGTCAATAAATCGTGGTGAACAATGATCATGGATTTTCCTTGTGCACGCAATTCGAATAAGACTTCAAGAATAGCACTTTGAGAAACCATATCAACACCGACAAATGGCTCGTCCATGAGAATGATTTGCGCCTGTTGTGCCAATGCTCGTGCTAAAAACACACGTTGTTGTTGTCCGCCAGAAAGTTGTCCTATTTGTCGATCACGAAATTCAGTTAATTGTACTTGTTCCAACGCTTTGTTGATGATGGTCAAATCTTCTTGATTCAACCGTTTCCACCATTTTTGCGTGTTTAAACGTCCCATCGCAACAACATCAAAAACGCTTGCAGGAAAATTCCAATCGACACTTTCTCGCTGAGGCACATACGCTAACGCTTTACGAATAGCGTATAAGGGTTGATCTAAAATACGAATCGTTCCTTTTTCAATTGGAATCAACCCCATAATCGATTTGAGCAATGTTGTTTTTCCAGAGCCATTCGGACCAATAATTCCGGTAATTTGACCTGCTGGAATTTCCAACGTCACTTCATCCAAAACAACTGTTTTTTGGTAAGCGACTTGTAAATCAGTTATGGAGATGATGGATTTCATTTTAAACCTGTACTAATAGTCGTGATATTGTGTCGAATCATTTCAATGTAGGTTCCGCCATCTGAATTTTGAGCACCCAAAGCGTCTGAATAAAGTGTACCGCCAATGTTGACTTTATGACCTTTTGCATTGCAGGATTCAATAACCGCTTGAATCGATTTTGGACTCACTGAATGTTCAATGAAAATGGATTTTATTTTGCGTTTGACAATGAAATCGACCAATTCCAACACATCTCTTACACCTGGTTCTTGTGTGGTAGAAACACCTTGGAGCGCGCGCACTTCAATGCCAAAGTACTTTCCGAAATAATGAAATGCATCGTGTGACGTAATCAATACGCGTTGTTCACTTGGAATGGTTGAAAGTTCGCTTTTTAGAGCAATCATTTCATCCACCGATTTCTTTTGATAAAGCTCGAATCGTTGTTTAATTCCAGCAGCCTTTTCAGGATACAATGTAGCCAATTGATCCGCTACTTTCCCGATTGATTTTAACCAGCTTTCAGGTGTAAACCAAATATGTGGATCAATGACGTTAGTGGTTTTACTTGCGCTTATTTTTTGATTTTCAGGGAAATAATCTGCAACTGCAAACGTTGGTTTTGATTCCGCCAACTGATGAAATAAATCGGCCATTTTTCCTTCGAGGTGAAATCCATTGTAAACTATGACATCAGCATTTTGCAACAATTGCACATCCGATGGTCGTGGATTATAGGAATGCGGATCAACACCAGGTCCCATCAAGGAACGTACATCAAATTCGTTTCCTAAAACAGCTTGCATATTATCGGCAATGATCGAAGTAGAACACACGACAACTGGTCGTTCATTGTTTTGTTGTGTTGAATCAACTTTACAACCGAATACCAACAACAAGGTGCAGCAAATCATGATACTTATTCGGGGCATTTTACAAATATTTTAGAAGCAACCTTTTGTGAAAATTGCACTTGTTTGTTGTCAAATTCAACGATAATAGAACCATCAAAAGACAATTTTTCGATGATTTGAATGGAACTTCCGAGTTTCAATTCTATTTTACTTAAGTATTGAAGAAATTCAGGCGTGCCGTCCTCAACTCCCATAACCACAAGCTGTGTTCCGATTTCACACGAAACTAAATCAACAGAAGCAGTACAGTGATCAATTTGTCCATCCCTTGTTGGAATAGGATCTCCATGTGGATCAACTTTCGGGTAACCTAAAAAATCTTCGAGTTTGTTGGTCAATTGCACCGATTGAATGTGTTCTAATTGTTCCGCAATTTCATGTACTTCATCCCAGCCAAATTGCAATTTATCGACCAAAAAAACTTCCCATAAACGGTGTTTACGTACAATCGAAAGCGCAATGGTTAATCCTGAATCTGTTAGATTACAGCCTTGATATTTCTGGTAGGTCAACAATTTTTTCTCTGAAAGCTTTTTGAGCATATCCGTTACAGAAGAGGCTTTTGTTGAAAGACGATCGGCTAGTAAATTGGTAGAAATGGCCACATTACTATTTTCAGAGAGCGCGTAAATTGCTTTAATGTAATTTTCTTCGCTTTGTGAAAGTTGCCTAATTGGATCACTCATTCGTTGATTTTTCTAGACAAATATACTTAATTTTTAGATAAGACTAAATTTTTATTTTACCGAGTAAAGATGGTTAAGTGTTTCTTTAGAGAAAAACCAAATCATGTATTGAAATCACTTTAAATTCTGTACTTTTGCCGTGAATTTCAATTAAAAAAGAACAAAATGTCAGGTAACAGAACATTCACCATGTTAAAACCAGATGCGATCGAGAATGGTCACATGGGAAAAATTATTGATATGATCATCGGAGCTGGTTTTTCTATCAAAGCGATGAAATATACACGTTTGTCAGAAGAGCAAGCAAAAACATTTTACGAAGTTCACGCTGAGCGTCCGTTTTATGGAGAATTAGTTGAATATATGTGTTCTGGACCGATTGTAGCTGCTATTTTGGAAAAAGACAATGCAGTAGAAGATTTCCGTACATTGATTGGAGCTACTGATCCTGCTGAAGCAGCTGAAGGTACGATCCGTAAATATTATGCTGAGTCGAAAGGACGCAATGCTGTTCATGGTTCAGATTCTGATGAGAATGCAATTCTTGAAGGAAAATTCCACTTTGCTGATTCAGAAGTATTTTAATAGAACGATTTAGTTCAATATCAAAGCCTTACTTATCAACAAGTGAGGCTTTTTTTATGCCCTAATCTTGCCAAACGTCAGCAGTTTTCCTTAAATTTCGGCTCATTACTGCGTTACATGAAATTCATTCAACTACTACTAATACTTTTAAGTGCATCTCGTACGTTTGCTCAATCGACACATCAGGAAGAATTATTGAACCATCCTGATACAGGAATCGCACAAATTCCAGCTTCGAAGGCGCCGCGAGTTGCTGAAAAAACAACCTGTGACCTGAATAAAATGGTATTTGGTTGGCATCCGTATTGGGTAAATGGCCTCGAAGCAAATTACGATTGGAATCTCATCAGCGATTTGTGCTATTTTTCGTACGAAGTGAATTCCGCAAATGGAAATGCGACTTCTACACACGGTTTTGCAACCAATGATGCAATTGACACAGCACTCGTTCATGGAGTCAATGTTCATTTGTGTGTCACGTTATTCAGTGGACATGCAACATTTTTCGCTAATGCTACCGCCCAAACTACGTTGATCAATAACTTAATTGCTTTACTACAAGCTCGTGGAGCACATGGAATTAACATTGATTTTGAAGGCGTTCCAGCGTCGCAATCTGCCAATCTCACCACATTTATGACCAATTTGGGAACTGCCTTACATGCTGCCAATGCCAATTACAAACTTTCCATTTGTCTCTATGCTGTTGATTGGAGCAATGTGTTCAATGAATTAGTATTGAATAATTCCGTTGACTTCTATACCATTATGGGCTATGATTATTATTATTCAGGAAGCTCAACTACTGGTCCAAATGATCCGCTTTATGGTTTTACAGACGGGTATGATTATTCACTTTC
>JAYSRF010000132.1:0-33914 GCA_043721195.1 Fluviicola sp. | reverse complement strand
TTGGTCGTGCTCCACCAGATGAACCACCGAGTTCATACAATTCATCTAAGATGTCTGAACTTGTTCCATCTAGCAATTTAGTCATTTCGCTTGCAAGTTGATCAAGTTCAGTAATCGTTTCTAATTGCGATTCATTCTCAAAAACAGGATAATACGTCAACGCTCCCATTCCGTTTTGTCCAATGTAGGCCAAACGATCTAGCGGTGTAATCTGACCAATGGTAATTCCTTTTGTTGTCAGTTTTCGATCCAAAAGTAATCTTCCCCATCCATCTGGTAGCGAATCATTGAATAAACCAAATAAACCATCAAACGGAATTGGTCCTGCTGACACAATTTCTGTTGTCAACGGCAATTTGTAAGGCGAAAGTTGCAATCCTCGCTCTATAAATGAAGGCGTGTATCGAAAATAAACCTGCTGTTTGTCTGCTACTAATTCGCCAACATCCAACACTTCATTCCCTAAATGCAACTGTACATTTAATCGTTTTATCCCAATCATTTCCGTTTGGTTTGATCTGTAAATAACCGTTCAATGTGAGATAAATCAGGAGCAGGCTGGAAAACGGCGCTAAAATCCTCCAATCGATTCAGTATCAATGCTAATTTTAAGAGTGATTCCAAGGCAATTTGTCCCGTTTGCTCAAACCGTTTAATGCTTCCTAAGGAAACACCAGATCGATCTGCTAACTCTTGTTGAGAGAATGCCGCTTTTTTACGGATAAATTTGAACTTTTCCGCTAAGTTGAGAAGCACGTCGGCTGGTTTTTTCTCATTGTTGAATGGGTTCATAAGGGCTAATATATTAGCTAAAATAGGTAAATATTGCTAAAAAGACTAAAATATGCGCCTTTTTTTTATTGAATTAGTTTAATTTCTCCTGTGCTTCCGTCCATTTCGATTTCATCACCCGTTTTAAGTGTTTTCAACAAACCAGTTACACCAACGATGCAAGGGATTCCCATTTCTCTGGAAACAATAGCTGAATGACTGAGTAGACTTCCGCGTTCAACAATAATGGCTGCTGCACTAGGAAATAACGTTACCCAACCGGGATCTGTACTAGAAGTAACCAAAATATCGCCATTCAATGATGAAACTTCATCTGGATTACGAATAACCTGTACTTTACCTCTGACTCGCCCAGGACAACAACCAATTCCTTTGAGATCACCTTCAATTGCCTCAACACGATCTGTACTATAAAAATCATTGGCGTGATAAACAGCACCATAACTCGCGAAACGCTCAGAAGGCGGTTCTTGCTGTTGGAATTTTTCAAACTCTGCCTTTCGTAAGGAGATCAATGATTTTAAGTCCTGATTAACGGCAGTACCTTCAATAAAATGGAAAATCTCTTCTTTGGTCAAATAGAAAATATCACGCGAATCCTCAATGATGCTCTCCGAATAAAAATGATTGCCCATTTGAGAGAAAATTTCACGAACAATACCAAAAGCACGTGTACGATCGTAGCGCAAGTTTTCTCTGGAAGAGACTAATTCACGTGCCTTACGGATCGTTTTATTGAGTTTTCGCTGTTTCCACCACTTGCCTTTTAAGGCGATTCGTACTTCCTTTTCAGCTTTTGCTCGGATTTGTTCTTCCGTAATTCCAGAAGTGCGTTCGGCAGTAATTCCAGATTCTACATACGATTGCAGAACTTTGATGAATTTCGACGGATCTTGCGTGTAAGAAACGGTCTCGAGCTTCAATTCCCCAATACAACGCTCACCAAAATCAGCAATGTAACGTTCAATTTCTTCTTTTATGCCTTGGTAAATTGGATCGGAATGTTGTGTTAATTGCCTCCAAACCTGTTGCGGATTGTTGTCCAAGAAGAAATTCTTTACTTCTGGATTCCCTGAAATAATGGTAGCCAAAGCAATACTCCGATGAATGGGTTGCGTTGAAATAATATCACTACTTCCACAAAGTAAATCGTTGTGAATATTGGGATTATCACTCAATTGATAGGATTCACAGGTTTTTTGCAAGCGACCAAACCAAATCATGGCGAAAAAATCATTGAGCAAAGGTGCTTTCCACTTGTTCAATAAGGTTTTTTCGAAATCGAGGTACAATTGCATCAATTCGTTTGCATTTTTTTCATGGTACTGCACTTGTTTGTATGCTGCAATTGTTCGATTTAACAAAACCATAAATGCTTTGCGTTTACGAGGCAAAGATTGATACCGTGCAAACATGCTGAATACCATTTTAACAATGCTCCACCACGCTTTTCCTTTGGATAGTCGGTAAGAATCAGGAATATCAAATCGTTCCTTCACTCCCATCATTTTTTCCATGAAACGCGCGTTGATGCTGTATCCAGGCAACATTGCGAGCATGTGGTACCACGATTTTAAATTGTAATACACACGACCATTCATAAAACCAAGCGTATTGGCAAAAACACGTTCATTTTGCTGAATCACTTCTTCACTTACGCCCAAATAACGACTAAACAATTTGTATGCGCTTTCATACGATTTACTAATGAATGAGAACGTTAGCGGAGTTGTTACTCCAGGATAGGATTCAATAATATTACTGTTATCCCAAAGAATGTATTCTGCTGATTTGTCGGTGCTCTTTTGCAAATTCGTTATTGGACGAGTTTGGAGCAGGTAAATGGTGTCATTGTATACAGCAAACTCCATATCTTGCGGTTTCCCATACGCTTTTGCGCACTTCAAAAGAATGGATTTTAATTCAAGTAATTGATTCGGTAAAAGTGTTGATTCATTCTGTAAATCAATGGGTAATGATTTTTTAATGACGCCTGTTAATTTCACTTCATCGAGCAAAAATTGATCTGTTTTATGAGCCAGTTGTGTGGTGATTTCTGTTCCATTAATGCAAAACGTATCAGCATCTAATTCCCCAGAAACCAGACCTTCACCTAAACCAAAAACGGCACTTACCACTTGTTCACGCCGATTTCCAGTCACAGGATTCATTCCAAAGGCAACACCAGCAACTTCGGCGGGTATCATTTCTTGAATAATCACAGCCAATCCAAACGATTGTGTGAGTTGATTCGTAGATCGATACTGAAAAACGCGATCTGAAAAGGCAGAAATCCATACGTTGCGTATGTTTTTAGCTAGGTTTTCTTTGGTAACAAAGAGATGTGATTCAAATTGACCTGCGAATGAAAAATCACCTCCATCTTCATCAAGAGCCGAAGAACGCACAGCAAAATAAGTAGTATCTGGAAATTCAGAACGGATTTGATCCAAATAGTGTTCAGGAATTTCCAATTGGCGAATGAAATCTACAATGGTTACATATTCAGCCGTATAAAATGATTCTGGAACTAATTGCAGCAACACTTCTTGTGGAATAACAATCCAATTTGGAACAGTTAACCCCAATTCTTTGAGACGAAATAGATTATGTGCTTTTCCACCAATGGTGAATTGATCTATTCGTTGTGCTTGTTGTGAAGTAATTATTTCCATTGTTAAAAGATCAATTGTTGAATCATTGGAACACCACCAAGTGTTAAATACATGGCGATTGTCCATAAAGCTGAGGCGATCTCAATGGCTTTAGCACGCTTCACAGACATCTTTGATAAAAAGAGGATTCCTGGGATGAGCGAAAGAATAAATACGCTGCACAGGATAATAATTCCAAGAACGCCATGTCCAGCGAAAACAGCTGCTGCAATTGCTGCCATTAGTGTCACGAAAAGGATTCCAAACCAAGCGAAGACAGCTTTTTTTGTTCCTAATAGCGAAGAATAAGTCAATACACCAACAGCTTCTTGCTCTGGGGTGCGGATTTTCCGACCAATTTCCAAGACAATTCCATTCATGTAAGAAACAATAAAAAAGAAGAGCAGTCCTTTTGGCGGATCAACACCTTCGAGCATCCAGTCGAGCCCACTTGCATAAATATCAATGAGTGGAATAATGAACATGTGTGAAGTCACATACCAAAATTGGTGTTTTTTCAACCAATTAGCGATGAAAAATTCCTTTCCCATCAGGGATAAGTAACCAATGACTACGGCATAAATGATCAGTAATTTTGGGAAAAACCAAGCATTTAAAGCAACTTGTGCAATAACCAAGATGGCGCCAATGATAAACAATTCTTTGAGCCGAATCAATCCTCTTGGAACTGGTAGGTGTTTTCTAAAAGCCGCATCGTCTTCTTTGTCCTTGAATTCATCAAAAATGCGCACCAATAAAAACAGTGAAATCGTTGTAAAGACACAAACGGCGAACGCTTGCCAAGTTACAAAACCCTCAGCTCCACGACAAATTCGGGAATATGAAATAGCCGAAAAACTAAACGACGCAACCAGCAATCCGTGTCCTAGAACCGGGAACCGTTCTTTTTGGTAGCGGTAGAACCGTTTCAGAAAGGGAGCATTATTTTCTTCGGAATTACTGAATTCGTTCATAGAAATTATCTGATTAATCATTTAAAAGTATGCGGTCGATTTTGAAACAAACCAATAAATTGCTCCAGCTGCTATAAAACTATCAAAACGATCTAAAAAACCACCATGACCTGGCAATGATCGTCCAAAATCCTTTGCATGATGCAATCGTTTATAATAAGAAGCTAACAAATCACCAAGTAATGCTGATGCACAAACAATTGTACTAAAAGTAAGGACGAATAAGATTGAATAATTATCCATTAAATAAAAACCTGTTATAACGGTCAAAATATACCCTCCTATTAATCCCTCAATGGTTTTATTGGGACTTATTCTACCAGCAAATGTATGTTTACCCAAAAGCTGACCTGCTAATTGAGAAAAACCATCAAACACAAATACAAGGACGTATATTTTAAGATCCGACAATCTTCTTTCAGAATCACCGAAATTGAAAAAACCAACTGAAAAAATGCATAAAACACCTAAACCAATCAAAAGAGTGTTCAATTTACGTGATTCAAATCGTTTCCATACAACAATGAGTTCACCAAAAGCGATAATCAGAATTCCTGCAGTAATCCACTGAAAGTAATGAGTATACATAATTGTAAAGACAATTGAACCAACAATAATCAAATACACAGCGTACTTAATCCATCGTTCTTTATTGGCAACAATGTCCTTTTTCGCTTTATTTATGATCGCAATCAATATCGCTCCAACGATGAAGTAAACAAAAATCAACAGAATCACTTTTGTGCGCAACATCATTGAATTCGTTTATGTTCTTTCAGCATAAAGTAGAGACCACGCACATTGGAACGCATGGCTGGAATTCGGGTAATGATAATCAATTCTTCAGCATAGTTTAGGTAACTTAAACCAAGCATTAAATAGAAATACCAAGGTTCATAGCCAACAACAAAGTAGGTGAAAATGAAAATACCTTGTACGTAACCCACTACCTTGCTGGAATAAAGATGAAAACTGGTCATGCATTTAAATCGTATCAAGGAGATAAGTTGAACAAGGATATAAATAACAATCAATGAAGTAAATTCCATCCAATGAACTCGAACAAAATCGCTCTCTAATACGATCATTCCTGTAAATGCCATTGAATAAGTTCCAATATCGGCCAATGAATCTAAGCGCGCACCAAATTCGGTTTCCATATTAAATCGACGAGCAATAAAACCATCCAAAATATCAGTTATCAGGTTGATCGATAGCAATAGAATATATACCTGTTTATCGCATAGAACAATGGTCCAAACGATAAATGGCAATGCTAGTAAGCGGTAAGCCGACAGTACATTGGGTATATTCCATTTCCTGTCACTTTTCATTTTCTACGACCTAGATTTTTATGCGCAGAAGAAAAATGTCCAGCTGAAAGTGCCGCTGCTATTGATAATTCACCTGCAAGCACCAATGCTCCACAGATTTCAGCAAACTTCCGTGCATTTCCAACACCGTAACAATCCATCAATTCCAAGCATTCACGTTGTGTTGGCAAAGAAGTCCCGCCTCCAACTGTTCCAACAATTAAATTTGGTAATGTCACACTGCAATACAGATCGCCTTCTTTTGTGCGTTCCATTCGGGTGATTCCAATTGCCGCTTCTGCTACACAGGCAGCATCTTGTCCAGTTGCAATGAATAAGGCTGCTAAACCGTTGGCATAATGTCCTTGCGCTCCAATTGCACCACTTTGCATAATCCCAATGGTTGACGAACGCCAATATTCTTCCATTGCTTCCGTGGTTGTTTTGAGCACGCTATTCACAATGCTTTCTGGAATCACAATTTCAGTGGTTACTTTTTTACCCCGTACATTGGTAAACGACAACGCAGTGGCTTTTTTATCACCTGAATAATTGCTTTCAATGAACCAAAAAAGCGGTTTTACTGGTGCATGTTCTACAATGTATTTACAAATTTCATCGGTACAAAGTGTTACCATATTTTGTCCAGAAGCATCTCCAGTGTGAAATTCGAATGTGAGAATGAGGTGATTTCCTTCAATATTGGATTTCATATCCATCAACTTTGCAAAGCGACTGGTTTTTAAGGTGATTTCGCGAAATGTATCCACCAACGGCAACAGCCACGTAATAAACAATCCAAGATCACCCAAGTTTTCAAATTTAAACAAAGGACTTCGTTGAACACCTTCCACCAAACAAACGGATGTTGCTCCACCAGCAAGTAAACACGCTTTCGCTCCACGATGATAAGAAGCAACCAATGCACCTTCACTTGTAGCTAATGGCACAAAGAAATCGCCCTTCGCTGCTGAACCAATTACGCGAATTGGACCAATAATACCAGTTGGAATTTGAGACATACCGATGTAGTTTTCAATATTCCCCTCCAATCGGGTAAGATCTGTAAAAGGAGTTTTCCCTGTTAAATAAGGGATTTCAAATTGAGTTTCTTCTTTTAAAAAAGATAATCGTTGTTCTGTTCCAGTTTCAGAAACGCCTAATTCTATGGGTAAACGATCGTTTTTAGCGTTTGAAATAGACTTGTTATTGATGTTGTTTACAATGCTATCCACTGATTGGACTGCGTTGAGAATATGGAGCGCTTTGCTCGATTTATCAGATGATGAAGCCATTGGGTTTTTCGTTTAGTCTTAAATTTAAGAGTGAATATACTGAAAAACATGAAAGACTTCTTCAATCAGAAGAAAGCATGGTGAGATTCTGTTGTAATTATCGGCTTTTGTTCGTCAACGTATCTTTACCCCGCAAAATATCTATTACTTGTCGATCAACAAACATTAGCTTGAGGTCATTTCGATTCAAAATCATAGGAAGACTATCATACGGTTCCTCGCGAATTGCTGACAAACCTGCCTCAATTGGTGTGCTGGCAGAATTGGTTAAGAGCCAAACCGAATCTTTACTAAGCGAATCGATTTTAAACCACGAATAATACTGCTCTTCCCATTTTACTTGATACACATCCCCTACTTGAGGTCTAAGAATCATTCCTTCTAATTTCGATTCAACATGAGGTTTGTTCTTTGCCAGCAGCAATGGTACAATTAATACGCACAATAAAATTGCTAAAAAAGTAAACATCCATAAGGGCGTTTTTGTCTTTCTTTTTAAATCCTTATAAATCAACTCATCGTCAAACGAAAGTTCATGATGTGTCATTTCCAATTCGCAATTAGTGCAGCGAATTGCAGCTGTTTTTCCAGCTGGCAAAAATGGAATAAATAAAAAATGAGCGTAATCTTGTAAAACAACTAATTCTAATACATTTTTCTTTTCACAACGTCTACATGTATCATTCGTCAACAGTTGTTCAGCTAGTACTTTGGAGCGCATTCCTATGATCATTTCATCTGGTTTTAGGTAGTGAAATTCGACTTTTAGTATTCATTCCATTCCGTTCAACATCCATTATTTCACCGTTTACAAACATTTTAACAACTTCTTTATGCAAAACAGGGAAAGGCAATGAATTAAAGTCTCCTTTGTAATTTAGATCGGAAACATTTACTGATTGATCAACTTGATGACTATTCATTATTAGAAAAACAGTATCCTTACGAACATCGTCTACTTTATAAAGTGTGTAATAATTATCTGGTAAATCAATTTCATACACGTCACCCGGCATTGGCTTTTTGATAAGAGCAACCGTATTGTTCATATATGTTTTTGGGAAAAACAGTATTAATAATACAATCCCAACAATTGATAAAACACCAGTATAAGTCCACCATGCAGTTTTCACACGCTTTTTAACTTCTTCACTTGAACGGTATAACTCAAGGGATAACTCCTTTTCACGTATCCGATTTTGGCAATTTCTACAACGAACAACGACTTCTTTCCCAGAAGGCAAAAAAGGAATGAAATAAAGATGTCCGTATTTTTGAAACACGAGTACTTCCTGAACATTTGATTGATTACACTCCTTACAACGTTCAAAAATGGACTCTGTTAGGCGATGAGAAGATTCAGTACCGAAAATAATCATTGAATATTTAATTGATCGGCTAAAAATAGGTAAAAGAAAAACGAATTCCTTTTTAACGATCAAACATCTTTTCTTTTCAAGCTAGCCAACTAAATTTCAGACTTCAATAAGCAGTCAATTCTAATTCAACAACAGGAAAACAGGCTTCTAATTGCTCTACAATTGATTTAAAAACATGATCTGTCATGGGCGTGAGTTCATTCGTTAAATCAATCAATTCTTCGAGTTGCGTAAGCAAAGGCAATAAATAATTGGCACCTACGAGAGGAATCGATGATTTCATTCGGTGTGCAGCATTCCGAACATCTCTAGCGTCTAGCTGGAGGTATGCTAATTTCATTTCTTCCAATTCTTCGGGAACTTGTTCTAAAAATAGCGCAAGCATTTCCTTTTCAAATTTTTTGTTTCCGCTTGAAAGTTCGTGTAAATAGGATAGATCGATACGACCAATCATCTTCTTCTCGGGCGCGTCATTACTTGAATCTTCTAGCTTAATTGGTTTTTCAACAGGATGTTTATCTGTCAAAGCTACTTGATAAATTTTATCAAATAAGAGTGTACTATCCAATGGTTTTGTAACAAAGTCATTCATCCCTAATTTAAGACATTTTTCAGCCTCTCCAGCCATTGCATGAGCTGTCATCGCAATAATAGGAACATTCATCTTTAGATCATTACGAATTATTTTAGTGGTTTCATAACCGTTAATTAAAGGCATTTCTAAATCCATTAAAATAAGGTCAAATGATTGCTTTTGTAATAAGTCCAATACTTCTTGACCATTTTGCACAACTTTAAGTTGAATTTCGTGCTGTTGAAACAGGTTTGTTACCAATTTGATATTGATGGGATTGTCTTCAGCCAACATTATTTTTAACGCACGAATTCGTTCAAAATCGATGCTTCGTTTATTCGTTGGTATATGCCCTTCCATTGGCTTAATAAATTGCAGAATGAATGAAAAACAAGATCCTTTTCCAACTTCACTCGTCATTCTCATTGTGCCTCCTTGTAATTCAACGAGTTGCCTGGATATACTTAATCCCAGTCCCGTTCCTCCGTAACTGCGTGTTGTATCTGTTTCTGCTTGTCGGAAACGTTCAAAAATAGCATATTGTTTATCTGGCGAGATTCCAATTCCTGTATCTGTAATGGAGAATATAACTTTACAGGTATCTATTTCTTCGTCAATTAATTGTGCTTCCACACACACACCTCCTGTTTTTGTGAACTTTATTGCATTTCCCACTAGGTTGATGATGATTTGAGTTAAGCGAGTTGGATCTCCAATAAGTGTTCGATTGAGGCGTTGGTCATTTTCAAACGTAAGGGTTAAGTTCTTTTCGTTCGCTTTTGGGGTGAGCATCGTATGTAAAGAACGGAATACACTCGGAATATCAATAGGATGTTCCTCAAATTCCATCATATTGGCCTCTATCTTCGATAAATCAAGAATATCGTTGATAATGCGCAATAAGTTTTCACCTGAATGATGAATTGTATTCACAAAATCACGTTGCCTTTCACTAATATTCTCTTGTTTTAGTAAATCGGTAAAACCAAGAATTGCATTCATGGGAGTTCGAATTTCATGACTCATATTCGCCAAGAATGTTTCTTTCATCACCAATGATTTCTCAGCTTCTACTTTTGCCATCAGTAATTCTTGATCGGCACGTTTAACAGCTGAAATATCTTCACAAACTGAAATTACCAACGCAATATTTCCTTGATGGTCAAATAACGGAATGGATTTAATTTTCAAACGCATGCGCTCGGTTCCTCGTTCCAACTCAAGATCATCTACAGATGCTGTTTCACCACGTAAAGCCAACACAATAGGCACTTCATTGATTGGATAATGTTCATCCGTTCCTGCAATGTAAATGGGATGTTCAGTACCTAAATTATCAAGTGAACCCATCAATCCAATTTGTTTCCCGAGTAGCTGTTGTGCATACTGATTAGAGAAATATGGCTTACCATCAGACGTGACAATAAATATACCAACTGGAATAGTTTCGAGTATTTTATTCAATCGATCTTTTGTTTCTACCGTTTTTTTATGCGACTCACTTTCTTTATCATGGGCTTTTAAATACAAATAAAGAACTATCAGCAACGTAATAATTGACAGAATCACCGCAAAAACAATCAACCAAATAGACTTTTCGGATTGATTTTTAGATAGTTGTAATTGTTGATTAATCAGCAGTTCTTGTTCTTTTACAACATCATCCGTTTCACTTCGTATACTATTAATCAGCTGTTCACCTTGAAACGTCATGATGAGTTGTTGAGCAGCTTCAAATCCTGATTTTTTACGTAATTCCACTACTCTTGTTGCAAATCCTATTTTTTCATCCAATAAATCAACTAATTGATTAATAGCATTTTGAGTATTTAAATCATGTTTGTTGGTATTCACAGATATATCCTTACCTCCTTGAATAGCTTTGTAAAATGGACCAAGCGAATGTACATTACCTGTAATTACATAACCACGCTGAGTTGTTTCAATTTCTTGAGCAAGTGAATAAATAAGTTTAGCTTGATAAATGATTTTTCTGGACTTATTAATTGAAGGTGTAATCGCATCATATTTTTGAGCATTGAAATAGAATCCGACACCTACAGTAGTAAGCAATCCGATAGCAATACAAAATACAACTACAATTCGTCTTTTTTCCTTCATCTGGTATAAAATGGCGTGTCAGTGAGAGTAAACAATGGTAATGAATGTTATCGCTGTTCTAGGTAAATATAGGTAAATCCATTCAGTGTTTTGATAGTAATTGTTTGGTTTTTTTTTATTTTTTTCATGACCATTCCTCTTTGAACGAAATATATAGATCAAACAAAATACAATATAATAATTTAATAATCAATACAATGTGTTTTAAAAAATCGATTAATTAGTTTATGAATGAAATTAGTTGAATTGTTTTATTATTCAATAATATTTGGAAAATTATAGTGGTGCTTAACATGCTATTTTAGGAATTCAGCGAATTTCATTTTTCAAAATAGTGACTTAACTAGGGGCTGCTGAAAAAAGAAACTTATCCTAATACATTTTTCGTAAATCAATTTGAATTAATTAAAATCTAATCGTAATTTTGACTAAAAATTAATCAAAATGAAATATACAACTTACTTCAGCGAATTTGCAAAACAATCTGGCGTTCCACGTGTGAGTCATAAACAATTCAAACGCATGATGAACATCATTTGGCTGGAAACACAACTTTCCTCCATGCATTATGTGAAAAAGGATTTAACAAACACACCTTTTCATCGCAGATATGACTTGGTAATCCGGAGTTTAGATGACCGACTTTCTGATTTGACAAAAAATCTAGAACCTTGGAAATTAATGAAGGAATTTGGGGATTTGTCGAAAAACGCATCAGAAAGCACCTTCGAAATGGACCAACCATGGGAGGAATATTAACCAATTAGTATATTCTATGTTAGCTGTAAATAGTGGATTTTAGCATTCAAAGAGGTTTTGCTCAACGACTTGTATTTCCATAAATCACCATTCGATACGAAATTTAGTGTAATGAAGTCAATTCCATGTCATTCAACAGTCTTCGAATTACGCACTTTCGTCAAACATAATTTCGTCTGAACTGCCTATTTTATAGAGCGGTTCGTCAATGGGTAATGTGAAATAAAACGATGAGCCCTCGCCTTCAATACTTTCTACCCATATTTCACCACCATTTTTTTCTAAAAATCCTTTCACCAATAATAATCCAATTCCAGCTCCCTTATCCTTTTCTCTTGTTTCTGAAAGTGTTTTCATTTGTGGTGTAAACAATTTTGCCATTATTTCTTTGGACATTCCAATTCCAGTGTCCTTAACCTGAACAATAATTTTGTCACCTTTGGCTTTGGCTGAAACCGTTACTGTCCCGCCTTTTCCTGTATGTTTTATAGCATTTGAAATAATGTTTTGAATAATCGAAACCAACATTTTCCCATCTGCAAAAACAGAAGTCTTCTCTTCAATTTCGTGATGAAGATTTATGGTGTTAATTAAAGCAGTTTCGCTTAACGTTTCAAAAACTTTATTAATGTAATCGGTTAGTTTTAATTTTGTTGGGGAAAATACTTCTGATGCATATTTTATTCTTGCCCATTCTACTAAATAATCTAACATATCTAATTCATCAGTTGATGATTTATACAGCAAGTCAAGCATTTCCTGAACGGCATCGGGTTTCATTTTTTGAAAATTGTTTTTCAAATATTTTGCTGTTCCAATAATAGCTGAAAGAGGGCTTCTTAAATCGTGTGAAAGTATTGCCAAAACACTCTCTTTATGCGTATTTAGTTCTTCCAATTCTCGGATGTATTTTTTTATTGCATCTTCCGATTGTTTTCGATCTGTTAGGTCTCGTAAAATTTTAACGTAACCAAGCATCTCTCCGTCTAAACCTGTTAGAGGAAAAACCAATCCATAAGCATAAAAAAGGCTCTTGTCTTTAGTAATGTGCCATCTATTATCCGTTGCTCTACCTTCTTTTAAGGCTGTTTCGATTTCTTTTTTTGGAACATCATTTTTTAAATCATCCTCCGTAAATATAATATCAAACGACTCCCCAATAACTTCGTCTGTTTCGTAACCAAATATTTTTGTCGAACCAGAACTCCAGCTATTTATGTTGAATTCATTATCCAGAGTAAAAATGCAATAATCTTGTAAACTGTCAATTATTTGGCTATAAAATTCAGCAGTTGGTATATATTTATTTTTAAGAACCTTCGGATTTTCTTGTTTATTTTCCAATGTGTTTATTTTAATGTTTGAGTCCAACTACTATTTCGATCTTTACTTTACCACAAAAAATAGAGGCTATCTAACAATTAGACAGCCTCTTACAATATAGTTTATTCAATGAATTGAATTATTTTGTTCCAGAACGTTTACGTTCGTTTTCTTTCAACAAGATTTTACGAATTCGCAAACTTTCTGGTGTTACTTCAACATACTCATCACGTTGGATGTACTCTAAGCACTCTTCCAAACTGAAGATTTTCGGTGGAGCCAAACGAACTTTCTCATCTGCTCCAGAAGAACGCATGTTAGACATTTTTTTCGTTTTCGTTACGTTCACACACAAATCACCTGCACGTGAATTTTCTCCGATTACTTGTCCTTCATAGATATTCTCATTTGGATTGATAAAGAATTTACCGCGATCCTGTAAGTTATTTAATGAGAACGGAATAGAAGTACCTTGCTCCAATGAAATCATTGATCCGTTTTGACGACCTGAAATTTCACCTTTATACGGTTGGTATTCCAAGAAACGGTGCGTCATAATTGCTTCACCAGCAGTTTGAGTCAACAAATAGTTACGCAAACCGATAATTCCACGAGAAGGAATTTGGAATTGAATGATCATACGTGCGCCTTTCGGTTCCATATTGGTCATTTCTCCTTTACGTTTTGTAACTGCTTCTACAGCTGTACCACTAAATTCTTCTGGTAAATCGATCGTCAATTCTTCAACTGGCTCACATTTAACTCCGTCAATTTCTTTCAAAATTACTTGTGGCTGGCCAACTTGTAATTCGTATCCTTCACGACGCATTGTTTCAATCAATACCGATAAATGCAATACACCACGACCAGCAACGATCCATTTGTCTGCTTTATCTGTATCACTTACGCGCATCGCTAAGTTTTTCTCTAATTCTTTTGCCAAACGTTCTTGGATGTGACGAGAAGTCACTTTCTTTCCTTCTTTTCCAAAGAACGGTGAATCGTTGATCGAAAACAACATGTTCATTGTTGGCTCATCAATTTTGATCGAAGCTAAAGGCTCTGGATTCTCAGCATCACAAATAACGTCACCAATTTCAAACCCTTCAATTCCTGTAACAGCACAAATATCACCAGCTACAACTGATTCTACTTTACGTCGTTCAGTACCATCAAAAACAAACAATTCTTTAACACGGTGCTTTTCTTGTGTACCATCGCGTTTTGCTAAAATAATTGGCTGATTTTCTTTCAAATCACCACGGTGTAAACGACCAATAGCAATTCGTCCAACATACGTTGAGAAATCCAAAGATGTAATCAACAATTGTGTATTTCCTGCTTCAATAGGACGAGGTGGGAAATAATCCAAAATTTGATCCAACAAATCAGTAATATCCGTTTTAGGTTCTTTCCAATCTGTTGACATCCAGCCATTTTTAGCTGAACCGTAGATAGTTGGGAACTCTAATTGTTCTTCATTTGCATCTAATTCGAACATCAAATCAAATACTTTTTCATGCACTTCATCAGGTGTACAATTGTCTTTGTCAACCTTGTTAATCACCAACAATGGTTTTAATCCCATTGACAACGCTTTTCCTAAAACGAAACGTGTTTGTGGCATTGGTCCTTCAAAAGCATCCACCAACAAACAAACTCCATCTGCCATGTTTAATACACGTTCTACCTCACCACCAAAATCGGCGTGACCCGGAGTATCAATAATATTGATCTTCGTTCCTTTGTAAGATACAGATACGTTTTTAGACACGATGGTAATTCCACGTTCGCGCTCTAAATCGTTGCTATCCATGATTAAATCACCAGTTGGGCGATCGCGCTCATTTACAACGTTTCCTGCTTCAATCATTTTGTCAACCAATGTCGTTTTACCGTGGTCAACGTGGGCAATAATGGCAATGTTTCTAATTTCCATACAATCAATTGAAAATGTAAAATGTTAAATTGAGAAAAGCATTCTTCAATTAAATCATTTTATGTTTCTGTTTTAACCTTTATTTATACTAGAAAATGTAAAATTGAGAATTGGAACCGATCCATTTTCAATTTTACATTTTCAATTTCTAATTATTAATAGCTTTTAGAGCCGAATTTTTTTCCGAAAGAACGACGCTCTCCTCCACCTTCACTACCTCCACTACGTGAAGAAGAAGATGATGATGATGATGATGATCCATAAGATGAAGAACCTCCGTCTTTTTTGTAGCTACTGTCTCTGCGACCTCCGCCGCCACTTCCACCGTAACCACCTTCTTTCTTAAATCCACCTTCTTTGCGGAAACCTCCACGATCTCCACCGCGATCAGCTCCACCAGCACCTCCAGAACGGAAACCACCACTACGTGGAGCTCCACCGCCACCTGAAGAACGCTCGCGCTCAGGTTTATTTTGCGTTACTTCAACCATCAAACGATGACCTTCATAATCCGTACCGTTTACTTTTTGCAAAATTGCATCAGCATCCGATTTATCTGCTTCGAAAAACGAGAAATTCGGCATTACGTCAATTCGACCAACAGCAGCTGATTTTAAACCAGTAGCATCGCAAATTACACGTAATAAACCACCAGGATTTAAACCATCACGTTTACCCAATGTAACGAAGAAACGTGTTTTGTTTTCATCATTGCGGTCTCTTGAACCTCTTTCTGGACGATCACCACGATCTGGACGGTCTCCTCTTTCAGGGCGATCTCTGCGATCACTTCTTTCTGGACGATCTCCACGATCAGGACGATCTGAACGATCACCTCTTCCAGCAGAAACATTCAAATCACCTGCACGGTTGTAATATTCGATGAATCGATTGAACTCAGCAGAAATGAATTTTTTGATCACTTCTTCTTTGCTCAACTCTTCGAAATCAGCCATGATAGCTGGTAAGAATGGTGCGATATCGTTTTCCTTTACTTCAATCTCTTTTACTTTGGAAATCAATTTATTTAATTGGATTCCACAAATCTCAGAAGCTTCAGGAATCAAAGCAGCTGCAAATGTCACACGAATCTGACGTTCGATTGCTTTAATTTTAAACGATTCACGTGTATTAATCAATACCAAGGATTTCCCTGTTTTTCCAGCACGAGCCGTACGACCTGAACGGTGCGTATAATTCTCGATATCATCTGGAAGGTTGTAATTAATAACGTGTGTAATATTGTCAACGTCAATTCCACGTGCAGCAACATCTGTTGCAACAAGTAATTGGATTGAACGCTCACGGAAACGATCCATAACACGGTCACGCATTGCTTGAGATAAATCACCGTGCAATGGTTCTGCGCTATATCCGTCTTTTGCTAATTTCTCAGCAACGGTAGCCGTTTCATTTCGTGTACGACAGAATACCAAACCGAAAATTTCTGGACTCGCATCAATCAAACGCTTTAACGCATCGTAACGATCACGCTCTTTTACAGAATAGTAAATGTGCTCAATGTTTTCGTTACTTTGATTTTTGTGTCCCATGGAAACCTCCAATGGATCAGTCATGTAGTTTTTCGCAATCGCTGCCACTTCTTTGGGCATTGTTGCTGAAAACAACCACACGTTTTTCGTTTCAGGAGTTGCAGAAAGTATGAAATCAATGTCTTCTTTGAATCCCATATTCAGCATCTCATCAGCTTCGTCCAGTACAACAGTTTCTACATTTTGCAAGAAAATTGCTTTACGATTGATCAAATCGACCAAACGACCTGGAGTAGCAACTACAATCGTAGCGCCACGCTTGATATCACTCATTTGACGACGAATATCAGTACCACCGTAAACGGCAACAACTGTAATTTGTTTGTCAAATTGTGCGTATGCTTCTAAGTCTTTGGAGATTTGTAAACACAGTTCCCGAGTTGGGCAGATAATTAATCCTTGTGTTTCTTTTGGACGGTCGGTTACTTTGTGTATTAACGGCAAACCGAATGCCGCTGTTTTCCCAGTTCCTGTTTGGGCAAGTCCAACAAAATCACTTTCGTTCTTAAGTAAGTGCGGAATGGCACTTTGTTGGATTGGAGTTGGAGTTGCAAAACCCAGTGCTTCTATCGACTGCAACACCTCAACTCGTAACCCGAGTTCTTTAAAGGTCATCTAATAAATCTAAAATTGGGTGCAAAGATAGGCTCTTTTTTCGAAATAGTGTTAATAAAGTTTTAAGTTATTGGTAAATAATGGATTGTGATAGATTAATTAACGATTTAAGCAGATGAAATGAACTTATTTAAAGATCAAATCTAGCGTGTTATGAACAATTTTAAGCGAATAGTTATCCTTATCACTCATAATTTGAGGGCAAAAGAAATGAGTTTGTACTTTTACAAGAACTTTATTGCAAGAATGATGACAATCGGACAAGAATTACTAAGCGAATTAACCATTGAAGCCGCAAATAGCAAACCGTTTCACAACTTTCATTGGAGGTTTAGATATAATCAATTTGGAATTCATAAACTCGTAGTATAGTATTCTGTTATTTTACATTTTTTGTTAAAACCAGAAAAGGAGCAATCCCATTTTTTATATTCGGAAAAAAAATGAAGTCTATGAAATGGTTTTTTGTTCCAATAATTTGCCTATTCTTCTCTTTTTCATCCAAGTTACCTACCAAATGTGGTGATGGAATCGTTTACGCATTGGAATCTCAAACCGCGGATGACGAACGCTTTACTGAATTTCAGAAAATTACAGGAAAGAAAAACAGCATTAAGTTTCCTGGAGGTGATAAAACACTCGATAAACTATTGCGTGAAAAACTGGTTCTGAGTGAGGAAGCACAACAACATGTTTTTAATTTGAACTACTATTTCGTTGTCAATTGTGACGGTTCGGTGGGCGAAGTAACTGTTTTAGGAGATTCAGAAGTTGCCAAATGGACCAATATTGAAAACATGATCAAACATACCTTGGGCTGGCAACCCGCTATGGTAAATGGAAAATCGGTCGATTGTATCTATTTCAGGAAATTGCTCATTCAAGGAAGCAATTATGCTCTAAAAAAATAAATGCTTCATTCAAAACGATAATTTTCCAAAATCTAACAAGTCGTTCATCTGCGTAATAACTAGATTTAACGCATGATTTTCGAGACACACATTCCTTCACTCCCATTATCAAAATGCATTGCATCTATTGTTAATAATGATGGATGCAGTACAAATCACACGTTTAAAAAATTACTTCTCGATGGAAGTGTTTATTTATTAATCAATTTCAAGGATGCTCTGGAAATCACCAACAAAAACGCGAGGTATTTTTTCACAAATTAATGACTAAAAAGTATTGAGTTTTATTCCTGAAAACATAATAAAAACCAAAACTATGGATGCAACAAACATAAATTGGCTAGCAATTATCGTAGCTGCCCTCGCGAACTTTCTGTTAGGCGGATTGTGGTATTCTCCTATCCTATTCGGTAAACGCTGGCAAAAAGAAAACAATCTTTCAGATGAAGATTTAAAAAACACCAATCAATTGCGTGTCTTTGGTTTTTCATTGCTTTGATCAGTTGTTATGTCCGTAAATCTCGGGATGTTTTTAGCGGATAAATCCACCAATCTTTCCTGGGGTGCAATTGCAGGTTTTCTTGCTGGATTTGGCTGGGTTGCCATGGCAATTTTTATAATTGGTCTTTTTGAAAGAAAATCAACTGTTTACATGCTTATCAATGCTGGTTATATGACCCTTTCTTTTGTGTTAATGGGTGTGATCATTGGAGTTTGGAGATAGATTGAGTAAAGGTAATTCGGTGGTAATAAACTGATTATTCGGAAATCAATTAACTGGTGTTTCGTTGAATTCTTCGACATAAACATCCTGCAAATTACCATATAGTCGAAAACCTACTTTAAAGTTCTGTGTTTTATTCTCTGAAAGTTGAAACACAATACACTTGGAGGTTTTGCCCATTGCCTTCACTTTTAATTCATGTTTGCCCATTGGCAATGCAATTTGACGTGATTTACCAATAGTAACTGTTGCTAATCGTTGATCATTCAATAAAATATCAATTGGGAAAATAGCTCCGTATAACGACATATCGCGCTGTATTACAATACCTGATTGATCCAATAATTCAGGATAATTGTGTTGTTTTTTAGCCGCAATCAAATTGTAGATCAAAAAAATTAGAAATAAAGGAATAACACTTAGAATAAAGAGTATTCCCATGGCTAAAACAATTATAAATTGTCCATCCGATTCTGCAATCCAATTGATGATAATAGTCGCTGGAAAAACCTGTGCGATAACCGTTCCTACTGAAAAGACCAATGCGATTGAAACATATATAATGGAAAAAATCCTCATCTGATCGTGTTTTAATTGAATGCTTTTCAAATTTAATTAAAATAATAAACAGTGCTTTTCGTTCGATAACTTACTGAAAAAGAGCACTTAGGGTGAGTTGTATTAATTTTAAGCGCTGTAGCACTTTCACTTTAAAAGAATCAGTTACATTTTGGATCAATTATTGGGAGAAAATCAGGAAACATAGAACCCATGAAAAATCCACTCATTTTGTTAGCAATCTGCTTACTACCGATCGCTTCGTTTTCTCAAAAAGGTAAAAAAATTACAGCGAAAAAGTTTAAAAAAGCCTTTATGAATAAGGAATGGAAGCCAGTTAGAGATGATGTTGACTCCAATTATTATGTTTATTGGGGCACCGTCTTAAATACGTTTAACGATTCCATATCGTTAAACTCGACTTTTTATGTAGCTCCATCTGAATCTTATTATTCGCAAGAAAAAGGAGAATATATTGTGAATACTACAGACGATACGATTATCTCGTATTTCACGGAGGTTTGTGCGTACGAACTAACGATAAAGGACGACCTGTTTTGGATCCATTTAATCTATCCAGATCCGCTAGAAACTGAATATTTAATGGGTTATTTTATTGATAAACGACACATCAGAATCGGATTTAGCAATTCATCAATTCCAGCAGAAAAAGAAACAGGTCAGGCTAATTGGTCTGGTTTTATTTACTAAATCATCTTTGATTACCGTTTAATAATATCAATTCGAGTTTAAAGTCAACATGATTCCTTATTAAAAATTCGCCCAAGTAAGTGTTATTTGGGCGAATTGACATGAATAACAACCAATTTTCACCTTTAACCATTTGATTCTACCGAATTTAGTCGTAAGTTTGCACCCTCAAATTGGAGAACTCCCGTTGTTTCCGCTTCAAACGGGTATTAATTATTTCTTTCAAAACGAGCGGAACGTTTTGAAATACAAGTACAAAGCCAAAACATGGCAAAAGAAATAAGCGCGCAGGGTTCTGCGGATTTTGATTGGGATGCGTTAGCATTAGATGGGTACACTCAAATTGAACGTTCCGAGTACGGAGACAAGTATGAGAAAACCCTTACTTCTATCAACGAGAAAGAAGTAATTGAAGGAACTGTTATTGCAGTGACTAAAAAAGAAGTAATCATCAATGTTGGTTACAAATCAGAAGGTGTTATTCCTGCTTCTGAATTCCGCTACAACGCAGAATTGAAAGCTGGTGATACTGTTGATGTATTCGTAGAATGCCAGGAAGACAAAACTGGTCAGTTGGTGATTTCTCACCGTACTGCACGTATGCACAAAGCATGGATCCGCGTAAACGATGTGTTACGTACAGGTGAAGTGATTACTGGTTTTGTGAAATGTCGTACTAAAGGTGGTTTGATCGTAGATGTATTTGGAATTGAAGCATTCTTGCCAGGTTCTCAAATCGACGTGAAGCCTATCCGTGATTACGATGTATATGTTGGGAAAAACATGGAATTCAAAGTGGTGAAAATCAACCAAGAATTCCGTAACGTAGTTGTTTCTCACAAAGCATTGATCGAGGCAGAACTAGAAGAACAAAAGAAACAAATCATCTCTGGCTTAGAGAAAGGACAAGTATTAGAAGGTACTGTGAAAAACATTACTTCTTATGGTGTGTTCATCGATTTAGGTGGAGTTGATGGTTTGATTCACATTACAGACCTTTCTTGGGGTCGTGTAAATCATCCAGAAGAGATCGTAGAATTGGATCAAAAATTGAATGTCGTTATTCTTGACTTCGATGATGATAAAAAACGTATCGCTTTAGGATTGAAACAATTGCAACCACATCCATGGGATGCATTGGATACAAACATGGCAGTTGGAGACAAAATCGCTGGAAAAGTGGTTGTTTTAGCTGATTATGGTGCATTCATTGAAATCGCTCCAGGTGTTGAAGGTTTGATCCACGTTTCTGAAATGAGCTGGTCTCAGCATTTGCGTTCTGCGCAAGATTTCATGACTGTTGGTGATACTGTTGAAGCTGTTATCTTAACATTGGATCGCGAAGAGCGTAAAATGTCATTAGGTATTAAACAATTGATGCCAGATCCATGGTCTGCTATCGAAGCGAAATTTGCAGTTAATACACGTCACAAAGCGAAAGTTCGCAACTTTACTAACTTCGGCGTTTTCGTTGAATTAGAAGAAGGAGTTGACGGATTGATCCACATTTCTGATTTATCTTGGCAAAAGAAAATCAAACACCCATCTGAGTTCTGCAAAGTAGGTGATGAAATGGAAGTTGTTGTATTGGAAATTGACCGTGAAAATCGTCGTATTTCTTTAGGACACAAACAATTGGAGGAAAATCCATGGGAAGTATTCGAAACAATCTTCGGAGAAGGTTCGGTACACCAAGGAACAATCATCGAAACAAAAGACAAAGCAGGTGTAGTTTCTCTTCCTTACGGTGTTGAAGGTATTTGTCCTTCTAAACACTTACGTAAAGAAGATGGTACAAACGCGAAAGTCGAAGAAACATTGGATTTCAAAGTTATTGAATTCAATAAAGAAGCGAAGAAAATCGTTGTATCACATACACGTACATTCGAAGAAGGTATCGATGAGAAACCAACAAAAGCTGTTAGCACTGCTGGTGGTAAAAAGACTTCAGGCGGTAACAACGCTGGAAGTGCAACTTCACAAGCTGTTAAAGCAATCAATCAAGGTAACGAAAAATCAACATTAGGTGATTTGGATGCTTTGGCTGCATTGAAAGAAAAAATGGAAGGCGGAGAGTAATCACTGTCTAACTAAAGATAAAATCCCGTTTGCTTTTGTAAACGGGATTTTTTTTTGGACTATTTTTTTTGATGTAATCGTAATAGTATAATCTTGCAACTGCGAGAGGAATAATACAATAATCCTACGGTGAACCCAAAATAGCGAACTTTCATACTCGTTCGCAATATCCCGAACTTGCGAACACAACCGTAAAATAACGAACGGGATATTACGATCTTCCAACTACGAACAGGATCAGCCGCGGCAGACAAGTATTACAATCTTGCAACCGCGAACGGGATATTGCGATCTTGCTAACTTGGACGTAATATTGCGATCTTCCAATTCCAAACGGGATATTACAATCTTGCTAACTCGGACGTAATATTACGATCTTCCAACTTCGAACGGGATATTGCGATCTTGCGAACTCGGGCGTAATATTGCGATCTTCAAACTTCGGACGGGATATTACAATCTTCCAACCTCAAACGGGATATCACAATCTTGCTTTGCTAATCTGCTATTTCATTAACCCAAATTGTGCTTTCCTACCTAAAACAAACGTCATCAACTATATAAATTTGTTGATTTTTTAAATTTCAGTTTGCATTTTCAAGCATTAACAGTATTTTCAACCTGAAATTAGTATCACTATGAGCACGGAAAATAAAAAATCAATTACTACGCACAATTCAACAACAGAAGTTCCCATACTTGCAACACCTTTTAAACACATTGCGCTTGCCATTTCTGGAGGTGGATTTAGAGCGGGTGCTTATGGATTAGGGGTACTCTCCTATTTGAATCAAACCGCATATCTTGATACTGAAGAAAAAACGTTATTGGAAAATGTCACCTATATTTCATCTGCTTCAGGTGGAACGATCACTTCATCACTTTATGCACTAAATTGCGCGAAAGGCAAACCATTTGCTGCTTATTATAAAAAGGTATTCGAGCAAATCAATGATGAGAAATTGATCACACGTGCTCTGGAGATTCTAAATGATAAAAAATACTGGAAAAATCAACAAGGAAAATCGCACAATATCATCAATTCTTTTGCGCTGGCTTATAATGAATTATTATTTGAATCGGCTACAGTCAAAGACTTAAAAGCAAATGCAAATTCTCATTTAGAAGAAGTTTGTTTCAATAGCACTGAACTCTATGATGGATTACTTTTTAGACAAGCCATTAAACTAAAAGAAGATCAAGGAATTGGTGATCAAGAGCAATTCTTGTATGGAAATTTCAATCTCCACTTAAAACACGAAACGGCCGAGCACCTTCATTTATCGGACCTTTTAGCTGCTTCATCTTGTTTCCCTGGTGGATTTGAACCAATGATCTTTCCGCGCGATTTTGCTTCTGCAAAAACGAGTAAGCGTCAATTGTTAAATGGTTTACATGTTGAAATCAAAGAGATAAAATGGGACGAATTGTATGCGATTTATGGTCAATATCCCGTTGAGACACTGTTTGAACAAATGCCTAAACCAGTAAATCCAGCTGATTTCATTGCAAAAGTGATTCAAGTATTACCCATCAAAGACACGTTTGATTTTTGTCTAATGGATGGAGGAATCACTGACAATCAAGGTGTGGAAAGCTTGGTACAAGCGAATAAAAGGCGGGTCAACCGAGATTCGAATTTTCAACCGTTTGATTTAATGATGGTTTGTGATGTTGATATGCATTATACCGCTCCATACCAATTGCCTGATGAATCACATGGAAAACTACCAACCATTCACATGCTTCAACTAACCGCTTCAATCATTGCTGCAGTTTCGCTAATTGGTAGTATAGCCATCTTAAATTGGTTTCCTTTATCGGATCTTTGGAAAGGTGTTTTAGTCACTGTTTTGGGGCTTGTCGGAATACTTTCACTTACACTATTGGCGTTGATTGAAACCACAAAGAAGAAAATTAAAGGTGAATCAAAAGGAAGTGGCTTGGATAAGATTTTCACACCAAAAATCACGGCCTTGCTCTTTAAACACTTTGGTTACTTGCCTTTCAGTAAACTAAAATTCTTCATTACAGTTCGAATTACAAGCTTGCTCATGCTTGCCAGTAATGTATTTATGTCGCGTATCCGCTATTTGTTATACGATCAATTCTTTAATCAAGGAAATCTTAAACGGACTGGACGAGCGAAAGCCAATCACATTTACGATTTAGCTTTATCAAACGACAAAAACAGAAAAAAGCATTACACGCATAAACATCTACCAAGTATTGATATGCAAATCATTGCAGAATACGCATCAAAAATGCCAACAACGCTTTGGTTCAGTAAAGATGGTCCCTCCAAAAAAATGCAATCTGCTATCACGGCTTGTGGTCAATTCACAACTTGCTATAATTTAATTGATTACATTGAAAAATTAAAGACCAGCTATGACAACAGGGATTCTGTTTATAGCCAACTCGCTGCATCAGAGCAACAAATCGTTGATGATTTGCAAGTTCGCATGGAGAAAGATTACGCACATTTTCAAGCTGATCCTTTTTGGTTGTACAATAAACTCGGTTTTGATTATCAGCTAGATAAATTTATTCCTGCAACAATGCAAGACCGAGAATACCCAGATCAATACAAAGGATTGCGTTGATTTATTAAGACCGTTGCAAAATTCATTAGTCGAGGCACGATTATAATTTAACACCGCAGTTTACGCTTGTAAATGAGGATGTTAAATTTTTGAAGTAACGAAGAGTAATGGGTTTTGCAACGGTCTTTTATCCCTTTAATGCTATTGCTAAATCGAGTAGTTCATGAATCGTTTCTATAGGCAAATCTGTCAATGGATCAAATAGAATGATCTTGATTCTCGATCGTTTTTCAGCAATTAAGCCAGCGTGTTCAATGCGATTTCCATCCACGAATCCAATGTAAGGTTGTGTTGATTTTTTATGAGTCCACAGGTAACAGAGCCATTTTCCGTTGAATTCGAAAAATGGCATTCCGTACTTCCATGTTTCAGAAATTCGCTCGTCGTACGAAAGTATAATTGTTCGTAACGCCAAGATACATCCCCTCATCGGTTCTTCGTATCGGAGATAAAACTGTTCCTGTGGAGTCATAAATGTGGTTAAACTGCTAAATAAATCTCCATTTCACCGTTCGTTGGATCTTGCGCAGTTGCACCATATACTTCAAAATCGGCTGTGTAGATCCGTGGAATAGCTGAATCCCAAATCTTCATCCATGCTTCCACTACTGCACCTTGCATTAAATTCCCTTTCACGGTTTGATGTTGGTAATCTCCCGCGCTGATCTCTTTCAACACCATTCCTTCTGGAACAACTTCACTTGAACTGACTTTACATCCCA
The DNA here is from genome assembly GCA_043721195.1 of Fluviicola sp. GTDB lineage: Bacteria > Bacteroidota > Bacteroidia > Flavobacteriales_D > Crocinitomicaceae > Fluviicola. The sequence goes on along the minus strand of JAYSRF010000132.1, from coordinate 8,312 downwards.
AAATGGTTGTGTACGGTTTTGTGTGGTCTTTTTCATAATCGGTGTACACACAATAAATCGTTGAATCGACTTTGTTGGGAATACGTTCTAGCAATTGTTCCGCCATAAATTTCCCCCAAAGTGCTGGAATATCTATTGCCGCTTGTTGGTTTTCATTCGTTGTTCGAACGGCAATTCCAATGATCTTAAATGCTGCTACTTGTTGCTTTTCCATGTGTTTTTGTTTTTAAGTTGGAGCAAAATTAGTGTGCCGAATGACAACCCTATGTCAGGGGTTTGGCGTTTGTTTTACACAATTCAACGTATTCTTCCAAAGTGATGGTGTGCTTTTCAAATGTTTCTGACATTAATTCAGCCGCGAGTATGCGATCCAATCGAAAAGCTCTGTATTCTAACCGCAAACGGCACCAAGCAATGACAATCCAGTTTTCTTCTGTGCTATACAACGCAAAAGGTTCAATGATGCGAACCGTCGTTTCTTCTGTTACTGGAGAATAATACGAAATGTTGATCAAATTAAAATTGGTCAACGCCAACTGAATGACTGATAAATAATTACTCGTTCGTTCTTGTGAAGCATTGACCCGAAAAACCACACGACTGGAAAGTAAATCCACCTTATCTTTCATTGAATACCGCAAAACCGACCTTATTTTGCTGATCGCCAACTGATATTCCTTTACCAACGACGCATCTTTGTTTCTCAAAATCAATTGTTCTGCTGTAATCAAAGCATTGGCTTCACTTTCGGTAAACATCACAGGAGGTAATCTATAGCCTTCTAACAACGAATAGCCTTTCCCCTCTTCCGTTAAGATGGGGATTCCAGCTTCTTCCAATGCACGTATATCGCGGTAAATGGTGCGCACACTCACCTGAAACTTGGTCGCCAATTCTGGAGCTGTCACCAAACGTTTTGCTTGCAACTGTGTCAAAATTGCTGTTAAACGCGATAATCGGGGTGTTTGTTGTTCATCCATTTACGTGTCGATACTTGAATGATGCAAACTTAGGGAAATGAATTGTATTGTTTCACATAAACAATATTTACAGCTTAACACATTTTATAACAATTAGTTAATGCTATCTCTGGTTCTTTAAGTCAGTTGTAATTGTATACAAAATATGTTAATTTTTAGTACTTTGTATTGCACAGTACTAAAGTATACATATATTTGTGTCATAAACAGTACTATATGAATGTAGAAAACACACAGGCGCAAATGCGGAAGGGAATCCTGGAGTTCTGTATTCTTTGCATACTCAATCAGCAGGAAGCTTATCCTTCAGAAATTCTAGAAAAATTGAAAAAAGCGAAACTGATTGTTGTGGAAGGTACACTTTACCCTTTGCTCACCCGCTTAAAAAATACGGAATTGCTGACGTATCGCTGGGAAGAGTCCACTTCTGGTCCGCCCAGAAAGTATTACAGCATTACACCCTTGGGACGTGAATCACTTGATGCATTGACGATTACTTGGGACGAATTACAACACGCCGTTGCAACCATTACTGCTACTAGTAGCACAACTTTAAAATAAACGCTATGAAAAAGACACTTTCCATACATTTAGGACGACAATTATTTGTCATAGAAGAAGATGCATTCGACCGTTTGAAGGAATACTTAAAACGCTTAGAAGCTTCGTTAAAAGAAGAAAAAGGCATTGCTGAAATTATTGAAGACATCGAAATGCGTTTCGCAGAGTTATTGATGCTTTACTTAGGTGAAAACCGCAAAGTAGTAACGCTTGAAGATGTGACAAAAGCAATTGCTTCGTTAGGTGAGCCAGAAGAAATTTCGGATGAATCCAATGAAGAAAAATCAGAAACGCGCTTTTCAAATGACGGGAATTACAGAAACCGAAAATTGTATCGTGATACTGAAAATGGAATTTTAGGTGGTGTTTGTACCGGTTTTGCAGCTTATTTAAACCTCGATCCAGTTATTATCCGTGTTGCATTTATTGTTTTTAGCTTTATTGGATTAGCCATTCCACTTTACATTGTGCTTTGGGTGATCATTCCGAGTGCTTCTACTCCATCTGAACGCCTGCAAATGCACGGAAAACCTGTAACTGTTGATTCCTTGAAAGAAGAGTTTACGAAAGCGGGTGAACGCATTCAACAAGACGCTCGAAATGTACGTGATCGTTTTAAACATGGAAATGAACACATTGTAAAACGCACCAGTCATGTTGCTAAATTATTCGGAAAACTCATTGGCATTGGAATGGTTGGTCTTTCATTTCTATGGCTCATCTTTTTTACACTTACTGTTACCGGAACGGTTGATTTTATTCCCGTAACAGGTGATTCAGAGTACACTTCTTTTCACGATTTCATGCAATTGGTTGCTCCAGCAGGTCGTGAGTTTAGCCTCATCTGGACAGGGATTTTATTGGTTGGATTCTGTGGACCAATAATGGGAATTCTCATTGGATTACGATTGATCATCCAACGTTCACATCGTTTCTTGAAAGTTAGTTTAATTGTTTTCCCATTTTTTATAGTGGCTGGCATGATTTGCGGTTTAATTGGTGGATTACAAACTGGGCGAGATATGGCTGTATACAATGAATTAGAAAATCAACATTTAACAAGTAATGCACAACAATTAAACATTGAAGAATTAGTTCATTATTCGAACAATCATCGAATTATTTCTTCTGGTGGAGTCGATTTTATCAATATTAATCACGGTAAAATAAGACAAGAAGGTATTTTGATTACTTACAAACCAACAAATGATTCGCTTTTTCATATTTCGCAACGTTTTAGTGCACATGGAGTTGATGATAAAAAAGCTGGTGAACGCTGTACAAACATCTACCACACAGTTCAATTGTTGGGGCAAAAATTAGTAATTGATCCTACTTACTCTTATCCTGCTAAAGATGGTTTCCGTGATCAAGAAATAGAAGTAATCATTGAAATACCAAGAGACAAAAAACTGATTATAAAAGGATTGGTAATTGAAAATCCAACAACAGAATTCCATGGTATGCTGTATTCGAATCAAGCATTCGATCCATGGGAAAATTAAGTCAACTTGTTCATAGCAGTTCGATTTAAAGACAGAAAAACGGTGTTTCGGTGAAGCATCGTTTTTTCGTTTGATGAACCCCATTAGCTAAAGACCTCATTAAACTGAAAAACTTGAAACTTTGATGAAAAATCTAAAAAACCCTTCCAATCGACCTACATTTTTCTTTTTAATGAAAATCTATACAACGCATTTCTATTCTTTATTGTAACTTTGCGCCCCGTAGTTACAATTTTTTTTATGTCCAATAGTACCAAATATGTTTTTGTAACCGGGGGTGTTACTTCGTCGCTAGGTAAAGGTATCATTTCAGCGTCTTTAGCTAAATTACTTCAAGCGCGCGGTTACTCAACAACGATCCAAAAACTCGATCCTTACATTAATATTGATCCAGGAACACTCAATCCTTATGAACATGGTGAATGTTTTGTAACGGATGATGGAGCCGAAACGGATTTGGATCTTGGTCATTATGAGCGTTTTTTAAATGTTCCAACTTCCCAAGCAAACAATGTTACCACTGGTAGAATTTATCAGTCTGTTATTGAAAAAGAACGTCGTGGTGAATTCTTAGGGAAAACTGTACAAGTTATTCCTCACGTAACAGATGAAATCAAAGAACGCATTCAAATTTTAGGTAATAAGGGTACGTTTGATATTGTCATCACTGAAATTGGTGGAACAGTTGGAGATATTGAATCTCTTCCTTATGTTGAAGCTGTGCGTCAAATGATGTGGGAATTTGAAAATGATTGCATAGTTATTCACCTCACATTGGTTCCTTTCCTCGCAGCAGCAGGAGAATTGAAAACAAAACCAACGCAACACTCTGTTAAACAATTGCTTGAATTGGGTGTGCAACCTGATATTTTATGTTGTAGAACGGAACATGAATTGGATTTAACACTCCGTAAAAAGATTGCTAAATTCTGTAATGTGAGTATGAACGCGGTTATTGAAGCGCGCGATGCTGATACCATCTACGATGTGCCACTCTTAATGCAATCAGAAGAATTGGATAAAGTGGTGTTGGAAAAATTAGGGCTTTCCTCCCGCTCTACTCCTGACTTAACCAAATGGAAAGAGTTTTTGACCCGTTTGAAAGAGCCAAAACAAGAAGTGACTATCGGTTTGGTTGGAAAGTATGTCGAATTGAAAGACGCCTATAAATCCATTAGTGAAGCATTTATTCATGCTGGAGCAGCAAATGAAACCCGTGTCAATATCAAATGGATTCACTCTGAATCATTGACAAAAGAAAATATCAAAACAGAATTGACTGGTCTAGAAGGAATTCTCGTTGCACCAGGTTTTGGATCAAGAGGTATTTCTGGTAAAATTGAAGCTGTTCGTTATGCACGCGAAAACCTAGTTCCATTTTTTGGGATTTGTTTAGGAATGCAATGCGCTGTAATTGAATATGCTCGTCATGTCCTTGGATTTGATGATGCGCACACAACTGAAATCGCGGAAGATTGTAAATACCCTGTTATTTCAATGATGGAAGAACAGAAAAACATAGCCAATATGGGTGGCACCATGCGATTAGGTTCTTATAAATGTCAATTGAAACCCGATTCAAAGGTTTCTGATGCCTACAATACAGAATCAATTACAGAACGCCACCGTCACCGGTATGAGTTTAACAATGCATATTTAGAACATTTTGAAAAAGCTGGAATGATCGCTACTGGTAAAAACCCTGAAACGAGTTTGGTGGAAGTCATTGAAATTCCTGGGCACCCATGGTTTGTTGGTGCACAATTTCATCCAGAATATAAAAGTACGGTTGCCAATCCGCATCCTTTATTTGTAGCCTTCGTTAAGGCTGCTATTGAACACAAAAACAACTAACAAGAATGGATAAAAATACAATAATCGGTCTATCGTTGATTGGTGTCATTTTAGTGACGTTTACCATCTTCAATCAACCGTCAGCCGAAGATCTTAAGAAAGAAAAGGCGAAGATCGAAGCAGCAAATAAAAAGGAAAAAGCCGCTGAAGCTGCTGACAAAAAAGCAGAAGAAGCTAAAGCTGTTACTGAAGCTCCTGCAACAAACCTTGTTCCTAAAAAGGATAAAAAAGGGAATCAAGTTGTAGATAGTTTAGGTAACAACGTATATGTTGATTCTACTGGAAAAGAAACTGTGATTGCTGCTCCAAAATCAGATGTAGCAACAACTAGCTTAGATGAAGCTTTTACTCCTGAAATCATTCGTCTTGAATCGGATAAAGTGATTTACGAGTTTTCAACGAAAGGTGGAAATGTATCTTCTGTTCAATTGAAAGAATACGAATCGTACAACAACTTTGCGAAAAACGATGGAAAAACAACTTCCTTGTATTTGTTTAGAGAAGGCGATCAAGTGAATGAGTTGGCATTTGCCTTGAATGGAAAAGATTACTCAACTGGTAAAAAACAATTTACGGTAAAATCAAAATCAAAAGACCGAATTGTTTTAGAACATAAAATTGGTGAAGGTTCCATTCAATATGTTTATACCATCAAAAAAGGTTACGACCTTGGTTTTGCGGTTAAATTCAAAGGACTTGGTAATCAGGTTTTGCCAAAAAGCGTCATGCTTAATTGGAACATGGCTTACCGTAAAACAGAACGATTACTTTCTGAGCAACGTAAAGTTTCTACCATTTGTTACCAATTAAAAGACGGATCGTTTGACTATTTAAGTGAAATGGCCAATGATGATGAGAAAATCGCTCAATCTGTTAATTGGGTCGCTTACAAACAAAGTTATTTCTCAGCTATTTTGCAACCTGAAGATGCATTTGGTGCAAAAGGAACTCAAGTAAAAGCGTTGAATTATAGCGAAGAAAACGACAAATTTCACTCGCATATTCGTAACTATAAATCATCCTTCAATTTAGCGTTGAATTCAACCAATGATGGAACAGTAACGATGAACTGGTTCTTTGGTCCAAATGACTACAATACGCTAAAGTCGTATGATAAAGGTTATGACGATATTTTAAACTACGGTTGGGGATTATTCCGTTGGATCAATTTATATGCTGTTCAACCAGTATTTGATTTATTCAACTCAACTGGAATGGGAATCGGTATTGCCATTTTATTATTGACATTGGTGTTGAAATTATTGTTAATGCCCGTTCAGTGGAAAATGTTTGTTTCATCTGCTAAAATGCGGATTTTAAAACCAAACATCGACGAGATCAATGCTAAATACCCGAACAAGGAAGATAGCATGAAAAAACAAATGGACATGATGTCACTCTACCGCGAATCAGGGGCTTCTCCCCTCGCTGGTTGTGTTCCGATGTTGGTTCAAATGCCTATTCTATTGGCCGTATTCCGATTCTTCCCCGCAACGTTTGAATTACGCCAACGCGGATTCTTATGGGCTGAAGATATGTCTTCGTATGACTCAGTTTGGGATTTCGGAACGTATATTCCAATGTACGGTGATCACATGTCCTTATTCACTTTATTAATGGCCTTCACAACCTTGGCTTATACCTATTTGAACAGCAGTAATGTGCAGCAACAGCAGCAACCAGGTATGCCGAATATGAAAGTGATCATGTACATCTTCCCGTTCATGATGATTTTCTTCTTCAATAATTTTGCTTCTGGATTGAGTTATTACTACTTCATCTCTACCTTGATGACAATCATCCTGATGTTTGTGATCAAACGTTTCTTCGTAGATGAAGAAAAATTGAAAGCAAAAATGGCTGCTGCAAGAAGTAGTGCTGGTAAACCAGGTGAGAAAAAGAAAAGTAAGTTTGCACAACGATTGGAAGAGGCTCAACGCCAACAACAAGAGCGTAAACGTAAATAAGATTCCACTCGATTCTTCGAATTTTAAGTGATTAGTTAAAAACCGTTAGTGAAAGCTAACGGTTTTTTATTTGAATTCGTTTTTTTTTTGAATTAGATTATAGTATGCCCGCAATAGGAAGATTGCACTATTAAGTTCGGGTGAGCAAGATCGTGTTATTTAGTCCAATGAAGGAAGATTGTAATATCACGTCTACGTAAGCAAGATTGTAATATTATGTCCAAGTTAGCAAGATTGCAATATTACGTCCGTGTAAGCAAGATCGTAATATTTAGCTCGATGAAGGGAGATTGTAATATTACGTCTACGTAAGCAAGATAGTAATATTTAGTCCTATGAAGGAAGATTGTAATATTACTCCAGTCAAGTAAGATCGTAATATCTAGTCCAGTGAAGCAAGATTGTAATATCACGTCTACTTAAGCAAGATTGTAATATTACGTCCGTGTAAACAAGATCGTAATATCTAGTTCAGTGAAGCAAGATAGTAATATTACGTCCACGTAAGCAAGATCGTAATATCTAGTTCAGTGAAGGAAGATCGCAATATTACGTCCGCGTAAGCAAGATCGTAATATATAGTTCAGTGAAGCAAGACCGTACTATAACGTTCGAGTTTATCAAATCACAGGATTCTTCACAACTCTCTCTCTCTCAACCTTAAATTCCATCATTGCGAACAATTAACCAGTTCATCAATTTATTTTCGACTTATAGAATCTCAAAGATTTCAGTAGAAGTAATTAGCTTATATTTGCCCGAAATACATAACATAACAATATACATGGAGAACAATACATCTGGAATTCACTTTATATTCAAATACAATAGACTACTCTTGATAGCCCTTTTAATTGGCGGTTTATCTGGATTCATTGTTACTTTTTTTATCCCCAAAAAATACACCTCAACCGCTATCGTATTTCCGTATAATTCGCATACGAAAAATGAAATCATCTCCAATCCTCAATTTGGATTTGAAATTGAAACCGAACAGTTGATGCAATTGATGGAATCGAAAAGTATGCGCGATCGTACGATTGCTCATTTTAAATTGTATAAGTATTACGGACTTGATACCAACGACCAAACATGGCAATCAGAAATCACCAAAGAATACATTGAAGATGTTACGTTTTTCCGAAGCAAATATTTGTCTGTAGTCATTAATGCAACGACTAAAAACCCTGAACTTTCAGCCAAAATAGCTAATTTTCAAGTAGAAGAAGTCGATCGCTATCGTGCAAAAATATTCGATCATAACCGTAAAACTGAGTTTCTTCACGTCGAAGCTGAGTTCATCACCTTCAAAAAGGAAATGGAGAATTTGAAAGACTCTATTTATGCTGTAAAATCAGATAAAAGTCAATTACTCTATAACTTTATTGAGAATTTGAACAACGAAAACTATGATCCTTCAGATTTTATTGATGATCCCAGGTTAG
>JAYSRF010000131.1:0-1629 GCA_043721195.1 Fluviicola sp. | reverse complement strand
CCAACCCATATTCCCGTAATGGAAACGCGCGCCTGCATCATAACTCAAAGGAGATCCAACCGTGTTTTTCACAATCACAACGGGCTCAATGCCATACTTTTTCTGAATATCAAAACGGTAACTTCCCATGAAATACCAATGGCGTTCAAAACGACTTTCGGTTTCAATGCCTTTAAACTGGGCTGTGTTTTTTAATAATTGTGTGCCACTGATGCCCAAATAAAACTTGTTGTTGTAAAAAACTAAACCGCTTTGTAAATCAACCAAATTCTGTTTGTTGGAAGCCCCTAAATAACTTAAATATGCCCCATCATTGGCTTCCGAAAGCGTCACTTTACTTTCGTTAATGGAAAAACTACTCACGCCCATTCCAATACCTAAACCTACATTGATCTTGCTGGTAAATGGAAGATGGATGGCATAACTTCCCATAAAACCTGTTTTCGCAAATGGACCAATTACATCAGCGACAACTTTACCTCCAATAATGTGTTTTTTACCGATGGTTCGTTCTGGAGAATCAAAGAATGATTTATGCGCGGTATTAAATTCATCCAAGACCGTTTTTTTCGACTTGGCTCCATGAATTTGTGATTGACCACTCACATAATAGGTCATTGGTTTTCCATCAACAGAAAGCCATTGCGCTCGTGTACCTAATGTGAATTCCGCCACATTCGACATGCCACTTGCTCCAGGATTGAATAAATAAGGATTACTTAACGCTTGCGAAAATTGAATGTCCTGTTGTGCGTTAATCACTCCAGAAAACAGGATACAAACGATTATTATCTTGCTAAAATGCATAGTGTTGTTGTTTGGAGTTAACGAATAATACTAATTGAACCATCTATGACAGTGTTTTGCTCATCATTCAACTGAATGTGGTAAAAATACGTTCCCATGGGAACCAATTCATCTTTGTACTTGCCATCCCAAGCTAGGAAATAACCATCTGATTCAAACACCAAACCACCCCAGCGATTGTGAATTTCTACGCGACAACCGGGATAATTGAGTGCAAGATTCGGTATTGCAAACACATCGTTTTTACCATCAAAATTAGGTGTGAACAAGGTTGGAATATCCGTTACCAATCCTTCACAATCTTGAATGAACAAAATCAAGGTATCCTTCGTAATGCCACAAATGGGATGAGACAGCCAATACAGGATTTCTACACTTCCAATAGAGGCGCCATTCACGTCCGTTTGACTAAAATATCCATTGGAAAAAGAAGCTTCTCCGGATAAGGTATTCCAAATGGAGGTTTGTTCAAACGAAGCGGCAGTTCCAGTCAAACTAAGCGGAAAATCAGTTGTGCACAAAGTTGTATCGGGAAAGTTAATCTGCGCAACATTCGGTTTCACTAGAATCATTGTATCAGAAGAAACCGGGCAAGTTCCACTACTAATCGTCCATATAACCTGATGCGTTCCTCCATTCACATTGCTTACCAACGTAACAGGAGCGAAAACGTCTTCAAAATTAATCCCAGAATTCGATGTCCACTCACCAATTCCAAATTGCGGAACATTTCCAACAACAAATAAACTGTCCGTTGAACAAGCCAATAAGGTATCCTGAAGCACAGCAGTTGTTGGAAGTGGCCAAACAATGATCACCGAC
>JAYSRF010000130.1:0-33979 GCA_043721195.1 Fluviicola sp. | reverse complement strand
AACATTGGTTGATCAAATTTCCCGCTTCAGTTGATCGAATAGATGTGGCGCATATTGAATATGCTTATTACCTGATGGCGCGAGATGCTGGGATAGAAATGTCAGAAAGCCGCTTATTTAAAGGAAAATCGGATCGTTATTATTTTGGCACAAAACGCTTTGACCGTATAGGAAATCAACGTGTTCACTTACATTCGGCTAGTGGATTACTGCATGACAACTTTCGCTTGAGTAATCTCGATTATGGTCATTTGATGGATGCTGCTTTTCGCTTGGAAAACCATGTTAATGCGTATAACAAAATAGTACGTTTGGCGACTTTCAATGTATTTAGTCACAATCGAGATGATCACAGTAAGAATTTTGCTTTTTTAATGGATTCCTCAGGTTCTTGGCGATTTGCTCCTGCGTATGATCTAACTTTTTCAAGCTCATCTCATGGTTTTCACAGCACGATGGTAGCGGGAGAAGGACTCTCACTCGACTCAACGCACTTATTAAAATTGGCAGGCTATTTTAGCATGAAACACCCAGAGCGCATAGTAGAACAAGTTCGTGACACCTTATCGAATTGGAAAACGTATGCCAAAGACGCAGGCGTTTCAAGAGAATCCATCGAGTTGATTCAACGAAGTACGGATCGCATGAAATAACTTAGAAATATAAAACAAGAGATTAAAATAGTAGTTTCGTTACATCGACTACCAATTAAACACTAAATGAAAAACAAACAGCTTACTGAAAAAGTCGCTTTCGATCTAATTCGCTATGCCAATTGCTGGGAAGATGCGGATGTGCTTTTACGTGGCTTGAATCCTGATCCAGGAAGTAAAATCCTTTCCATTGGTTCAGCAGGTGATAATAGTTTTTCACTCTTAACAACTCAACCTGAAATGGTTGTTGCAGTAGATGTAAATCCGATTCAATTATATTTAATAGAGCTTAAAAAAACAGCTATTCAACACTTGGAATACGATGAAGTACTCGCTTTTTTAGGTTTCAGATCATCATTAAACCGATTGGAACTATTTAATCGTTTTAAACACGAATTATCACCCAAATGCCTTGGATATTGGTTGCTACATTTGAATCAATTGGAAGCGGGAATTATTACACAGGGTAAATTTGAAGGATATTTTCAGCTTTTTGTACGCAAAGTACTTCCGTGGATTCATACACAAAAGCGGGTAGAGGCATTGTTAAAGGTTAAGTCGGCTAGTGAACAAGAGTTGTATTATGAAAAGCACTGGAATACATGGAGGTGGCGATTCTTGTTCAAATTATTTTTCAGTAAACGCATCATGGGGAAATATGGTCGAGATCCAGAATTTCTCAAAGAAGTAGAAGTGTCCGTTGGAAAAACAATTTATGAAAAAGCAGGAAAACACTTGAGAAATCCATTGGCACAACAAAATTTCATGCTCCGGTATACGCTCAAAGCTGATTTTGGAAAGTTATTACCACATTACTTGCAACCGCTAAACTTTGAAGTTGTAAAAGCAAATCTGCATAAGCTAAAACTTGTGAATGGCTATGCAGAAGATGCGATTCAACAATACGGAACGTTTCGTTATATGAATCTTTCTAATATTTTTGAATACATGAATTTGGAGTTATTCGAACAAACAGCACATCAATTAATTGAAGCAACTGAAAAGGGTGGGCGATTAGCTTATTGGAATCTAATGGTTCCACGACAGATTTCGAATCAATTCCCTGAAAAAACAAAATATTTGACCGATTTGTCTAAAATATTAACCGAACAAGATAAAGGATTTTTTTACCAACAATTCATCATAGAAGAGCGCTTATGACTAACGATTGGATGTATACTTTCATTTTGGCAGGTGCTTTCTTGGCCTTATTTGGAATCGCTGAATTGCTATATCATTTTGCAAAAGTAAAGGCAGAATTAACACGCAAACTGGTGCATCTAGGAACAGGAGTATTAACACTTCTTTTTCCTGTTTTACTAGATGATCACTGGCTTGTACTTTTGTTATGTAGCAGTTTTATTGTCATATTGGTTGCAAGTTTGAAATACAAATTACTTCCTTCCATTAATGCAATCGATCGTTTTTCAGTTGGAAGTTTAGCATATCCCGTTTCTGTTTATTGCTGTTACCTCTTTTTCGATAAGGAAGGACAGGATTTCCAATACTTCTACGTTCCGATTCTAATACTAGCTATTTGTGATCCAATCGCTGCATTAATGGGAAAACGTTGGCCAAAAGGTAAGTTTAGTATTGGTAAAGAAACCAAGACATTGATGGGATCGAGTATGTTTTTGGTGAGTGCACTCATTGTTTATTGTACATTGACAGCTTGTTTACAGCCACACACATCGATTCTTATGCTTGTTTGGCGTGGATTGATCGTTGCGTCTATCGCATGTATTGCAGAAGCTGTTAGCGGCAAAGGAACAGACAATCTGACTATTCCAGCTGCGGCATTAATGGCATTGTACATAACCAATTATGCGTAATATGGAGTTGATACATACCTTGCCAGGAGATGATCGTTTTCATCTGTTTGATGCTGTCCCTGAAAATGTTTATCCTGCAAATAGCCTACGATTAAAGCAAAAAGAGGGGTTGAACCTTGAATTCCTAATTGATTGTCTAGTTGTGCTAGATCATAAAACTCCCATTGCACGTATTGCGGTTTATAACAATCCAAATTTACACTACAAGGAAGATCATGCAGCTTGCTTAGGAAATTATGAATGTGTAGATAATTCAATCGTCGCTAAAATGCTATTGGAAGCTGCGTTTGCAGTGATTCGTGAAATAAAGTGTTCGTTTGTTCTTGGTCCTATGAATGGATCAACGTGGGATAACTACCGATTTAGCAAGAGTAATGAATTTCCCAATTTTTTGCTCGAATCGTATCATCATGCGTATTATAACGAGCAATTCATTACGAATGGTTTTGAAGAAATAGCTGTTTATTCTTCACGAAAAGAAACTGGAATGCATTGCAATGACGCTGCAGTTATACAGAGAGAAAAAGAATTGACAGATCTTGGCGTGCGTATTCGCTCAATAGATTTAGTTCACTTTGAAACTGAATTAAAACGGCTCTATCCTTTTGTGAAAGCAGCTTTTCAATCAAATTTCCTGTATTCTAACATAAAATGGGAAACGTTTTTAGGGAAATACATAGAAGCCAAGTCGATTATCGATCCAACGTATGTGTTGATTGCTGAAGATGACAAGCAACAAGTTATAGGGTTTCTATTTGCATACCAGAACTTGTACAATCAAACGGTAAAAGAATTGGTTGTAAAAACCATTGCACGCTCAAATGAAAAGCAGTGGGCTGGATTGGGACATGTGATGGGAAATCAAGTTATTTCCATTGCAAAAAAGAATGGATTTACTTCCGTAATTCAGGCATTTATGATCCACGAAGGAACATCAACAGGCATTTCACATAATTTTAAAGGGAAGGAATACAAAAGCTACACATTATACGGTCGGAAAATATGAGCGAGATTCCTTACAATAGTGTTGATCTTTTTTTTGAAGCAGCAAAAAAACACCCTCAAAAACCCGCAATCATTCATAATGGACACACAATTTCGTATGCCGAATTAGAAGTTGAAATCCTTGCTACGGCAGCTTATTTTCAATCAAAAGGTATTGGTCACGGTGATCGGGTATTGGTGTTTGTTCCAATGAGCATTGATTTATACAGAAGTGTATTGGCGTTGTTTCGAATTGGTGCAACTGCGGTTTTTTTAGATGAATGGGTAAGTCGTAAACGGCTAAGTTTATGTTGTGAAATAGCCGATTGCAAAGCATGGATTGGTGGATGGAAAGTGCAATTACTTTCATTTACCTCTTTGGAATTGCGGAGAATTCCAGTTAAATTGGGGTTGTCGTACAAAAAAGAATTATCTCTAAAACCTGTCACAACTGTTGAAAAAGATGTTGCATTAATCACCTTCACTACAGGAAGTACAGGAACACCAAAAGCCGCCAAACGGACACATGGGTTTTTACGTGCGCAATTTGCCGCATTAATAGATAAAATTGATCCAACTCCTGAAGACATAGACATGCCGGTTTTACCCATTGTATTGATGATCAACCTCGGAATTGGGTGTACTTCTGTGATAGCACCTTATAAATCCAGTAAACCAAACTCATTGAAGCCAGCTGTTATTCTGGATCTTTTGCTAAAATACAAGGTAACACGAATGGTTGCTTCTCCTTTTTTCGTGAAAACAATCGCACAAGAAATTATTGATAAACAGGTGAAATTGCCCCAACTAACAAAAGTATTTACGGGAGGTGCGCCTGTTTTTCCACAAGAAGCTCAACTATATCAAGCGGCATTTTCCAATGCAGTATGCGAAATTGTCTATGGTTCAACAGAATCAGAGCCTATTAGTTCAATAAAAACGAGTGAATTAGTAACTTCAAACGTAAGAGAATCAGGTGGATTATTAGTTGGAATCCCGTATCATGGAGCGACCGTAAAAATCATTGAAATCAGCAGTGAACCCATTGATTGCAACTCAATTGATGAACTCTCGAATCTGGAGAAAAAAACAGGTGAAATTGGCGAAATCATCGTAAGTGGTGAGCATGTTTTGCGGGAATACTTAAACAATGAAGCAGCACTTCAACGGAATAAAATTTTCATCGATGATGCGTGCTGGCATCGAACAGGAGATAGTGGTTTTTTCGATCCATCAGGACAATTGTTTTTAACTGGAAGATGTGATTCATTAATTGAACACAACAGACAAATAATCTCCACCTTTATTGTAGAAAATGAACTTCAATTAATAACGGAGATAAACATTGCTACTGTATTGAAAATCAAAGACAAATTAATTGCAGTGATTGAATTGAATAAAGGTGTTTCCAGTGACGAAAAACTGCTTTTGAAATTAAAAACAATTCTACCTTTTCTGGATGAATTAGTAGAAATAAAGCGCATGCCAAGGGATCCTCGTCACCATTCTAAGATTGAATACGCAAAACTGAGGGACTTGCTTGATAACTAATTGTTCGTAATTATAACTCTTGACATAAGCGAAAGATTTTTTGTTTTTATCAAAATTCCGAAATTGTCCACCAGCTTGGTGGACAATTGGATAAAACTGAATTAGCTCAACAGCCTGTCGGACTAATTCATAAGTATCATTTGCTTTGCCACATTCCGTGGTATTTATGTTTTTTGTTCAAAACATGTGAGTAAACTCTTGCGCACATGTTCAAAGTCAAAATGAAAAGGCGTACTTTTATACTTATAAATTACAAATCGGTCTATGTTCGATTGGGAAGAAGAACCACAAGATGGTCATTTGAGCGAGGATTTGGAACGTTTCGAAGTACAATTGGCACAAAATGCCGTTGGATTTTACGACAGTGACCGTCTAGAAGCTATCATTGATCATTATCTTATTAATGGAAATTACACGAAAGCCAATGCAGCTGCGGAAATAGGCATTCAACAATATCCGTTTCATTCCTTGTTTTTAATCCGCAAAGCACAAGCGATGTCTGGATTAGGACAATTAAAAGAAGCGTTAAATATTTTAGCTCAAGCTGAGAAAATGGACAGTCGTTCCATGGAATTGGTTTTGACAAAAGCAGCAATATTTAGTCAACTTCGTGATAGTAAGTTGGCCGTTCGTTATTTCCGTGAAGCGTTGGAATTGGCTGAAACGGAAGATAAAGATGAGATTTACCTCGATTTAGCTTCTGAATTGGAGCAATTACGTGATTTCTCCAGTGCTATTGAAGTATTGGAAGAAGCAATGCGTCTCAACCCAAAAAACGAAGGAGCACTGTATGAAATGGCTTTTTGCTTTGATCAATTAGGTGATTACGATCGTGCAATGAAGTCTTACACGAATTTCTTGGACGACAATCCGTATTCGTATACCGCTTGGTACAATTTAGGAAATACCTTTTCCAAAGCAGAGAACTTTGTAGATGCGTTAAATGCCTATGAATACTGTGTTGCCATCAATCCGTCATTTCCTCCTGCGTATTTTAACATGGGAAATGCACATTTGACACTCGAGCAATACAATGAGTCAATCGAGTGTTTCATGAAATGCATTGAATTAGATGGTGATGATGCGTTGACATTCTGCTATCTAGGTGAAGCTTATGAACAATTGGAACAACTGCCACTTGCCTGGGAGTATTACCAAAAAAGCCTTTCGCTCGCTCCAAATTTAGCTGAAGCTTGGCTCGGATTAGGAATCGTGAAAGATTTGGAAGGTAAACCAAAAGAAAGCTTGAGTTACATTGAACGGGCAATTGAAATTGAACCAGATATGGATGGGTATTACCATGTTTATGCGGGTGCTCTTGAAAATTGCGAACGATTTGAAGAAGCAGAAAAAGCCTATTTAACGTGTTTAAAACTGGAACCGACCAATGAAGATGCCTTTTTCGATTATGTAGATTTTTTATTGGAAAACGCTGCACCACGAACTCGTCCGTATGTAGAAGACTATATTCACACAAATTCAACATTCTTTGCGTTATTGCCGATTATTTACCTCAATTGGATGGCAGACCGCATGAACGAAGCAAAAATCATACTTGTAGAATGTTTTGCTAAGGACCCTGAGAAAACGAAAGAACTATTTGTTCGTTACCCAGAATTGATGGATGTTCCAGAATTTGTACATTTGACCCAATAAAAACTGTTCTTGAAACTTTTTCGAATACAGTTTTAACTAGTAGAGACCCAATTTTAGAATTAATTATAGATGAATTTTGATTTACCGTTCATTCCAGAACGCACCGCACAGCCGCGTCAACATGGTTTAACCATGATGATGGATAAAGGATTAAGTTTACGTGAAGCTGAACACTTTGTAGAAGGAAACGCACATTTGACAGATATTGTGAAATTTGGTTTCGGAACAGCTTACGTAACAAAAAATCTTGAAGAAAAGCTCCAATTGTACAAAGAGGCAGGTATGAGAACCTATTTCGGAGGAACATTGTTTGAAGCTTTTTATGCCAGAGGTAAGTTTGATGACTATTTGCGATTGTTGGATAAATACAACATGGATTTAGCTGAAATCTCAGATGGTTCCATCATTATTAATCACGATGAGAAATTAGAATTGATTCACCGATTATCCAAAACAAGAACAGTGATGTCTGAAGTTGGATCCAAAGATTCTGGGATTTTAATTAGCCCTGGACGTTGGATCAAGATGATGAGTACGGAACTTCAAGCAGGTTCATGGAAAGTCATTGCTGAAGGTCGTGAGGCTGGTAACGTCGGTGTTTTCCGTCCGAATGGAACGGCGCATACCATGTTGATCAACAAAATCATTGCTAAAGTTAATCCAGAAGATATTTTGTGGGAAGCACCTCAGAAAAATCAACAAGTTTGGTTTGTGAAGTTGTTTGGAGCAAATGTTAATCTAGGAAATATCGGTCCAAACGAAGTTATTCCATTGGAATGCTTGCGTTTAGGTTTACGAGGTGATACGTTTTTCGAATTCCTTCCTTCTGATTATGCAGAGCGCTTGAAACAAGTGGATTCCGACGAACCAGAAGAAGACTAATAAGGTGAATTGGCAAAAAAAAGTTGCCATTTTAGGTCACAACGCGCCAATTTATGCGAGTATTGCGCACGATGCTTTTATGTATACAAGTGCTGGTGACCGATTTGTAACCCGTTGGGATGTTTCAACTGGTATGCAAGATACATTTGCCATACGATTAGATGCTTCAGCCTATTGCCTTTCGTGGTTGGAAGAGTTGTCGTTCCTGATTATTGGTTGTACGAATGGAGCCATAATAGCCATTGATCCGGCATCTAAAAAATTGATCTGGGAACACAATTTCCTCGGGAAAGCACTATTCAGTTGTGTTGATTGTCCAGCAGAAAAACTCCTTGTTCTGGGCGATGCAGAAGGCAATTTGTTATTGGTCGATTATGAAGGTCAACTAGTTTCAACTTTTTCGCTCAATTGTGGGAAAATTCGACAACTCAAACGCTGCGATTCGCAACTTTTTGTTGCTTGTCAAGATGGAACAGTGCGAACCCTTGAATTGCCAACATTCAATGAAACACAACGCATCGATGCTCATGAAGGTGGTGTAACTGCGCTGTGTTATTTCCCAGTTGATCAAACACTTTTAACAGGTGGAAAAGATGCACAATTGCGCCTGTGGGATTGCTTAACAGGAAAAGAACTGTTGCATTTTCCAGCCCATTATCAAACCATTTATGGAATTGAACGAATCAATGAACAGGTGCTTACGGTTTCTATGGATAAAACAATTAAAATCTGGAATCCAACTACTTGGAAAGTCGAACAGCGCATTGAGTTTAAACAAGGTGGTCATAATCGTTCTGTGAATGGTTGCGTTGTTTTGAATGATTCAGGATTTGCAACATTCAGCGATGATCGTTCGTTGATCGTCTGGCAAGAAAAATCATAAAAGTTCCTAATAACAATACTTTACTGTGTAAAAACTACGTTAATTGGTGAAAACTATTAACAGCAACCCCAAAAAGTAATTACGGACTTCCGTATATTTGTTTTTAGACTATGGAAAACGAATTTGAATCATTTTATCCTCCTAAACCCTACTTGGAAAAGGAGCAACACCAGCAAGGCCACATTGCAGTAACGATTTTTTCTATTGTGTTGTTTGCAATGGCTTTCTTGTTCTTTTTTGATAAACAAGTAGTGTTTTTAATTGAATTACTAGCTGTTTTACTGTTACATGAAATGGGCCATTACTTGATGATGAAACGTTTTGGCTACGAAAATGTACGCATGCTATTTATCCCGCTAATGGGCGCATTTGTTCATGGAAAAAAAGAACGCTACAAACAAAAAGAAAGCATTCTGGTCATCCTAGCAGGTCCACTTCCTGGAATTGCAATGGCAGTGGCTTTTTGGTTTATTGGATTTGACCAACAAATTCAGTGGATGGTTGATGTTGCATTCTTATCCTTTTTATTGAATGTCATTAACCTAATTCCCATTTTACCAATGGATGGTGGGCGTTTGCTCAATAGTTTGTTTTTTCAAAAGATGGAATTTTTCCAACTCGCATTTGCTTTTGTCTCATCTATCGCGTTGATCATTCTTGGTTTATTGCTCAATAACAGCTACATGCTCATGGCATTTGGTTTTTTAATGGGATTACAAGTTCGAGGTAGACACAGACGCTATTTAGTGCATAAATCCTTACGTGATTCGAATGTGGAATACACCACAACGTATGAGAAATTAACAGATCGCGCTTATCACTTCATCAAAAAGGAAGTACTTGAACACACACCAGGATTGCGCAAATTCATGGAGAATTCAGAAGAAACGGATACTTCTAAATTGGTTGCTGGTGAAGTAAATAACATGCTTGAACCACCGCAAGATAGAGACGCTGGAATTGGATATATTTTATTCATTGTATTTGTTTGGATTCTTGCTATTGCTGGTCCAATTTACTTGGTATTAAGTTCTAATTTTTTAAACGGGGCAAATGCAATTTAACATTGGACAACGTGTTGGTTTTTTATACGAAACGGGCGGTGGTGTTATTCGCAGGTTGACAGGTGAACAAGCCATGGTAGAAGATGAAGATGGTTTTGAACGAACCTTCTACACCCGTGATTTGGTGTTCATTCACAGTGAAAACTACGCAGACGATGATATTATCATTGAGAAAGAAGGCGTTGAATCAGATGTGTCTTTCCGTGTGATAGAGGAACGAACGGGGCAACGAAAACCACTCACGGTTTGGGAAGTTGATTTGCACATAGAAGAATTAATCGATTCGCATCGGGGCATGAGCAATACTGAAATCATGCTGAAACAATTAGGTGAATTTCGCTCTATGTTCAAAAAAGCAAAAAAACAAGCAGTACACAAACTCATTGTGATTCATGGAGTCGGGGAGGGCGTGTTGAAAAGCGAAATCCGCAGTTATCTTGCGCTCCAAGATCAAATTGAGGTGTACGATGCCGATTTTTCAGAATATGGAAAAGGTGCAACGACAGTAGAATTTCACCCAAATTGGGTTTGATTAGTTTAATGAGTGATAGATTTTAAGGAATTGGAGAATTATTATTATAAATTGCGACTTAATTTTAGAGAAAGAAAATGAAGGTATTAGAAAAAATAAGTATTGAAGAATTTGATGGAAAAAAGTATCAAGTAAAACTTATTGAACCTTATGATAAAGCTCTAATTACTCACTATTTACACAATTATAGAAATGGAATTTCTAAGCACTACAAAAAAGATGCTGTGAAAGTTTTAGAACATTTTATTCAATACAAACAATCCGAAGAACAGGTTAATTTAGTGACTGAGGATGCTCTACAACAATTACTATTTGAAGTTGAAAACGTCCCTTTTCCAACTCCTGAAAATTATACTTTCAAATTCATTGACCTTTTTGCAGGAATTGGTGGATTTAGATTGGCAATGCAAAATGTTGGCGGGAAATGTGTTTTTACAAGTGAGTGGGAAATAAGTGCTCAAAGAACGTATAGAAAAAATTTCGGTGAAGTTCCGTTTGGAGATATAACAAAGGAACGAGTTAAAAATTATATTCCAGAAGAATTTGATGTTTTGTGTGCAGGATTTCCTTGCCAAGCATTTTCTATTGCAGGAAATCAAAAAGGTTTTGCAGACACAAGAGGAACATTGTTTTTTGATATTGAACAAATTGTTCTTAAACACAGACCAAAAGTTGTTTTTTTAGAAAATGTAAAGAATTTAGTTTCTCACGATAAGGGAAATACGTTTAAAACAATTATTGACGTTTTAGAGCAAAAATTGGGTTACAAAGTTTTCACAAAAATCTTGAATTCAATGACTCATGCAAACGTTCCCCAAAATCGAGAAAGAATTTTTATCGTTGCGTTTGATCCAAAACAAGTTAAAAATTTTGCTGATTTCAAATTTCCAACTGAAATCAAATTGACAAAAACAATACATGATATTTTAGAAGAAGGTAAACAAGCAGAAAATCTATATTATAAAGAAGATCATGCATATTTTACAGAGCTTGAAAAAACAATGATTTCAAAAGATACTGTTTATCAATGGCGTAGGGTTTATGCACGAGAAAACAAAAGTAATGTTTGTCCAACATTGACTGCAAATATGGGAACTGGTGGACATAATGTGCCACTTATAAAAGACGATTTTGGGATTAGAAAACTCACTCCTAAAGAATGTTTCTTATTTCAAGGTTACCCTGAAAACTACATTTTGCCAAACTTGGCAAATAGTAAACTTTATATGCAAGCTGGAAATTCAGTAACCACAACCTTAATTGAAAGAATTAGTAAAGAAATAATTAAAATTCTATAGTCATGAATAATTTAGAAATTTTCAACATTGATTTTAATTTAAAAAATAGACATCTTCCACTTAATGTCTATGCTTTACGAATTCTAGATTTGGATAAAAATAAGATTTATGATATTTCTATAGAACATGACGGGTACTGTCCAAATATCTATTCAGAAAGAGATCAGTCTAATTATAATGATTATGTATCCAATTTAGAAGGAGTAGTTGTTAACCAATTTTTCAAATCTGCTAAAATTAGAAAGCCTAAGAACTATTCTAATTTATTTGAAGTCATTACAAATGGAAAAGGTGAATTATATCACTATTCAAAAGTTGCAAATTAATGAAGTCTTTCGCAGAAATAGATTTAGAAAAAAACGGGGATTATTTAAAACTACTTTCTGCAGTTTCAAAACTTTCAGGTTTGTTTAGTGAAAGTGCTGTTCCTTTCATAAATTATCGTGTTGCAGAAAATATATTTTGCAGAAGTTTTGATGCAGGAAATCTTTCTCGTTCTGATACTGCTTTTGATGCAAATTATAATTCTATTGGTGTTGGCTTGAAAACATTTGTATGTAATGGTAATTCAAGTACAGAGAAAGTTGCTGAATTCAACTCTTTATCAAGAACTTTAAGCAATTTTAAAGGCAAAGAACTGGCGCTAAAACTAGGTGAATTTAGAAACGATAGAATAAATTTAGCAAATCGTATTTATGATATTCAAGATTCACTTTATCATATTGTAGCCCGAAAAGACAAAGAATTATTGCTTTATGAAACTGATTACAATATCATAGATATTGATAATATTCAATCTGTTAAAGATAACAAAGCGAGCTTACAATTTGAAGACGGACATAATTTATACACTTTCAATTATTCGAAAAGCACACTTTTTAGAAAATTTATAATTCCTCAAAATGCCTTTCGATTACCGATCGATATTATTGAAGATCCATATTCATTGTTACTTGAATTATTTGAAGAGAATAAGAATTTAAAAACAGCAACTGACAAACTTGTTAAGGGTGAAAATTATGTGATTTTGCCACTTTATGGAATTCGAAAAGAGATGAAATTTATTTTTGAGCGAAGTGGTTTAAACCAATGGAATGCTAATGGACGAAAAAGAGATTTTGGAGAAATTTACATTCCAATTCCTGCGGAATTACATAGGAAATATCCAAATTTCTTTCCAAAACGTGACCAAGAATTTAACTTACAAATTCCAACAGGACAAATATTTAGCGCAAAGGTGTGTCAAGAAAATTCTAAAGCATTGATGACAAATCCCAACAAAGCTCTGTCTGATTGGTTATTACGCAAAATTTTACAACTTAAAGATGGAGAGTTAGCGACAATTCAGAAACTCGATAAATTAGGTTTTGATAGTGTGATAATTATAAAAGATGAAATAGGAAATTTCAAAATTGATATTATGAAAACGAATTCCTATGCAAAATTTAACACCGAAGAATAAACTCAATCTACAAAAAATGTTTCCCATCACATCCGAAACTTTTAAACGATAAAATCCTATTTCCTCAATGATCTTAATCGTACACACAACCCAATACCGAAAAGGAAGTTCCGAATTTGCTAAAATAGCCGCTACAATTGAGCGTGAGGTGCGTTCTCGTTTTGATGGTGAAGTGCTTTCTGTTGGAATTGTAGGTAAACGCGAATTGACAGATTTGTTTCATTCAATCGCAACTGCTGGTAAATTGATTCAAGAATTTCATTTCATTGGTCACGCCGGTATGTATGGCCCAATGTATGGAACAGTTGAATATCCTGAGCAATACAGTCCTTATGAATGGAAACAATTAGCAATTCCGTTTGATGAAGATGCAAAAGCGTATTTCCACTGTTGCCGTTCAGCTCGTTGGTTTGCGCCATTTTTTGCGCATCAATTTGGCGTTGAAACATTCGGTTATCATTGGTACACGACTTTTTCGGCAGATAAAAAACAATTCAAGCGTATCAATGAATCAACAGAAACAATTTATGCCGCTGGTTGCATTGGTCGTAAATCCCATGGCTGGAAAGGATCGTTGAAAAAATACAGCGGTACGTGTTTGTTGGAAGAGCTAAAATCCTTCAATCCACGTTCGGAGGAAAACGATAGTACGTACAACCGTGTTGCTCAACTCTATGATGATGTTTTTCAAGATATTAAAGTCAGAAAAGACGAATGGAAATGGCTAAAAAACCATTTGGGCGATTTAACCGGAAAAACGGTCATTGATATTGGCTGTGGGAATGGAGCGTTATTGAAAGAATTGGCTCCAATGATTCAAAATGGAGTCGGTTTGGACATTTCAAGTGGAATTCTGGAACGAGCCAAACACATGCACCGTGATTCACCACACATTGATTTCCGTGCATTGAATGGTCCAATTTTGCCATTGGAAGATCAGTCTGTTGATGTAGTTATTTCCTTGCTTTCCTTTCGTTACCTCGATTGGGATCCTTTGATGGAAGAGATCAAACGCGTATTGCGACCAGGTGGAAAAGTATTGATCATTGATATGATAACCGTCCCTGTTAAATGGAGTGAATATCCGAAATTACTCCGTTCCAAATGGATGCATTACCGCCAGAAATACACCAATAAAACCTTCTTCACGAATTTACAACGCTTGGTTTCGCACCCAGATTGGAAAGTCATGTTACAGTACAATCCCATTCGTGCAGAACATGAAATGAAATGGTACCTCGAAAGTCGTTTTCCTGGCAGAAAAGTAGAGAAAATCAATGTTGGATGGAATTCCAGTATTCTCGCATTCGATTCAGGGAATATTGAGCACATTCATGATATTTATTTAACCTATCCTTGAAATGATTATCGGGATTTGTGATTACGGAATTGGTGGTGTGTCGCTTTACAAACGACTGCGCGAACGATCGGATGTAGATGTCATTTATTATTCGGATGCAGGGTATGTCCCTTATGGAAAAGTTCCTGAAGATGAGCTACGCCAGCAAGTACAAAAAGTCATTGATTTTTTATTCGATCAAGGAGCTGAATATGTTGCTGTAGCTTGCAATGCAGCGAGTACTGTTTTGCCCAAGAATCCGAGAGTTAGTGGAATCATTGAACATGGTTTACAAGTAGTTCTGTCTGCCAAAATTGCAAAAACAGGAGTCGTTGGTGGTTATCGAACCATCGAATCCAATAGTTATAAAACACCATTAGAATTAGACGGGATGGTTGTGAAGCAAGTCGTTGCACAAGCACTTTCTATTCGCATCGAAGCTGGTGATTTGAATTCTGCAGGGTTACACAACGATATTCAAGCGATATTCTCACAATTGGTTGATTGCGAAGCGATTTTATTGGCATGTACACATTATCCAGTAATCGCAGAACAAATCAATGCGGCTTTCCCGAATTTAAAATTACTCGACCCAATCGATGTAATGCTTGAACAGCTGTGTACAAGATTGCCCAACATGAAAGGCACAAATCGAGTACGATGGATGACTTCTGGAGATTGTGATGTAATGAAACTAGCTATTGATAAAGCATTTAATTTAACTAACTTAAGTATTGAAAAACACGTACTATGAATCCATTTACCAAACATCCAAAAGAAGTAGGCTTGAATTATTTTCAGCATTTCGCCTTTTCATTTTACGTGCAATTGAAATTACTCGCAGCATTATTAGCGTGTTTTGTACATGCTTTTTTTCCTTTCCTATTTACTACAACTGCAAGCACGATTATTCGCGGTTTGGATACGAAGATTGCAGATCGAAAAGCTAAACCAGAAGAGTAGGTAGATTTTTGGAATGAATTTTGCCTAGAACTAAAAAGTAAAGGTTTACTTGCTTATCTTTGAAAGAACTACAAAAAAGACTACTTGTTTTAATACGGATATTATGAAATCTATTTTTTCTTTTGCACTCATCGCATCATGTTTGTTTTTGTTAACTGCTTGTCCAGTTGCTACAACCTATCCACTAGGAAACAAAGGTGAAGTTAAATTAGACACCAAGTTACTTGGAGTTTGGACCAATGAATCGGTTGATACAGAAGCTACAGGTGTTTCCATTACCAAGGGAGAAGAGACAAATACATACAATGTACATGTGGATGAAAAAGGTTCGATGTTCATGGCTGATGGTGAAGATTTTATTGGTTGGTTGGCGTTATTAAATGGAAAAACCTTTTTTGTGTTGCAACAAGTTGTTGACGAAGTACCTACAGAAACGTATTATGTATACCACATCAAATTAGATAATTCTACGTTAACTACAAATGATATCACACTGAAAGTTAATGGTACTGATGCTGTTACATCCATTGCGTCGTATCAAGAAGAAGTAATCGCTTCCATGGGGATGGATGACTTTTTAGCAAGTGAAATTCAGTGGAAAAAGAAGAAAAAATAATCGCTCGCTTCGGTTTATTCCTTTCTTTATTGGTTTTCCTTGCTAGTTGTAGTAATGACCTGTTACACGTTTCAAGTAAACATGGACATCCAGAAACGTTTCATTCCTTTTTTAAACGCTTTAACTCAGATTCCGTTTTTCAAATCAGTCGAGTAGAATTCCCTCTTGACTATTATTCTATCGATTGGGAATTAGATGATTATTCCATGAGAAATGATCCAATTGATTCATTGAACTATACGCGATTTGATTTTACCTACAATGATTCATTGGCAAAACCAGAAAACGGTGGATTCACCCGAGAATTTGACTTGAAGAAAGATTCATGTAAGGTTCTTTTTTTAGGGGTTGATAATGGAATCCATGAGGAATACCTATTTGTACGTAAAAATGGGGACTGGTTTTTTGTTTCAGCTACAGATGCTTCAACTTAATTCTAAATTTTCAATTTTCAATTCCATTTTATAATCTTCCATCAAATAGCCATTTCCGATAGCAATATCTTCTTCACCAATGATCGTAAACCCTAGTTTATCATAGAAACCAGTTGCATTGTTGAAACGATTCACATTCAATAGGAGCGATTGACTTCCTGCATTTAATGCTTCTTGAATGACATGGAGAATGAGTTGTTTTCCAATCTGCATACCCTGTGTTTCAGGTAAAACATAGATTTTATGCAGTTTAGTTGTGTTTTTCTTTAAGTAATGGTGTTCAATCCCCGCAAAACCAAGTGTTTTGCCGTCTTGCTGAAAGAGCCAGAAAGATTGATTGGAATCAGCTATGTTCTTGGAAAGCGCTTCGAGACTGTACATCCAATTGAGCATGTACGTAATTTGATCTGGATTCAAAATCTCTTTAAACGTATCAGGCCAAGTGGCATTTGCAACTGATTGAATTGCTGGAACATCAGCTTGGGTAGCACGAATAATTGCCATTGTTACATGTCTTTTCCGAAGGAATACATATCGTTGTGGTAGAACTCTATGTTATCCTTTAATTTCTTAATCGTTCTTGTCAGTAGGAAGATAGTTGGATCAGCATGTTGTTTCAGCCATTCAAAACTCGGCATTTCACCTTCAACTGCATCAGCAATGTGGTAGAGCATTTCAAAATGGTGAACTTCCAACCAATGCAAAGCCGATTCATTCCCTTCCGCAGCGTTGACCATTGCCATCAAATGTGGATAACCATTTTTCATGAGCCAATCTCTAGCAGGTTGACGCAATTTCAAGGCATTGGTCGTGTGATAGAGTTCTTCGTAGCCATTCTCCAACAAATAAGTACCCAGTTCTTCATGACCTTCAATGGCTTTACACCACGCCAACAGAATCTTTGGTGGATAATTCATGTTCGCAAATTCAATATTTGCCTTACCAACAACAGCTTTTTTGGTTTGCTGTTCAGAATCCTTTCCGAATATGCGCTTGATCCAACTCATGACCTTATTTGAAAAATAAATAGGCGATTAAAACTGCCGCAATTGCCCCAACTAAATCGCAAAAAAGCCCTGCAGTTGCTGCATAGCGCGATTGTTTGATTCCTACAGATCCAAAATAAACTGATAATACATAAAATGTCGTTTCTGTACTTCCTTGAAAGGTAGCAGATAAATTGCTTACAAATGAATCAGGGCCAAATTGTGTCATGTTATCAACCATCAAACCACGAGCTCCAGAACCAGAAAATGGTTTCATCAACATAACGGGAAGTGCATCAATGAATTCCAGTGCTTTTACTCCACACGACATGAGAATCCATTTTAACCCTTCCATGAAATCTGTCAAAGCTCCACATGAACGAAATAGTGCTACGGCGCACAGCATGGCAACCAAATAGGGAAGGATGTTGAGTGAAACTTGAAACCCACTTTTTGCTCCATCAATAAACGATTCGTAGGCTTGAATTTTAGAAATCAAGGCCATCACAATAAAAAAGGTGATGAAACCAAAAATAATAGTTGAGCTTAATATCCTAGAAATAAGGTCAATTTGCTCTGGATGAACTGTTAAGTACCACAATAGACCAACTATTAAGAGCGTTAAACCACCAACATAGAGCAACACCTCTTTTTGCCATAAGTTGATTTTTTGACGAATAGCAACAAAAATAAGACCTCCTAACGTAGCAAAATAAGTCGTCAATAAGATCGGAATAAAGACGGAAGTGGTATTGACAGAACCTCCTGCAGCTCGAGTTGCTAAAATGGAAACAGGAATAATCGTTAAACCAGAAGCATTCAATACCAAAAACATGATTTGCGCATTGGAAGCAACTTCTTTTTTGGGATTTAACTCTTGAAGATGTTGCATAGCTCTTAAACCAGCTGGAGTTGCCGCATTATCCAAGCCCAACATGTTTGCTGAGAAATTCAACATGATGCTCCCCATTGCTGGGTGGTTTTTCGGGATTTCAGGGAATAATTTGGAGAAAAGAGGATAAACCATGCGCGACATAATGTTTACAGCACCACTGTCTTCACCAATTTTCATTAGTCCCATCCACAAACAGATGATTCCCGTCATGAACAACGCCAATTCAAATGCACCTTTAGCAGCTTCGAAAAAGGCATCAATCATGATTTGGAGAATATGCGTGTCTTGCCAAAAAATGAGCTTCGAAAAACCCATGATTATGGCAATGATAAACATGCCGATCCAAATTCTATTTAAAACCATACAACGAAAATGCGGATTTATTTGGAAGTAACACCCGGATGTCGTTCACAAATATGAACAAAGTTTTCAAGAATGATTGCCCCAAAGTTACCAGATACCTCTGGATGGAACTGTACGCCGAATAATGGGAGGGAGGGATGCATCATCGCTTCGTTGACACAACTGTCGGAAACGCCTACATGAACAAATCCATTTGGAATGGAAATCGCTTCACAATGATCTTCCATTAATTCCATTTCGGGTGGTAGTTTATCAAATAACGGACAATCAACCAAGATTTCAACAGTTTGCCAATCGCGGTCTTCTCGTTGACGATTTGCTAAACCACCAAAAGTAAGTCCCATGATTTGATGACCAAAACAGATTCCTAAAACGGGAATAGAAGTGGTTTTGAGCCACGTAAATACGGCTAAATAGGGTGCTGGATCTTTTTCTGTAATGAGAATGGGCGCTCCTGAAATCACAACTCCAATACAATCTGTAAAATCTGTACTTGGATCGAGATCAAATAAGGGAATCACTTTCGTGTCGATGTGTTCATAGATAATCGACTCAATGAGCGATGTTTTCTGACTTCCGCAATCAATAATCGTTATCATAACTCAATTTGTCCGATTCCTTGACGCACAATTTCTGCTACTCCGCTGGTGCAATCAACAATGGTAGATGCTTCTAAATGACCTAATCCACCATCAATAATGAACTCAAATTCATCGTCAAAACGTTCGTAAATGATGGACGGATCAACAAAATAGTCAGCAATTTCATCTTCTTCATCGTGTAAAGAAGTTGTTGCCATGGGATTTCCCAATTCTTCTACGATAGCCAACACAATTTTATTATCTGGAATTCGAATTCCAATCTCTTTTTTGCTGGAATCGAATAGTTTTGACACTTCATTCGTTGCTTGTAAAATAAAGGTGAAAGGTCCAGGAAGGTATTGTTTTAGCAAGCGAAAAATTCCGCGATCGAGTTGTTTGACGTATTCAGAAATCTGACTCAAATCAGCACAAATCATGGAGAAATTAGCTTTTTGTAATTTCACGCCTTTCCAACGAGCCAATTCAGCCATTGCTTTTTTATTGGTCACATCACACCCCACAGCATATACCGTATCAGTAGGAAAAATAATGATTTTCCCATTGCGCATTGCAGCAACCACTTGCGCAACTAAGCGTTTGTCAATGTTCTCCGGATTGATTTCAATAAACATATCCTCGTTTTTGTGCAAAGATAGTACCTTTTGATTAGATGGTAGAATCAATGTAAGTTTAACTGTCACCCCCCTCTTTTATCCTTCGGTCTTAACCTTTTCAGGTTGACCTCAGTCTTCAAAAGCGATGCTTTTTCTTCCCTTCAAAAGGGGAAGGTTAGATTTTGCTGATCAAAATAAATTGTGATCGACAAAACAAATTTCATTACTGTAATGAAGACATTTAATGAGAATCTTAAATGGTAGTAGAATCTATTCCCCCTTTTGAAGGGGGACAAAGGGGGATGACCAACCTAGTTTCTTCAAATAATCACAAAATCTAATTTATAGTTTAAAGCTTATATTCAAAAACGGTTATGCATGTTTGGATAATAGTATACAGGGAAACAACGAGAGTTTAATTGTCATCCCCCTCAATCCCCTTCAAAGGTGGAGGTTAAATATTACGCATCAAAATAAATTGTAGGCATCAAAACAAGTTTTATTACTGTAATGCAGACATTTAATGAGAATCTTAAAAGGTAGTAGATTCAATCCCCCCTTTTGAAGGGGGACAAAGGGGGATGATTCACCTTGTTTCTTCAAACGAACAGCTACAAAATCTTAATCTCTGTACGTCGGTTTTCTTGGTGCTCTTCTTCGGAACATTGAACGCCATCTTTGCACCGATTCAACAATTGTGTTTCACCATAGCCTTTTACGATCATGTTTGCGGTTGGAACTCCTTTTTTGATCGCGCGCAGAAATGGCTAAAACGTTAGGCCGCGCTTGATTGCTACCCTATTGTTTACATGATAGATACATTGTGTTAAAAAGCAACTCTCTGAAATAATATGCGTCTTCAACAAAACCAACACTATGAAAAAAATCACTCTCACAGGCAGTATATTCATCTTTTATGCGCTCACCTCTTATTGTCAGCTTGCAGAAAAACAGATAGAAAACTTTTCTACCTCTCCGAACGATGCACAACGATTCATTTGTGGGATGGACTTCATATCTGACGGATGCTGGGTGTGTCCATCCACAGTGGCCTCGCACTCCTCTGAAACCGTCGATCCTGCGGAAGGAACCGAATCCATCCGATTAACGTATACTACGATTGGCGGCAGTGGAATCAATGAATATGTGCGGATACTAACTTCAGGATCAACTGTCAATAAATACTATTTCAGCGATCTTGGGTACGCACCATCTGGATTAAGCATTCAAATCAAGGGCGAGATAGGAAATACGGACAAGTTCAGATTAATGCTGATTGAAGATGTCAACCTAGATCTCAATATTTGGGACAATGAAAAGGCATTTTTCTATACCAATGATACTGTTTTGGGGAATCCTTATTGGCAAACAATTACAATTCTATACGCCACATTCAGTCCGTTGACTACAGGCACACTCGATCCAAAGCGCATTCGGGGGTACACATTGGATGTGTTGAACACTTCTTCCACGGCACACTCGGGTAGTGTTTGTTTCGACGACCTCCGTCAGTTAACAACCGCCATTCCAGAAAAAGATAGCACCGCGATGGCAGGAACATTTATGCTGTACAATGATTTCATGGACAACTGGACTTCTGACCAATGGCGCGCGCAAATTAACCTTATGAAAGATGCCTGCATGAAAAAAATTATTCTTCAGTTCACGCAGTCTGGCACTACTAGCTACTATTCAACCCCCCTCTGGTTCATGGATCGTTACTGAGATAAGTATCGTTGATTCCATCGTAAAAGCGGCAGAGCTTGAAGAATTTAACGTCGTTTTTGGATTATCGACCAATTCAGCGTGTGACATTACCTCGCCCGACGCCACAGCTTGTAACGAAGAACTGGTGCGCAATCAATCCATTGTTGATGATTTATTTAATCAATTTGGCAACAGCCCTGCATTTGAAGGCTGGTATATCACCAAAGAATTCTGGGACGCAATCAACGTTCAGGACAGCACCTTCACTGAATATTATGCGCAACTTTCAACGTATTGCAAATCTTATGACACAACCAAATCCGTGTCAATTGCCCCTGCAATCTTTTTGAATTATCCCGCTGATGTTTATGCAAACTGGATAAATGATTTCTTGTCCAACTGTCCAGCTATTGACATCGTTTATTTTCAAGACATGGGAGGGCGGTTAATTACCGATGCCGATGTTGATCTTCCACATTATTTCGATCTGCTAAAAACAGTTTGTGAAGCGCAGGGCAAACAATTCGGTGTGGATATTGAAACGTTTCACGAATTGAACACGTGTGATGGAATTCTATACAACTACAGGACCAAAACACTCGAGGAACTAAAACAGCAGTTGCACACAGCCAGTATCTTTTCCGATGAAATTGTAAACTATTGCTGGCAATATTTCTACTTATATGACAATCAGCTTTACACAGATTACAAAGATTGGGTAGCTGATTTTTCAGAATGCCAAGAACCAACGCTATCGCTAAACACCGACATTGAGGATCTAATCAGCCACATTTATCCAAATCCAGTGAGCCACACATTAACGCTCCAAATTCCCGAACTCACCAGTGAACCCCATAGCCTCCTAGTTATTGATATTTCAGGAAAAGTTGTTTTCGAGGGTCTCTTAACAGCGAACAGGCTCGATGTCTCAATGCTAACACCTGGCGTCTATCTGCTAAAAATCGCAACGAAAGAGAATCAAAAATACATGTATCGGTTTGTGAAGTACTAAAAATAAGGGGTGATTTGCTCTTGATTTGTTCGAATGCACAATTTCGGAAACCACAGCCAAATCTTCTGCTAGGTATTTCTTCAATTATCACAAAATCTAATTTATAGTTTAAAGCTTGGATTCAAAAACTGTTATTCATGTTTTCGATAATCGTATACAGGGAGTCAACGTAAGTTTAATTGTCATCCCCCTACCATCGGATTCAATCTTATCAGATCGACCTCAGTCTTCAAAAGGGGGAGGTTAAATCGTGCTCTTCAAAATAAATTGTGGATCATCAAAACAAGTATTATAACTATAACCAAAACATTTAATGAGAATCTTAAATGGTAGCAGATTCAATTCCCCTTTTGAAGGGGGACAAAGGGGGATGACCAACCTAGTTTCTTCAAACGAACAGCTACAAAATCTTAATTTCTGTTCTCCGGTTTTCTTGGTGCTCTTCTTCGGAACATTGAACGCCGTCTTTGCACCGATTCAGCAATTGTGTTTCACCATAGCCTTTTACGATCATGTTTGCCTTTGGAACACCTTTTTTGATCAAATAATCAACACAACTTTGTGCACGCGCTTGGGATAATTTCTGATTGTAAGCTGCATTTCCTCGCGCATCTGTATGTGAAGAAAGCTCAATTTTCAGTTTATTTTCTAAGATAAATGCTGCCAATTTATCCAATGCAGCCATACTTTCTGGTCGTAAAGTTGATTTGTTGTAGTCGTAAAAGATGTTTTCCAACTTGAATTTATCACCTTTTTTGATCGTTGGTAGTTGTAGTAACAATTCGATGACTTTATCACCTGTATTGTCTGTTTTGAAGGTCGTTTCATCGTCTACATAACCGCGTTTGGATGCGTGTGCTTGATAATCCGTATATCGATCAACGCGTAAGGTGACTTCACCCAAATCATTGGTGATCAAAACAGTGTCGGCTTGAGTGGAGGTTGTTGTAACGGTTGTTTTTGCTCCTACAATCACCTTTTTTATTCCTCGTTCTACGACTTTCAACGTAACCATGATGGTCAATGGTTTCAATACTAATGTGCCATGAATCGTACTGTCCCGCACAATTCCTTCGGTTGAAACGAGTAGGGGACTTTCCAATTCGAAATACTGTTCTTCGGTTGAAAAACGATAGGCGTGATCCCTGTACAACTGCGTGCGGAATTGCCCCAAACTATCAGTGAAAAGTGTATCCGTGAGTTGTGTTGTTTGATCTTCAAATGTGATCCAATGATTCGGAACAACTTCTAGTTCAGCATAACGTTCAACCAATTCTCCTTCAAAGTAGATCGTAGGATCTTTGCGTTGCCAGGAATAGATTCGATCAATGAAATCGCCACGATTGGAAGAGAAAAATCCACTGTTTTCGTCTTGTTGCGCGATGATTCCAAAGTCATCATAGGATGTGTTGATTGGGAATCCCATATTGGAAATGCTTCCATTGAGTGAAATTGGTATCGAAAAAACATCCAATCCGCCAATACCAAAATGTCCTTTCGACGAAAAATAAAGCGTTGATGCTGAAACGTAAGGAAACAATTCGTCTTGGTCGGTATTGATTTCAGTTCCTAAATTCTGTGGTGTTGTCCACGTTCCATTCACGAAATCGGAGGAATATAAATCGGCGCCACCTTGTCCTCCTGATTGATCACTTGCGAAATAAATGCGGTTTCCATCAACTGAAAAACAAGCGTGACCAATGTTGTAAGCTGGATTGTTGTGTGGAAATGCTTGAACGGGTGTCCATTCACCATTGACCAATTCTGAAAAATAGATTGCTAGTACGACTACTTCTTGGTCGTTGTGTTTACCGAGCGTATTTTTGGTAATGACCATGCGTTTTCCGTCTGGACTAAAGGAAACAGGACCGTCATGTGCACGCGAGAAAAAGGCATCTTTGAGTAGCTTTCCATTCATCAAAGAACTGTCTAAATCGTAGGAAGCATGAAGCATATTGATGAAATAGGAATTATCCCAACCGTAGCGGGCATTTAAAAACCCTGCGTTTTTGGCTTTCGACATGTACAAAATACCGTTGTCGTAAAAAGTGGGACAAAAATCACCCAAGCCAGAGTTAATGGTCAATGCTTCAACTGAATAAATAGCTGAATCAGCCATTAAATGACCAAATTGGGTGTTGCGGTCTTTTAATAAACGGACAAAATCATTTTGCGGATAAACGGTAATCGCATCGGCTAACAATTCATCGGCTACTTCGTATTTCCCAATGGTGCGGAGCAAATCAATGTATTCTACATAATCCAATTCGGTTAATCGATTGGTTTCATGTAATTTACTGTAGTAAAACCGTGCTCTATTGTATTGGAACAGCTGTTTGGTTGAATAAGCAGCTTTTCGGACATTTTCCCAATCGACCTTTCCTTTTCCTTGGATGGTTTTTTTGGCTAATTCGGTGTAAATAGGTGCGCAATAGAAATATTCTAAGCGTTGGTAATGTTCATCGGCTTTTCGCTGTTTGATTTGCGCAAAACAGTTGAGTTGAAAAAGCAGCACTGTCAACAACAGCAACAATCGGAGAGTCGTCATTAGAAGTAGCGTGGTGAGTTGTAGATATTTTTTTTGAACGAAAAGTCGTAGGATAAAAAGAGTTCATGCGATCCTTGTTGGTAACGCATCAAACCATTAATCGGGAAATCATAGCCATAACCAACTTGAAAAGAACGTTTGATTTTGAAGATCAGATTCACACCCATCGATTCGTGTAAACGGTACATAGCACCTGTCCATAACTTATCATAGAGCAAGAAGTTCATGTTAAAATCAAGTGTCAATGGTGCATTTGGAGTGTATTTAATCAAGGTTGATGGTTTGAATTGTACCACGCTATTCAAATTAAAAACGGTTCCAGCTGTAATAAAATAGTGACGCTGATTGAGTGTTGTCACAAATTGATTGACGTCAGTTATCTTCGCTTGCAAAATTCGTGGAGAAGAAATCCCAATGTAATGACGCTCGCCATAATAGTAGATTCCTGCGCCAATATTGGGTTTCGTGCTGGAAAATTGTTGTCCGTAATATGGATCGTTGATATCAGTTACATTAAGATCTGTAAAATCGTAAGACAAGAAATCGGCACCTCCAGATAATCCGAAAGCTAGTTTGTGGTTCTTTTTGTTTAACCGAATGCTCGCACTTACATCAACAAAAGCTGAAGTTCTGTTGCGACTTCCAACACGATCATTGACAAAATGTGCTCCAATTCCTAGGTTATTACCAACAATGGGACTGTGAACCGAAAACCATTGTGATTGCGGAGCTCCGCTAAAACTAACCCATTGAAAACGGGCAAGTGAAACAAAACTAATACTTTGTCTACTTCCAGCATAAGCGGGATTGTAGTATAAAGGATTTTGATTGTACAAGGAAAGTTGTTCGTCTTGTTGGGCTATACCAGTTGCGGTTTCACCCACCAACAAAAGAATCAAGACAAATCGAAGTGTTTTTTTCATAACCGATTAGTATTGAAGTTCAATATATCCTTTGTATTCATGCTGTTCTTCATCGTTCAAACGAATGAGGTAAAAATAGGTTCCTATGGGCACTTTTCCGTCGCCGTTTTCAAGCGATAATCCCTTATTGGTTTCGCCTTTCCATGGTTGGTTATACGGTGAAACTGAATAAATAAGATTTCCCCAACGGTTAAATAACTGTACTTCAGCGAGTGGGTAATTGTCTAATCCAATTATTTCCCAACTGTCATTATGACCATCTGCATCTGCCGTTACCAATTCAGGAATTATTAAACAATCGGTTGTAATAACAATCGAAACGTTTGTGGTGTCGCTAAAGGTACAACCAACTGAATCGGTAATTACTACCGTGTAAATTCCTGTTTGGGCGGTTTGAACTTCTGGTACTACAACAATAGCTTGCGTGGAATTAAAATTAGCGGGGCCATTCCAAGAGTAGGTTGTTCCCAGTGTCGCTTCCAATGTCAACGTTTCTCCTGGACATAATTCAGTATCTCCTAAGATGCCTGGATTATTTCCATTTTGAACAACCAGATTCACCGTATCTAATGCGCTACAATTGTTATTATCAATGACTGTAACGATGTACAACCCACTGTTTACAGTTGTTAAATCAGCGACTAATGGATTTTGTAAAGGTGAAGTATAGTTATTAGGACCTGTCCAATTATACGATAATCCGCCACCACTAAAGAGTTGGGCTGCAGATCCCGTGCAATACGTTCCTGTTGATGTGACATCACTTGACGCATCTACAATTGGCAATGGATGTACGGTAACATAAATAGAATCTGCTTGTGAACAGCTTTGACCATTTGTGCCAGTCACAACATAAAATCCTTCTTGTAGTTCACTTGTTGCTGTAATGTTTACGGTTGCACCTGTTCCTGTGTAATTGTTTGGACCAGTCCAAGAGTAAGTTGTTCCTCCACTAGCATTGAGTTGAATGGTTTCATTGATACAAGCTGTAGCATCATTTCCAGTTGCATTCAGTACAATGATCGGTAGCGGACTCACAATAATTGTTTGACAAGTAGGTAAACTCGGACAACCGTTAACCGTAATTACCAAGCAATAATTACCTTGATTACTTGCGCTAATTGGGTCGAAAGTAAAGGAGATTCCTGTGGCAGCAAATCCTCCAGGACCATTCCAAGCATACGTTGCTCCAGCTACATTGGAAGCAGTCGCTGTTGTTGATCCATTGACACATGGATTGTTGTCATCGATTGTAAAAGTAGGAGTTGCAGGAGTTGGTTGATTGTTAACGGTAAAAGGACCAAACGTTGATGAACAACCATTTACATCTGCAACTGTAACAGAATAATTTCCTGCTGGAACCGAAGTTAAATCAGCTGATATACCAACAGCATTTGAGGTGGCATCCGTCCATAAATAATCAAATGGACCATTTCCGCTTACAACAATGCCAAGAAGCGATCCTGTTGGTTGATCACAATTGCTTGGTGTTGCCGTTGGGGCAGTTGTCAATGTTGCAGGATTATTAATTGAAACGGTAATTTGATCCGTATTGTCGCATCCATTTTCAGTTCCAGTTACCGTATAAGTTGTTGCTACCGCAGGACTAACAGTAATCGCGGAAGTTGGCTCTCCAGAACTCCAAGAATAACTGGTTGCGCCAACAGCTGTTAATGTCACACTATCATTGACACAAATAGTGGTTGTAGCACCATTAATAATCGCTACAACTGGAAGCGGAGTAACCAACACATTCACCAAACCATTGGCACTTGTACAGCCATTGACAGTTGTATTAATAGAATACGTTCCAGCATCTGCTGAAGAAACTGGTGAAAGAACAGGATTTTGTTGGGTAGAAGTAAAGCCATTTGGTCCAGCCCAAGAATAAGAGGCCGTGGCAACAAAAGGTGTTGTTAAATTCAATGAACCTCCATCACAAACCGCTGAATTACTATTCCCAACAGGTGTTGCAGGAGTAGCAATGATTGTAATTGGACTACTGGCATTCGCGCTTGGACACGATCCATTGGCGGTAATAAAATTCGTAACCGAGTAAATACCAGGTAATGAGGCTGAAAGATCAACAATACCGTTACTAGAATTGATTGAAAGTCCAGCTGTTGAAGAGAACGTTCCGCCACTTGCACCAACACCAAATTGTGGTGAAGGATCGCTGTTGTTTTGACAAAAAGTCGGTGAAGTATAGGTAAACGCAGCACTTGGTGAGCTGGAAATGGTAATTGTAACAAGATCTGAAACAAAAGAGCAAGGTCCGCTCGGATCGTTTGTCGTTAGTGTAAGTACAACTGATCCAGCTCCAATATCTCCAACGCTTGGCGTATAAATGGCATTCAACAAAGATGCATTGTTGAATCCACCTGAACCAGCTGTTGACCAAGTTCCTGAGCTAGCTGATCCTCCAATTGTTCCCCCAAGCGAAACGGCAGCTCCGTTACAAGAAGCTAAGTTGGAACCAGCATCTACCTGTGCAGGGGCGTTAATTGTTGCGGCTACAGAACCAATTGCGCTTGAGCAACTGTTTACAGTTGTGATTAAATTATACATTCCTGCATTTGTTGAGTTGGCATTCGGAATACTTGGGTTTTGAGCTGTACTTGTAAAACTTGCTGGTCCAGACCATGAATAAGTCGCATTTAGAACACTTGGAACAGCTAAATTCAAAGTTGAACCTTCACAAATAGGTGAATTGGATGTTGGAACTGGAGTTGCTGGTGTTGGATTAACAATGACCGTTGTTGTACCCGCAGCGCTTGTGCAACCACTTACAATTGCAGTTACTGAATAAACTCCACCATCTGCTAGGGTTGCATTCGACACGCTTGGATTTTGCGATGATGCAATAAAACCGTTTGGTCCAGTCCAGGAATAAGTTGCGCTTGGAACCGTTGTGGACGATAAATTAATCGCATTTCCAGAACAAACAGGTGAATTACTTGAAGCTGTTGGTGTAGCAGGAGTTGGATTAACAACAACAATCGTAGAAGCATTCGCGCTTGTACAACCATTCACAGTTGCAGTAACCGTATAAGTTCCAGCATAACCTGCAATAGCATTTGCACGTGTGGGATTTTGGATACTGGATGAAAAAGCAGAAGGTCCAGTCCACGTATAAGATGCATTCAGCACATTGCTAGCTGTAAGATTAATACTTTGACCAGGGCAAACGGGTGAATTACTACCAGCGATAGGTGCAGCAGGAATTGAATTGATGGTAACCGTTGTTGTCGCAGGTAAACTCGTGCAACCATTTACGGTAACAGTTACAGAATAAACACCTGCAT
This sequence comes from Fluviicola sp., assembly GCA_043721195.1. Classification (GTDB taxonomy): domain Bacteria; phylum Bacteroidota; class Bacteroidia; order Flavobacteriales_D; family Crocinitomicaceae; genus Fluviicola. The sequence continues at coordinate 4,896 of JAYSRF010000130.1, read as the reverse complement.
TTACACTTGTGACATTGCTAATTGTAGGATTTTGTAATGTACTTGTAAATCCATTTGGTCCTGTCCATGAATAGGTTGCACTTGCGATTGTGGAAGCTGTTAAACTCAACGTTTGACCTGTACAAACACTCAGCGCATTGGAAACAGTTGGCGCGGCTGGCACAGGATTCACAGTGACAGTTGTTGTTAATGTTTGTTTATAACCACACAATCCCGAAACTTCAACAGAATAACTTTGCGTAGTAGCTGGAGTGACAAAAACAGATTGTGATGTTGCACCATTGTGCGCCCAATCATACGATGTAGCACCAGAAGGAGCAGTTAATGTCACACTTTGACCAGAACAAATAGGACCAACAGGCGTGATATTTGGGAATTGAACTCCCGATTGTGCCACAATGGTATAGTTACAAATGTCACCTGCAAACCCGTCGACCATTAAATAATAATCATTTCCAATGGTCAGGTTGTTAGCGGTAATTGTAAATCCAGTTGAATTTTCTTTAAAATCGGAAACCGGCACAAAGTTGCAACAACCACCTGAGCTTGAAAATATTTGCATTTGAACACCACCACTTGGATAGCCACCAACCCAACAATCATAGACATTCACGCTTAAAACAGCAGTCGTTGAAGCAGCGGTAAAACGAATCCATGAATTGTTGTTGATATTCACATCAATTGCAGGAGAACCAGAACCCCAAGAACCACCTTGACCAAAGATTCCACCTGTGTTGGTGCCATTTGGTTGATCAACTCCAGCAGCTGTTTCATTGTTTCCAAACATATTACAAGGTCGATCTGGTGTGTAAGAAGCACTCGTTGAGGCACTGTACCCATTGATGTCGCAAATGTAAAGTGAGTTGGCACAATTGTCATTAGTAGCGGTTGTCACACAGAAACCAAAGGTTCCAGTTGCTGATCCAAAACCAAAATAACGCAAATACACAGTTGAACCAGGAGTGAGTCCAGTTGCGCTGATTAATGGAAGTCCATCATTTGTTGATCCAGGATATTGTGGTGTATCATCTGAACATTGAATCTGCGTTAATGCAGAACAGATTGCTCCAGAATAGAGTACCATAACACCATCTGTGATACTTCCTGCTCCCATATTGGGTTTTGATGTAATGTAGACATTTCCAGAAGCAGGAACGATCATTGAAAACCAAACATCTTTCGTTAAAGCACTGTATCCACCAATCATTGCGCCTGAACCGCCAATACATGCCGATGGTGCACCAGGACTTGCCGTATTTGTTGCGCCAACACTCGTAAATTCAAGGTAATTGCAATTTGATGTGATAGTTGGAAGCGAAAGTGCGGTACACGGATTGTCATTTGAAGGAACCGCTGTAGCTGGTCCAGTAACACAAATCGTAAATGTTCCAGCACTCCCAGCATAATAATCGTAGACGCGAACATAATAGGTTTGACCAGCTGTTAATCCTACAATTTGAGCTGTTTCAGGATCATCCGTGAACGTTAAGTCAACACACGATTCTGTGGTTAAAGAAGCACACGAACCACTGTATACTTGAAAAACAAAATCGAGATTAGCCGAAGTAGGGGTAACTGTAACGGTTTGTTGTGCATTGGTTGCCACAAAGGAATACCAGACATCATCGTCCGCATCTCCAGAGCAACCTGCAAGACTTTGTGTGGCACCTTCGGTTGTCCCCGCTGTTGTCACACACCCAACATTTACAGTTAAACTAGTGGCTGTAGCACATTCATTATTCGATGGAGGAGGAGGCGCAACTGTACAACAAATGGAAAAAGTACTTGTTCCAGAACCAGCAGCATAATGATAAACACGTACTCTATAGATGTTACCGATTGTTAGACTTGTTAAATTTACAATTTCAGGATCGCCAGCAAACCCTAAATCACAGCAAACAATGGAGGCTAAACTAGCACAAGATCCAGATAAGACTTGAACTACAGGATCCATTCCCGCAGAAGGAGTAACAGTGATTTTATGAGAATTAGCTGTTGCTGTAAATTGATACCAGACATCGTCATCTGCAGTACCAACACACCCAGCAATGGATTGAGTTGCGCCTAATGTTGTTCCATTGGTAGGCGAGGAGCAATTGGCTGTAACGGGTAAAGTTGTAGCTGTTGAGCAATCGTTTGATTGAGCCACAACAGAAATCGGCAGCATGACACAAGCGATTCCTAACTTTAAAATTGAACGTAGCTTTATCATTTGGAAAGTTCAATAAATGAAAGTGGTTCCAAACCAAAAGCGATCAATTGCTTTTTGATATCAATTACCGAATAGGGATCTTGTTCTTCCGTTTTACCAGATCGAACCGGAAAAGCAAAAATCAATTCCCCTTTTTGGGCATCATTTTTATAGCGGATTTTAATTTCCTCGAAAAAATTCAATTTTTCTATCAATTGAATCAATTCTGTTTGCTGAATTTCTGTCAGTGATCCTGAAAATCGATAGGAATAACGTTGGGCTGAGCCGTTAAATGCCATGAAAAGAATAGAAATCAGTAGTAGCTTTCTCATGTAGAAGGAGTTAATTGCGTACGAAGTTATAAAAATTGCAGCGAAAATGGGTAGTGTTTTGATCGCTAACCTTGTTAAAATAGTTGATTTCACACCTTATAATCGTGAATCAATTAACTATATCGATTTAGAACTCGTTGCCACACAAGTCTTTTTTTTAGTAGGAATTGGCAGGAATAAATAAAATGTTCATTTTCGCAATGAATTGAACAAATTAGTTCATTGGATTGTTGCAAATAAATAGTTGGTGAAAATGATGAGAAATTTATGGGTTTTGTTTATGCTACTTTGGTCATTCAATAGTAGTGCTAGTATAGATAAAACGGTCTATTTTGCAGCGTTTAGTAGTAACGACCTTGTTAAAATAAAAGCAGAACGCATTCGCATTGAAAAAATGAGTACTTCTTCTGAAAAGAAGGCTTATTTAGGTGCTATTTTAATGAAGGAATCTCAATTTCTTTCTTCAGCGAAAGAAAAATTGGCTCAATTCAACAAGGGTAAAGTGCTACTTGAAGCCGAAATAACAGCCAATCAATCTGTTGTTGAATACCGATTTTTACGATTAATGATTCAGGAGAATTGTCCCAAAATTCTAAAATACACCAGTAAAATCCAGGAAGACTCACGCATAGTAGCCAAGGAGTTTGCCAAACAAACAGGTAGTGTGAAATCGATTATCCTTACCTATTCTAAATCATCACCTGCATTACCTACTTCTAAATTAACTTCTTAAATGGCGCTTGAATCTATTATTGTCATTCATCAAGTATCCAAGCAATTTAAAGGTTCATTAACCAAAAACATTAATTGTATCGATTTCCAAGTGCTTAATGGAGAGAAGATTGGCATTTTCGGACCCAATGGAGCTGGAAAAACAACCCTGATTTCCATGATGTGTGGATTAACCAAACCAGATACGGGATCCATTCATTATCAAATTGACAAACAAATCACAACCATCCATGGAATCTTATTTGAAATAGGGTATGTTCCGCAAGAATACGCTTTTTTTCAAGAATTATCTCCTGTCCAGAATTTAGCCTATTTCGGAGCTTTACAAGGGCTTTCAAAGATTGATATCAAGTCTCGAACAGCACATTTATTGGAAGTTTTGGGACTTGAATTAGTAGCTAAAAAGAAAATAAACACTTTTTCCGGAGGAATGAAGCGTCGGTTAAACCTAGCGATAGGTATGATCCACAATCCTAGAATTTTATTTTTAGATGAACCAACAGTTGGTGTTGATGTGCAAAGTAAAATGGCTATTATGCAGTATTTGGAAGAGTTGAATAAACAAGGCACAACCATTGTTTACACTTCTCATCACCTAAAAGAAGCGGAAGAATTTTGCGATCGTATTTTACTCATGGATCATGGACAATTAATCGCTTTAGACACGATGGAACACTTGCAAAGCGAACATCATGTAGCTGATTTAGAAGATTTTTTCATCAAGCTAACCGGCTCAGAATACAGGGATTAATGCAGAAATTACTAGCTTCTATAAAAAAAGAGAGTCTAATTGTACTCAACGACAGAGCAGGACTTCTACTCATGTACTTGATGCCTATCATGCTTGTGTTCATTATTACTTTAGTACAAGACAGTTCCTTTCGAATGGTTTCTGAAAATCAAGTGCGTGTGCTGATTGTAAATGATGATCTTGGAGATCGAGGCGATTCATTGATTCAGTTATTGCAAAATTCCGGGTCGTTTAAATTAACCGTTACTGAGAATCAAACCCCAGAAGAAATGCAGCGACAGTTATTGGATGAAAATCGTTTATTGGCAATCCATATACCCGCTAATTTCAGTAAACAATTGATGCGAAAGGCTTCACAAGTAACCGATTTAATGTTAACAGAATTTGGAGTAAAAGATAGTCTAAACGATGAAGCTGTTTATAAGCTGGATCCGCTTACACTCTATTACGATCCTGTTTTACAAGAAAATTATCGGTTTTCTATTAGTAGTAGTATCTATGCCTATTTGGGATCACTTGAAAATGGGCTTGTCATGGAAAACCTCTACAATGAAATGGGGTATGACCGTGTTCCTGCACCAATTAAAAATAAATTAGCCAATGAACGGATTGCTATTGTAGAAAAACCAGCTTCGGGATCGAACAACAACCTAATCCCAAATGCAACACAGCATAATGTGCCAGCCTGGTCTATATTCGCCATGTTTTTTATGGTCGTTTCACTTGGCGGGAACATTGTGAAAGAACGATTGAATGGAAGTTTCGTTCGATTAAGAACAATGCCTACTGGATTTTCATTGATTTTGTTCAGTAAAATGATGGTGTATTTGTTTGTTGCCATGACACAGTTAATGATCATCATGCTCATTGGTATTTATGTATTCCCACTG
>JAYSRF010000129.1:0-34069 GCA_043721195.1 Fluviicola sp. | reverse complement strand
TCAATTTAATGCCTATTCGGTGTTGAAAAAGCGGATCTTCAGAATAAATAATGGACTTACTTTTAGATTGAATCGCAGTTGTTTTACTGTTTACAGGTTGAAAAACGAGTGCGTATTCCAATCCATTTTGTTGCCAATTGCGATTCATGATGTTTTTACACAATGTGGTATCCAACACAGCATTTGTAATGGTAACGACATCATTTACACCATCTTGACGAGCTAGTTTTCTAGCATACACTCCTAATCCTTTTGCAAAAAGATTGTCGACAGCGCGATCATCTTGTGGACCAGAATATTCTTCTTGAACAATGGTTGTTTGTCCATTTTCGGGGTTTATCTTTCGAATTTCCTTTCGGAACCCAATGCGTTTTTGCTCCGCAATTTTAGTGTCAATATTTACGTGGACTTCCGTTTCTTCAACTACAGAGTCTGTTTTGCTAATGCGTAGATTGGTCGGGTTTTCATTGAGCTGAAGGGTATCGATGGAATGGTATTCTTTTATAATGGTCCTCGAAATGAGGTTTAACATCATGGAATCGAGGAGTTGATCGCTTGTTTTTTTTAAATCAACACGTACATCTTTGTTCAACTCCTTTTCAGTTGATGCATACTGTAAACTAAGCCATTGGATAACAAAAAGGCTCAACAAAACAGCACTTAAAATCATTGAACTGGGAATCCATAATCGTTTAGTGTACTTCTTCCTCATGCTGTAAATCTAAACCATAAACACATACCCTCTGCGAATGCTTAACCTTAATTAACCTTAATTTCAGTTCACTTAACGTGGTTCAGATCACAGTATATTGAACTTTGTTTTAAGCAATTGTCAATGATGTAAGTTCCCATTTATTCGATAGAGTTAGGTTGGCTAATTTCGTAGCATAAGTAAATAACGCCAGATTTAGAGGCACTTCAGTTGGGGTGTCTTTATTTTTTACTCAAAAGGTTTCTTTAAAAAAACTTACTTCTTCGAATCAATCGGTTTACAGGAAATTCAATGGTTCCAAATACCTCTCGGTTCGTTAAGGAATCAATTTGAAATGCAACAGTTGTTCCGCGGTAATTCCAAAGACCATTAAAATTGCTACCCGTTGTTAATTTGGGTGATGCATCAGAAGAATACGTGCTGATATAGCCCGGTTTGATGTTTAGTTTTAATGGGGGCGAAAATAAGAAACGGTAACGATTCCCTTGTTTTGTAACAATTCCTTTGGCAAATAAACTACTCACAAATGATTTTGAATGTTCATTCATGGATACCATCATTGCAAAGCCTTCAATTGGAACCAAACGAGTGGATCGAATCTCGGTCATTTCAAATTCTTCATTGTAACCGGTTTCAATTACTTCCTCTTCAATGAGTTGTGTTCCACCTTGTTGAAAACTAAGATCACCGTCCCATGCTTCAAAAAATCCGTCAGTTGGGAAACCGACTTTTTGGGCCATTTCAGCAATCCATTTGTAGAGCGGATGTTGTTTATCTGCTTTAAACTCGGAAACATCTAAGTGCATATTCAGCATTTTAGTTGTTGACTTCGATTGTGTGAATCGAGGACCGTTTTCCTTGAGTTTAATTTTTATATCCTGATTGGCTTTGATGTAACTTTTGAGTTTGAAGGAAATTGAATCGCTGTCATGGGCAAATAAACCATAGTCGATTCCATATTTTTGTAATTTTTTCGAGTTACTGAAAACAACGAGTTTCTCGTCTTTAAAGGTTTTTAATGCATTGAATTTTTTCCAATTGATTCCAATTTCTCCTTCTTTGGCATTCACAGTGCGGGAGAGTCGGGATTTTATTTTAGTTCCATGATACAGAAACAAATAAGATCGATCATAATAGATGTAGATGTTTTGTTTGGGAAGAAAACGCAATTTGTGTTGTAAAACAATGGTGTCCCGTGAATCAACAAACTGTTTTAAGCGCAATAATCCACTTGGTATCCGCGAACTATCCGACACATGCACATACGTTCCCCATTCACCTTCTCTATCCGAAAAAAAGTACCCTGGTTTTTGTACATCCAGCCCAAAAGCCTTGCATTGACTGAGTAAAAACTCATGCGACATTAAATCACGAAACGGTACTTTATGGTAAAATAGCATAGCGCTTGTTTCCCGAGCAACATCCAGTAAATAGAATCGACCAAGAATTTCACTTTCTGGTAAGCGATCCATTAATGTGGGAGGAGGAGTTGGGGCAAATAAACGCGGGCGAATAAATAAAAACAAGCCTAATGCAGCACACAGTAGTGCGATTAGAAAAATCTTATTACCAATACCATCTGTTTTCATTATTTAGAAAGCAAATAAGCTGAGTTAACTAAGTCTAATAGGTATTTACCAGAGTTTTCGTAGCTCCCTTCAAATTTATAGGTAACCTCATAAGTGGTTTTTTGGCGACTCGTTTTAGAGGAAGTAAGTTCTAGTAAACCTGTTTTTCCACGCATAGATTCCATGAGTTCATTTTGTTCGGAAGAGAACATTTCTTTTGGCAAACGATCCAATACTTCACCCCAATTAAGGAAACCATACATCGAACCACTTTTTTTCGCTTTTTTCGCTGCTTTGTTTGACAAGGCACCACTACCATATCCGTTGGAATGATTTTTTGCCAAATCCTCGTCATTCGTAAAAATGAAGAGTCCATTTTTGTTGATAATGTATAACGGAAGCGAATTCAATACTGCATCTTCAACAACCCAATAGTTCCCCATGTTTTTGAATTGAGATGTCAAACGCGCCATGTGGCTAAGAATTTTATTCGGAATATCAGCACGAGCAGTTGAAAAACCAAGTGTGAAGATCGGCATGTCTTCTTCACCTTCTACTTCACGTTCGCCATATTCGAAGGTTTGTTCGTCATAAAAGAACTCAATACGTGTCGTTTTCACACGTTTCACACCATTGAATGTACCAAACATGCTTCCTTTGTAAGTGTTGAAAACAGCGTCCGTATTGATAAATTCGTTCATTAATTCAGCAACAAGCACATTTTGCAATACGCGTGGACTTTTTTCTTCTTGTAAAATCGGGATAATGATATCATAAGCACGATTATACCCTGATTTTAAATCAATGTTATACGTGAAAAAACCAGAGTTTCCTTTCGGAATGTATTTTAAGATTGCTTTATCGAATTTCGAGTTGTTCAATTCTTGGTAAATGGAACCCAATGCTTCTCCGTAATTGGCTTCAACCTTGAGGTCAATACTTGTTTCGTTCAGCATAATGTCGCCTAACATGACGTTACCTGTGTACAATTCTTCCATATCTTGGTACAACTCAGGAAAGAGTGATTGCATAGAACCCATGTTATTGGTATTGCGGAAATTGCGTGAATTATCGAGGTAAAAAATTCCGTCTGATTGATGGGTAAGCTGACGCGCAAAATTCTTATCAGATTGTTTTAAGTTGATGTTTTGTGTAAATAATTCATCTGTAATTTGGAACAGACGCATACGTGAAAGTTCAGACTCTAGGCTGTCACGCAATTCGTAATAATTTTTTGTCAAATCATTCGCATCTGCTTCGGGTGTGCCCATATCTGGATCATCGATGATTACTTCTTCAATTTCATCACCATCAACACCTTCGATTTCCATTTCTTCAATGTCATCGTCAAAACCATCATTTTGATCCATATCTCCACCTTCAATGATCTCTTCGTCGTTGTAATAACCATCGTAATAATTATTCCAAGGCATTTCATAACCACGTGCATACCAAATGGAATCGGTCATTTCTGACAATTTTTCTTGATCGGTATCCACTCGAATCAATAATCCGATATTGCCTTTGATCATTAAATGATTGAAGTAATTGTTGTAATATTCAACACCTGGAATCACACCTTCAACGCGGTCGAAATCATCAAAAACACTAAAAAGTAGATCCTTATTAGAGATTCCAAATGTAAATCCGGAGATTTCAAATTCGGGGTTTTTCCCATAAAAGATGTTCATTTTCTGGTTAAAATCAATGCCCGAGTCTTTCAATGTTTTGCCATTGGTTGAACCATCAAATAATTCAGATTGTAGTTCCGCCATGAAGTCATACGACACCAATTCATCCATTGAAACCTTTTGCAGGATAGAGATGTTGTTCAAGCTAAACACAGTGACGGCATCTTTTGGAATAATGTCTTCCGATTGCTGTGAAAAACCGAATGTAAAATAGGCAAGAAAAAGTGCCGTTAGAAAGGACTTCATAATGATGTTGTTAATTCGCAATTACGAATGTAAAACCAATTTTTGAACTACAGTCGAATTTAAAGCTATCAACAGGAGTTTGGTTGATAACTTGTGTTAAAATTGCGTCTTTTACCTCGTGTTCTGTTTTTTTGATCAAAATGTTCGTATTGAATTTGTTTTGGTGGTTACAGAATAGAGCAAACATTTGATTGAAGAAAAAAAGTTAATTGAAGTTTTATTTCGAAGTTAAAACCTTGTGTTCCTCGTCTCTTTGTGGTCAATTAATCACCACGAGGACACAAAGAACACAAAGGAAATAGTGGTTTTTCGTCATAAATAAGTGCAATTCTAAAGTAAACCAACTACTTTATTAGAATATAGGTTCTAATAGCGTGAAATAGTGAACATAGATTTCCTAAACTTAAATTCATTGCCCAGCGGGACAAAATGATTTAACCAATTAAACACCCTACAACCAACGCCTCGTAGAGGTGAAATGCAAAGTCAAAATTTTTTGTTATAAAATAGTAGAAGTAGTGTCTCAGCACCTCATACTAAACTTAACTCAAAAGTTAAGTTGTTGATAGTTGTTTTAAAATAATCCTTATTTTTGCAGTTAATGTTTAAAAACAGACAAAATAGCTCATATTATTATTATCCGCTCCTCGGAATCGGATAGGTTGTGTGTGCTCCATAATACAGGAAATCATTCCCGGTCCGACTTAGTCAGGCCGGGTTTTTTATTTTATATCAATTATGAAACAACAAATGAGTGCTTACACAGCACAAGATCAATTAGTATGGCAAACCTTATTTGAACGCCAAGAAGCCAATTTGAAGGAGAAGGTTAGTTCCGAATACATGAATGCGCTTTTAGCAATGAAGCCTGTTATGCAAGCTCATGCAGTACCAAACTTTCAAGAAGTGGATGAATGGTTTGCTTCTTCAACGGGTTGGAAAATAGAGGTAGTACCAGGTTTAATTCCTGTTGACGAATTTTTCCGCTTACTGGCTGAAAAACGTTTTTCTTCTTCTACGTGGTTACGACGGATGGATCAATTGGATTATTTGGAAGAACCAGATATGTTTCACGATACGTTCGGACACATTCCCTTGTTATCCAATCCCGTTTTTTCTGATTTTATGCAAACATTCGGTGAGTTAGGCTGTCAAGTTCAACACAATACGGAACAATTACTCGCGCTCCAACGTTTGTACTGGTTTACGATCGAATTTGGTATGTTGAAAGGAGAACAACCACTCATTTACGGTGCTGGAATTATTTCTTCATTTGGTGAAACAAATCGAGCGATATCAACTGAAGTAGAGCACCGCGCATTTCAATTAGAAGAAGTGTTACAAGAACCTTTTAGAACAGACGTTGTTCAGGAACATTACAGCTGCATCGAAAGTTTTGAGGTATTATTTCAATCAATTCAACAATTACAAGAAAAATGGACCTGCCTCATTGGAAATTAACGGATCGCGGATTGTTTCGCTGTTTGTCATTCGCTAGCTTTACAAAGCTTACGGAATATTTGGCTGAATTGGGTCCAGTTGCAGATGCGATGAATCACCATCCAAATTTGGTCGTTCGAAAAGCAACGTATTTAGAAGTGTGTTTACTAACGCATGACCAACAACGAGTGACTGAATTGGATTACGATTTGGCCAACAAGATGAGTGATTTATACGAAATGTATTAATGTGGGTTCAATAACGGAAGATTGCAATTTCCCGTTCGATGAAGGAAGATCGTAATATCCCGTTCGATAACGGAAGATCGCAATATTGGGTCTGGGGATGGAAGATCGCAATATCCCGTTCGATGAAGGATGATTACATGAACCTGATTATTTTCGTAAATCCCTTGACTTTCGAATTAGCTTAGTTTTCGATTGTAATACTGTTTTTCAACATCGTTGGATTCTGAGCAACCGAGAAGATGCTTGATTTCACCATAACAGCTGTCTTGGTGGGTGAGATCTGAGCATTCGCATTGTCGCATTTTAAAATGGGTTTATCAAAACGCGTAACGGCAATGTACTTTCCACTTTTAAGTGATTCTTGGTCTTCGGCTTTTAGGCGATTCATTGGGCTTTCAAAATTTGGAATGGAACGCACAAATTGTTTTCCATCCCAAGAAAGCCACGTTTCGTTTAAAAGTGGATCGTTTTTATCCCTGCTTTCTTCTCTGATAATTTCACGAATTGCCGATTGAAGGACTGCAACTGAAGTGAAATCGCAACTAAATTTGAATACAAAATCATCGTAATTAGCGTCTACGATTACATTGCTGATTCCTTCTTTTTCTTCAAGTTTACTGCTGTAGAGTTTGATTTTACTCTTGATTTCATCCAAACTTGGAACACGGCGGCCATCAATACTGTCTAGCGCCAACACGGAATTGATTTTAACTTTGCTTGCGCTTAGATTAACGGTGTATTTATATGTTCCACTGCCATTGGTGTGTACAATGATTTCATCAAAGATATCTACACATGAATTCAATCCAAGTAAAAGACCAATACAAGCAATCCAATATTTCATAATTCCTGTTTGTTGCAAAATTAACGACTTTGGTGCATTCAAAAACAATACCAGACTCGTTTATTTTTGGAATATAAACCAAATTAGATCCTGCATTCAATAAAAAAGAGCATCCAACTAGGCTTAAAACCAAAAAGGTGTAGATCATCACCACACCTTTTCCAGTCGTTTAAAAACGTTATTCGTGAATGATCAATTTAAACCCTTTCCCGTGGATATTGAGAATTTCAATGCGTTCATCTTCTTTTAAGAGTTTACGCAATTTCGCAATGTACACATCCATTGATCGACCATTGAAGTAATTATCATCACCCCAAATTGCACGTAAAGCAGCTTGACGATCTAACACTTCGGTTCTGGTTTTACAAAGCAAGTTGAGCAATTGTCCTTCTTTGGTCGTTAATTTTTTGTTTTCTTCTTTCAAATGCAAAATGCGAGAAACGGGTTCGTATTTGATGTTTCCAATCATTTGAACTTCATCTTCCTCTTTTTCTTCACCGCCAACACGGCGCAAGATAGCTTGAATACGTGCCACCAATTCTTCCATTGAAAAAGGTTTGGTCATGTAGTCGTCGGCACCCATATTGAATCCTGCCAATTTATCTTCCTTCATGGATTTGGCCGTCAGGAATAAAATGGGCGTTTTTGGATCAATTTGACGTACTTCTTTAGCCAAGGTGAAACCATCCATTTCAGGCATCATAACATCAAAAATACAGAAGTCAAAATGACCGTCTGCAAATCGCTCATACGCCTGTTTTCCATTTCTTGCCAATTCCACATGAAATCCTTTGGTTTTCAGGAATGTTTGCAATAATTGTCCGAGATTTTCATCGTCTTCGGCTAATAAAATTGATTTTTGCTTACTCATGACTACTTTTTAATGTTAACTGTAAATACCGAACCTTCACCAAATTGACTTGTTACTTGAATATTCCAACCGAATAAAGTAACCAAAGCACTGACGTAACTCAATCCTAATCCAAATCCTTTTACGTTGTGCACATTACCCGTCGGAACTCGGTACAATTTATCAAATATTTTTTGAATGTGTTCCCGTTTAATGCCAATTCCTTTATCCGTTACAGAAAAAACAAGTTTATCCGGTTTGACTTCTAATTTAACGGTGACATGTATTTTGTTGTGACTGTACTTAATTGCGTTATCAATAAGGTTAGAAATCATATTGGTCAGGTGCATACGATCGGCAGTAATGTAGACTTCTTCTTTTGGTAAATCTAACACCAATTCTCCGTCACTTCCTGCAATTCGGAAGGATGCAGTTTTTGCCACTTCTCGTATAATTTCAACCAACGGTACTTGTTCATTTTGAATCCGCAATTCACCACGGTCAATCACCGCACTTTGCAGAATGGCTTCCACCAAATTACCCAAACGTTTGTTTTCCTCACTGATCATTTTTACGAATGGTGCAGCTGGTTCCGTATTTCCGCCCATCATGCTAACGTCTGACATTGCTTCACAGGCCAATGAAATGGTTGAAATGGGGGTTTTAAATTCGTGCGTCATGTTTGAAATGAAATCATTCTTGATCTCAGACAGTTTTTTCTGCGTCAAAATGGTTCGGAACATGTAGGTAATCGCAATAATAATCAAGACAACCAATGCCATGCTGATAACAAGTGGACTTCCCATTGCTTTTAAGACGAATGAGCGTTTATTCGGGAAAGAAATGTGCAACACCAATTTGTCTTCCAAAATATTGTTGGGGAAAAGCACAACGCTTGTCGTCTTATTGGTATCTAGATTTGGAACATAATTGTTGACTTTCTGCACAAAGGTTACGGGTTGATTATTTTCCTCTATGATCACAAATTTATAATCGAGTGGAAGGTTATCAGCCGCCAATTCGCCTTTAATAATGGAATCTAAAAACACGGGATTGATCCGTTTGGAAGGTTCCATGTAAATATTATCACGGAAGGTTTCCACCATCATTTCATTGATGTACTTCGCTTTTTTGACAATCTTGTGCATCACGCGCTGATCCAAGTGATACGCTGCTTTGATCGAATCTTGATCGAACAAATTATTTTCTTCCTGATCAAATAATTGCCGTACTTGGCGTACATCTCTTGCCAGAACTTCTTGTCGAGCTGTTAATCCTGTGATCGAATCATAAGCCGTTCCTGTAACCACCAAGTAATTTTGCAACTCACCTTTGATCAGTAAAACGGTATCACGAATAGAAATCGATTCTTTGACTTCGAAGAGGTTTTGGAATTCTTCCCGCAAAACATCTTGGTATTGGCCCGTAAAATCTTTGTTCATTAACGCCAAATAGCGACGCATATCTTCCGCTTTTTCATGACGCAAAGAAATGCGTTCGATAACGGTATTGGCTTTACTCTTAAAATCGTCCGATTTTCGATCATACAATTGCACGGTCTGATAGATCTGAATGAGCAATAACGCGAGCATTGCTATCCAAACTGCTGTAATGACGAGGTTAATACGAATTTTTATCATAATCTGAACTGTGACGAATGTAGCGAAATGTAAGAAAAGGCAACAGAGGTTAACGTTTTTTAGGAAAGTTTGGAGGTGAAATTTGATTCCCGATTATCTATAAATTCTTCAATTCCAAATTATTGTTGTCGACAAACTATTTTGTTATTAGTACGAAAACCTTTATTACTAGGAATGGGTGTGAATTTCAACTTGTGGGCTTCCTTTTTGGTTTTACGAGATTTGGTTTAGAAGGATGACGCCTTTTGAACGGAAAAAGTGAAATGCAGTGGAATGCGGAAGAGCAAGCACTGCTTGTGAAGGATGAGGAAGCTCGCCGCGGCGAGATCGCCGAAACGGTCGCAATTACACAAATGGAGCGCATTGACGGACAAACAGCGTCGAGTTTTCTTTGCTTTTAATCAAAAGCAGTGCTTTTTCTTCATTTGCGGAAAGAGAATTGGTTACAATTCGAAGTCCAAGCGTCAGCGCAGGTTAGAAAAGTAAGGTCAATTAAGCAAGGTATTAGAGATTGTGGTTTTTAATCGGATAATTGTGATTCCAAATACTTCACTTTTACCCTATGCCAGAACCTCTCTGATGATTTCTATTGATTTAAACGGTCGCATACCTTGAATATGAACCGCGTAATACTTCATCCAAGCATCAAAACACAAAAAACGATCTTGTTTTGGAATACCAAGAGAAAGGAATGCAATTTTATCTTCTTGCAACATGTTTTCAAACCAATGAATCCAATTTCCTTCTAGGTATTGAACATGATTCGGTCGAATGGTAGACAATTTTCCGCCCAATAAGTCCAAAACAGTTGGTTCTTTGACATCACAGGAGGGAGCTAATCCACATTCACGACAAAAAATGGATAAAAACCACAAGGGATAATTGGTCAATTCATCGGAAACATCCAACCATTCTATTTCTTCTTTCAGTAATTGATACAGTTGGTTTTCGGCATTGCCTGAATGAATCACTTGTTGCACCAATTCAGCCATAAAAAACACAATACTGGATTTCACTGGATCAAATGGAATGGATTTGCTCACATTGGTTAAGTTCAACTCACTTATTTTCCCGAGCGAGCTGTCATTGCGTTTGTAGTAAGTGAATTCAATCAGCGCGAAAGTAAACAGTACATTCCCATGTTTTTTTTTGCCACCTTGGAACAGAAAGGTTACTAACCCTAGTTTTTTACACAGAATGGTTACTAATAAACTGGTTTCTGAATAGGAAGCTTTGTGAATGAGAATTCCCTGTTCGACTAATTTCATGATTAACGAATCACGGCCACTTTTCCAACTTTTTTGCTTTTCCCAGTATTCGTAGCCGTCCAGATGAGGTAAACACCAGAAGCAACATCTTCGCCAGTTAATGTTTTACCATTCCAAGTTGCCGTTCCACCATTGGAAGTGGTTTTGTAAACCAAATTTCCAGCAACATCCGTTATTTTCACATCTGAATCATACCGAATTCCTTGAATCGTGATAGGTCCAAAATAATCTGGTTTTACAGGATTTGGAAACACGGTTGTAGTGGCGTACGTTTCATCATCTTGACTTGCATCGGTGCGGAAAGAAACCAAACCTTGATCTGTAATGATGAATAATTCACCCGTAATGTGATTGAATTCCATGTCCATAATATTATCCGAAATCAACGGACTATTATCTTGGGTGTATTGTGCAAGTACTTCTTGACCATCAGCAGAAAGTAAAAAGATTCCCGTACTCGCTGTAGCAATCCATTTGCGGTTTCCACCATCAATTTCAATGTCAGTAATGGGGGTGCTTCCCAATAAATTTTCGACATTCCCTTCATAGGTGATTAAGATTCTAGAAGCATCATACGTTCCTGACCCTGAAAAAATGCCATCGCTATTGTATAAAACAGCAAAACCATTGTCGGTACCAATCCAGATTTCATTGTCGAGATCTACTGCAATGGCGGTAACATTTTCAGATGGAAGATTTCCAACTCCTTCGCCCGTTTCCAGAATTTTATAGGTATCATCAGCGGTGTTGGAAGGCGTTTCATTGTCGTTAAAACCCACCATTCCTTTTCCGTAGATTCCAAACCATTTGTTTCCGTTGTAATCGATGGCAAGTTTGCCTGTAAATACATTTTTAGAATCCGTTCCAGTATCAAATTGTTGCCACGTTCCATCTGCCAATCGCACTTTAAGCGGTTCGTTGGTATAACAGTTGACCATCCACAAATTTCCGTCCGGATCGTATTCGAGACCTGATAAACACACATTTCCGTTTCCAACAGATGTAACATCGAGTGGAGAATTAGCAGTTGTATAGACTGTACTCACTTGTGAACCGTCATTTATAATGCTTAACGCATCTTTACAATAGCCGCCGATTGCAATTTCGTTCAGATCTTTCGAATTGACTGCTGCAACACCCATGTCCCATAATTGATAACTTGGCCAGATTGTTTGGTTGGTATTATCGAATAACTTCCACGATTCATCTTCAAAAGCATAAGCTGCTGGAGCGAAGTAAGACTGAACAACCCGATCAATTCTACCACTGGTTACAATCATTTTTCCTTTTGCCCCATTCACAGAAAAGAAGCGTGTTTTGGGTGGTCCTTCTTGCTGAATAAACGTATAACTAATAGGACTTTGATAGCGCACCAATCCACAGTTTTGATCAGCAACCCATATCGTTCCGTTATCCGTTAGCACCTTCCCTGGAAAAGCCGCCTTTGTTCCATAATATTCGACACCAAAATTCACGGAAAGATCATCATTAAAGGCAATCATTGCATTGGTGTAATACGTATAGAAGACATCATTTTCAACATGAAAACGTTTGATGTCCATATTTGAAAATTGTGTTCCAATGACCATTTCCAATCCGCTATTGGTGAGTTTGAAAATAGAATCGCCCACCGTATTCATGATATAAGAAATGTGGAGTTCATTTTGTTGAACCGCCAATTCGCTGTAACGCGCAGCAACCGGCACTGGTGGTCGCAGATCCGTTGTCCACTGCAAAGGATCAGATAAAAAGGCGTTGGTGATCTTACCTCTACACAATTTAGTGTCTGATAATGCATAAATGGAATCGTTTAAAAAAGCTACATCATTGATTCCCTCTGCACTGTTTGGCGGATAGTAAGTATCCTTTACTTCATTTTTGATCGGATCGAGAATGACAATGGCAAAACCAGTTGCAGCGTACGCCAAACCATTCTTCACGATGATTTTATTGACCCGTTTATTTCCAGTAATCTCAGACAATTTTATTGCGGGAATATTGATTACGCCATCTGGAGTAATTTGATCCAGGTTTCCATTCTCATAGCCAACAAAAAATGATTTTGATTGTGGTTCGTAAGAAATGCAAGATACCCGGATATCCGAAAGAGCGTTGAGGTTATTTAAAATGCGGTTTTCAGAAGCGGCAATATCGTATTCGAGCACACCACTCGTTAAAGCAGCCATAACATATCCATTTCCAACAGCTAAATCAATTGCTTCAGAAGCTGGCACATGCATACGCCATTGTCCCATGCCTATTTGGGCATTGAGACCAATTGTCAAACAGAGAAAAGAGGAAAGGGCAAATAAAATACGCATGTTCAATTAGTTTAATGCAGTAACGTCGAAGCAGTCAAAATATTTAAAAAGCACCGAAAGAACACCAAATTTACATGAAATCTGGGCTTATTTATCTTAGAAACTTGCATTCTATGCAAAGTACGGCTATTTTTGGCTTCTGAATTGGCGATGTCGATTTAGAAAAGGCACAATGGCGCAACTTCAAAAAGGATTTTGCACCACTTGCCAAAAAAGGCTCCGTGGCGCAACTGTATAGCGCACTGGATTTCGGCTCCAGCGGTTACAGGTTAGAATCCTGTCGGGGTCACAAATACAATAGCATACGAGTAAGTAAGCTTGAAAGCCCCTGTTTTAGGGGCTTTTTTCATTATTGTACTATTTCTTAATCGTGAGAGTTATTATAGTCTAAATCAACTCTCACTCATGCTATTTCAAATGCCTCAAATTCACTTTTTTTTGCGGTCGAACAATGACCTTGCAAAAACCAACGTGTTGTACTGCCGTGTAACAATTAACTATGACAGCTCGGAGTTTTCGACTAAGGAAAAAATATCCCGTGAAAATTGGGATCAAAAGAAACAATTCTACCATTCCAAGAATAAAAAGGAAACACAATTTATCAATGCGTTGATGGATTCCATTCGGTACAAGATAAAAACAACCGCTTTCATGTTAGACCAGGACACGCTAACAGCAAAACAATTGATTGAATTAAGTTCGAAAAATAGAACCGTTGTAAAGGAAATTCCGCTGTTGATAGTAATCTCGGATTTTATTTGTTCAGTAAAAAAGGTCGTACCAAACACCATTCGCAACCATTGGATCAAGTACAATAACCTGAAAGAATTCGAAAAAGAAACTGGTTCAAAATTTGTTCCATCTAATTTTGATGTCCTGAGCGCACACAAGTTTATAACATGGTTCCAGGATCGAGCCAAAACAAAAAACGTCGATACAGCGAACCGAAATATTTTATTCTTCAAACAAGCCTTACAATGGGCGGTGAACCGTGGCGAACTCAAAACGTTTGCTTTGCTTCCATTCCAAGGAGAAAAGGACAAAATACAACCACCTGTTTTCCTTACTACGGATGAAGTAATCAAATTGATTGAATACGAGTTTCAATCTCCGATGCTTCGCAACTGCAAAGATTTGTATTTGTTCCAAATTGCTACTGGATTAAGCTATTGTGATTTGTGGTCAGAATTTACAGTAAAAGAGTCACCATCTGGAAAAGTATTACAAGGTGTCCGGAATAAAAACGAACAGACTTTTTTTGTGCCACTGGATGAACTAGGCTGTGCGTTGTTGGCTAAATATGGGAATCAGTTCCCCGTTTACTGCAACGCTGTTTACAACCGTGTTTTAAAGGAAATTGCGGGCGTTTTAGGAATCAATAAGCGGTTAACAACTCATACAGGACGCAAAACTTTTGCCACTCTAAGAGATGCGGACGGGTGGAGTAGAGAAAGTGTGTCACGGATGCTAGGACACAAGAATATCAAAACTACAGAAGTTTATTACTTGGGGCAATCAAACGAACGGATCATGAATGAGTTTGAGAAAAGGAGTAGTTTATAATTGTTGGTCCATACAGTCAAATAATACTGTATGGACCAACATAGTTTTATTTGACGATACTGAAGCCTATACAAAAATGGCTATTAGGACCCTTAATCAGTTTTAACTATAATCGATCACATACAAAATGGCTGTGATATATCACAGCCATTTTTGTATGTGATCGATGAAATAATGCTACTACGGTTTGATGTATTTGACAGTAAAAACAGTATCTACAGGAAAACCCAAATTATTATTGACGAGCAATTCAGTACTTGAGGGATAAAAAACCCACCATACTGTTGTAGTGTCGAAAGAGAACTGGTTATTGGATGCGTTAAAATAACTACCTTCAAGATTAACTATCTGTAGAGCATCCAATTCAATAACTACCGTATCGCCAGTATCAACCAACGATTCGATTGTCTTTTGATAAATGTCTGATCCATCTAACCATTTTTGACCTGTAAGCTGTTCAACAGTGGAATAATTAGCCACGCTTCCTCCCGTGGCTGTATTAAAACCCAATAATGGTACTAAGAAGATTTCCAATTCGTCGACCCCTGCAAAGGGGTTTTCTGCTTCATTCAGGACATTACCCAAGATTGATTCAAAGCAAATAGTAGTATCGTCTAATGACCATAATTTTACAAGATTGTTTTCGTAAGCATAACCAAATGGTACGCAGTAACGGCGCCCATCTTTAACAAGAACCAACCGATTTGCTATTTTAATTAATTGCATGATATTAATTTAGGTGAATGAATGCACGAATTTTAGAAATCGCTCTTTTTTGACGCATTACAACGCCCCCAACACGGCTACCTGATCCGTTGGTATTACCTTCAATTGTATGAACGTAGTTACCTTCAATTCGTTCAACAAATCCAGTGTGACCAGCTCCATTACCAAAATCCATAATGAAGATTGAACCAACCTCGGGGGTTTTGTTTGATCTGGCAATGGATTTGTTTAATTGTGAAAGTACACCGCCCGTTTTAGCTAGTGGGTTTTTCTTTCCTTGCTCCTTGCTTGCTTCGTTTACACACCAGTAAACAAATGCCATGCACCATGGATAACCACCGCCCAAACCAACTGATTTAAGGTATTTTTCAACGTCTTTACCTTTGTTTGAACCAAGTGGGATTTCCGTAATTCCTATTTGAGAAACGGCATAGGAAACCGATAAGTCTGATAATTTCATAGTTCTACGAATAACAAACCGTAGCACAATTACAAAGAGTATTGTTGCTACGGTTAATACAATGATATTTCTGCTATTGTTCAATTTTGGCTTGAATTAAATATCGGTTTTGCCACGCCACAAAGAGCAGCGCAATGATAAAAGCTACTATTACAAGTTGCTTGGTTGTCGCTGAACTTATGAGATCTCTCATAGTCATTTTAGTAATTTACCGTCTTACCCGCTTGAATGGATGCCAATATTTGTTGTGCCTCCTCCATATCGTAGCCTTTTGCCATGATTGAATCAAGAGTTGGTGTAGCTTTACCATCTGTGAGCATTGGGTTATCACGCCCAACGGTTTGCCCCTTTAGATAGATGTGCCAACCTATTGCCGCTAATAGAACAATACCAACTATAAAAATTAATGGTTTAGCATTCATACTACTTGATTTTTTTCCAAGCTGATTTGAGGTCTTTAGCCTCACCTGATTTGACCATTCTAGCCGCTTTTTTTGCGTTAATGCTAAACTTTTTTCGTGCAGCTGTTTGTTTTGCTGTTGGTGCTTTTATTTTTGCCATGGTTACTTTTTTTGCTGTTATTGTAAATTATTTGTCCAGTTGATCATCAAAATTACTGGGATCGAAAACAGGATTAAGATGATAATCATCGCTAATGCAAACTTCGGGTCTTCGCCTAAAAATTTTGGAAATGCCATGATTACTTAGTTTTAGCCTTTATTACTCGTCCGCCTTTTGCGTACCTATATCCTTTTTTGAGCGTGCCGTTTTGCTTAACTCCTTCGCGTTTAATTACTGATGAACACAGTTTTTTCGCTGTTTTTGGTGCTTTACTTTTTGCCATGATTATAAGTATGGATTATTGTATACTGATTGATTAACATAGGTGCTTAATGATGGATTGGTTGTGGTGTTTTCTAATGCGGAACTCGTTAATCCGTAACTAGGATTTAAAGCGGCTACACGTTGCGCTTTTGTCTTAATTACAAACTTTCGGAAATAACCCAAGCGTACTTGTGAGTATTTGCCTTCGTAAACGTATTTTACTGCTGCCTCAGTTCCAGAACCAAACACTCCATCAACTGCAATTTTGCTCTTACCTTCTTTTTTGGCAATGTTCTCATTGTAGAGGTATTGTAATTTCCAGACTTCTTGTGCCTTTACTCCTCTTTTTAATAACCCATCGTCACCAACAGACGGCAAAGCATCGTATTTTTTTTGCCATGATGGCTTACTAGATGCTATTGATGTTGACGGTTTTGGTGCACCTTCGTTATCCGATTTTGTCTCAATGTCCGTTTGCTCAGTATTGGCAAGCTGACGTTTTATAAACCAAATAATTAGAATCAAAACAAATGCTGAGATTATAATTTGCTTGGTTTGCGGTGATAAATTTTTCATTTTATGCGAAGTTATCGTTTAACAATTTGTGCAGTTTCGCCACGTAATCTGGATCAGTGGCATAACCTGCTTTTCTAATTTCTGAAATGAACCTGTACGGATCATTTGGGTATTTCAAAGCTGTTGCGTATCTCTTTACTCGGTGAAAGAATTGCGCGTAATACACAAGTCCGTCGTAAGGCGTTTTAGAAATTTCAAATCCGTCTTTTATTTCAGTTCTATTACCGTTGTAATATTCAACTGTTGAAAGTGGTACTGTCGAATTAATGCCGTCTGTGTCTTTTATTCCGCCCCAGTTGTTGTACTTCTGGAGTAGGCTACTTTCTCCCCAACCCGTTTCTAATCCTGTATGAACCACAATCGCTTCCCATGGAATTCCGTATTGTTTTCCTACTGCTTTCGCTAATGGCGTACAATACTTAATCCAGCGTTTTTTTTTGTCTTTACCAGTGTATTTGAATTTGGGGTAATCCTTGATACTCAAATCCACTGCTTTGAAAATCTCCTGAACGATTAAAACAAATAGCACAACTGCTACGGCTAATATTGCCACGTTTTTTGCTAGTCGTTTTTCCATCCATCAAACCGATTTTTTTAACTTTTCAATTTCTCGTTCCAAACGCTCTATTTTTTTGACTAAGAGCGTGTTTTGTGCTAATAATTGTCTGTTTTGTTCCAGAACATCTTTCATTTCTGCATTTTGCTTTTCGGCAAATTCGGCAGTTTTGCGCCAAATGGCTATTGCTTTATCTACGTTCTCTAGTTCAGTTTTCTGAGCGGAACTATTCGCCGTTTTAATGCCTATTTTGTAGGAAAAAAAAGCGGCGATAATAGTCCCCAGAGTGCCAAGTATCGGTAAAATGCTGTCGGTCATTTCTTTTCTTTTAAGCGTTCATTCACGTAGTAAGATGCGTAAGCCGATAAAGCAGCTGCCACCACTACAAAGAGTAGTGCGGGTATCATGTTTTTTGGCTCTGGTGCTACTAACATTTTAAATTCTTTTACTTACGCCGTTGGATTTTAAACGCTTGTTGAGTGTAACTATTTGTTCTGCGGAAAGGTCATCTTTAAGCCAACCTCGTAAATCTTCCGACGCAAAAATTCCAAAAAGGTTGTCCGATGCTTCACGCACTCCGAATGCTTTATCTACCTTGATGAAATCAATATCGTTGTTGAGTTTGTCAAACACGGAAAAAATATCATCATCATAAGTACCAGGACCATCCATTGCGGTAAACAGCTTTTCAGCCATTGCCTTGTATTGACTATCGGTGTAGGATGCTTGTATTCCGTTGGCTTGTAAAACGGCAGTTTCAGAAACATTTTGAACTGCACCTTCAGCACCTCGAACGGCTCCTTTTATAGAGTTGCGAACAATCCAAATAAAGGCAATAGTTATTAGTACAACAACTAACTTCTGTTGACTTGTAAGCCCTCCCCACCAGTTAGCTATGCCTTTCATTATGAAGCTTTTTTAGCAAGTTGCGAAATCATGACAATGAACGCACCTGCGATCATGATACCGATAATCAATAAAATAATTGAATCGGTGTTTACTGTAGTATCAACTGAAACATCCATGATTACGCTTTATTACGAAGTGAAACAAATGCAACAAGGACAATAAGCAATAACAGCAAAACAGAAGCAATGATAATTGCGCGTTTGCGCTTTTCTTCCTCTGTCATTGGCGCTGGTGTTTCTGGGGTTGCGGTTCCTCCACTGTCAGGCAGATTAAGAGTTACTGGAAACCATACATCAGACCGCAAAGTTCCAGGAACAGGCGAAATATTGTTGGCGTTCGCCAATGTTTCAACGTTGGTTGGATCATTGGTACTTTCCGTCAATGGAAGTGGTGTTCTCAATGGTGTACTTGCAATTTCTTTGGTAGCAATTGCCAAATCTGACAGTTGCGACACGTTTAACTCCTTTGTAGGCATATTAATAGTTTTTATTACTGATTCGATTTTTTGAGTTTTTTAACTACCACTACTGAAGCAATGACCAAAACAACTATGATGATAGCTATTGTGACCATCATTTTTGTTTTGCCATCTGCGGTGGTTGTAGATGCTTCCGCATTGGCTTTGGTTTCAATTGCCTTGCCTTGTGATAAGGCAACCAAACGAGCAGCTTCCGCCTCAGCAGTTGCTTTTGTTTGCAAAACAGCGGGCGTTGTGCCTTGCGTGGATAAATTCACTATTGCTTGTGATTCGGAATTACGTTGGCGTACCAATGCAGTATTATCGTTTAGAAGTCCTTCGTTGATTGCCTCTAAAACTTTGACTTCCGAAAAAGCCGAATCCGATTGTCCTTTTTTCCACTCTTTATCGCGGAGACAATCATTTTGTCTACTTGATCCTTTACGATAGGAACACGAAACTTGTGATTGTGAAAGCCATTCAGCCGCACTTTTTTTCAATACTGAAATTCTAGTATTGTTTGCTTCAATTTTGCTTGTGTTCGCCTTTATTTGCTCATCGATTGTTGCCATATCAATTGGATTTTGCTCGCATTAATAATGCAATAATCAATACCAACACAATCACACCAATAATGATGTATTTAGGGTCAAATGCTTGTGCTGTTTGAGATTGTGCATTTGCCTCAGCAGCTCTTGCGTTTGCCTCAGCAATGGCTAGGTTGTTTTCTCTTACCTTTGGGCTTAGTGTGGTTGTTGCTGTCTGGAAAATACCAGCGGCGGCTTGTGCTATTCCACCCCACATACTACCGTTTTGAGCGGTTGAAGGTTGAGTTGCTTGTGTTACTTCGTCCATTTTTTTTAGTGTAAAAAAAAGCCCTTACCCGCAAAGGAAAGGGCTTTATTGTTAATGAATAATGGCTTATTTGATGTTTTCAGCGCGTACGATGTCGTCAGCATCTTTGATTGTACGCCAGTGACGTTGAGCACGGCTATCTTGCGCGCCAATGAAAGCGGTAATGTTTAACACAGTACCCGCATTTACTTGTAATACAAGGAAATGTTCATTTGACAAAATCACTGGGAATGCTTCGTCGATAAAGTCAATCTCCAAGATGTTTGGAGAAAAGTTGTTGTTTGTGTGAACCAATGGGCCGAGAGCCAACGGTTTTTCAACTGGTTGAGCAAACGGTGAAAAAAACATTGTTTTAATCTCGTTGTCCAAATTACCCAAGTCTTGAGCGCCCGCCGTTGTCACTGATTTCAAACGAATTTTGGTAACACGTGTTGGGGTTTGTGTAATGTAATTCAAGAATTGATTGATTTTACGTCCGGGTGTTTTGGAAGATATAACCAAATTGTTAGGAGCCGTTCCAACGATACTACCATCTTTGAAAGCCCATACATAGGATGAAGATACCCCAGGGACAACGTTTGCCAACATGTCGGAGATCGAGTCAAACAATGTTTGGTTTTTTGCATTATCGTACAGACTCGACACTACAACGTAGTGTGTATCTGTTGTCTTGTTGGCAATTTCCCACGAAAGTTTGTCCGCTTTCGCGCGCTCGTCAATCATATTGTTTGCTGAGTTTGCAACTCCGTATGAAAGTGACTTACCTAAGTCTAGTTTTGCGCCATATTGCGCTAATCGTTGAGATTTCATCTTTTATGCGTTTGGTGTTAATGTTGTAGATGGTGTAACTGTTGGTTCATCTTCTTTTAAGAAGTAGCCTACTTTTTCGCCACTTTCCGTGCGTTGTTTGGCAACTAAAATGAACACGATAAGCCCGATTAAAAGAACCATGTTTACAATGGCTAATGTTTTGATAGGATTGTGCATTTTCTAATATTTTTGAAATGGTTTCGAGAGACAAGTATATACCGACTCAAAACACCGTTTTTTCATTAAGAACAACTAGCAAACAATAGCGGTTAAAACTATGCAATACAATACTTTAGCGCATAAAAAAAGCGACCCGTTTGGATCGCTTTAAGCTTGTTTTTACTTTTTTATTTTGTTACTGAAGGACGAACGCCGTAAATATCACCAACAACCTTTATTTTACGACCATTCCTTTTAAAATAGACGACAGCGTTCTTCATATATTCCCCGCCTTCAACAGAATTTACAGCTTTATCTACGCATGACTCCAAAGGGTCATTAATTTTTGTTTTTACAATAGCCTCAGTTTGTGATGAGAGTTTTTCAATTTTGGGATTGTTTTCTACATTTCCGTTTGCCAAAACGGTAAAATCTCCGTATCGTTTGAAACCACAAGAGGATAAAAGGAAGATAGCGCAAAGGGTGTAAATAGCTTTTTTCATAGATATATTTTTGGTAATGATAAATAAAAAATAGGTAGTTAAATGTAAAAGAGCGTTAAAAATCAACTTCATTCAACGGTTCGCCGTATAACTCCATGAACTTACGCACAACGGCGGGTGTCAAAATGCGCATTTCTTTGGAATAGCCTACTTCTATCAATTCATCAATGAAGTGGACATTAAGGTATTTTCCCAATACGCTACGAGACAAACCGCACTTTTGAGCAAGTAGTTTTTTTGTATACACGATTGGTCCTGGAGTCATCTTAATTTTATGGTTTCGTTGCAAAAATCATCTGAACTTCCTACCACTTTTTTAAATGCTTTTTCAAAAGCGGGTAAACAGTATTTTTTCTTATCATAGAAATATTCACCAGTTTTAAAAATGGTAAGATAATCTCCATATTTAATCAAATCAGGTGGTACAGCCGAAAGTGTATGAAAAAACAGATGTAGATCACAATTGGTTTGCTTGCTGTTGAGTAAGTATCGCTTTTGGGTTTTGGTGAGCGTAGAATTGAACCAACGGGTACAATCTTCAATAATGAGAGAGGTATTGCGCACGTGTAAATCAATGGCACGTTCCAATAATTCTATATCATTCGAAAACACACGGTAAAGCCCTGTTAACTGCTTAGGTAATTTTTCAACTGGAATAACTGGAATAACTCGGTGTACCCATTCTGGGTGGTTATGAGTTTCCATATTGCGCCAAACGGGATTGTCGAAAATATCTACAATCAAGGTTTTCGGCTGTGGAAATAGATCAATTAGGTTTTTCACAAAAACGGTTTTACCCGCTCCACGTGTACCAACATAAATACAGATGCTATTCGTACGCATTGATTATGGATTCGAATGTTTCTAGTTTCGAACGTAGCTGAATATTTTCAACTTCAAAGTGGGCTTTTTCCTTGGTTGCTTTTTTGTATTTCCGCACGTACTTAATGCGAGTATAGAAGAACAAAACAAGGTGTGCCAACGTGAATATTATAGTGCCTGTTGTCATGCTGTCAATATTTTTGTGAGACGTTGAGTAACTGATCCAACGTAACCAGTCCAGAAAGCAAACCCAGCACCAATTTTAAGTTTTGTTTCCTCGCAATAAGGAATAGCCGCCCTGATCATTCGATCAATTTCATCTTGTCCAGGAAGAACTTCTCCAGTAAGGAGTTGCATATTGCTTTTGTATTCTTTGAACTTGGCAATTAATGTTTGATCGTATTCGGATAGTTCTTGTCCCGCAATTTCTTTCGAGAGTGCGGTTTTCATTTTCTTTAATGCCTTGCTACCTCCTGCATTCTTTCTACATTTCCCCTGTACGGCAAACGACAAACCTACGCTATCAATAGCCGTGAGCATATACACCAAAGAACTTGCGTTTTGTTCGGCATCGTATGGCTCTTCTTCTGGAAGAACGGGGGTTGGCTCTATTGGTTCGTCGGTTGGCGTTGGTTCATTATCTTCCATGAAATCAAAACTATTCAATCCAACAGACTCAATACCTGTTTTAAGTTCGTCTTTTATTTCGGTAGCCTTTGCGATTTCGTCACGAAAGGAAAACGATTCTATCAACTCATTAATTGTGCTCATTGGTTGCTATTGGTGCTAAGTTTTTGTAACGCTCAATAATTGGTGTCAACTCGTTTAACCGTGCAAAGGCATCGTTATCTAGTCCACCAGTTGTCATTTTGGTCATTAGACTTGGTAAAACCTTGCCTAGAATTTGCATAAAATCCTTTGAACCTGCCATGTCATCCATTTTAATTCCAAGTGCTTTGAATGCGCTCGAAAAGACCACAATGCACGTTGAAATGTCAGCTTTTAATTGGGCGTTCTCTTGAATGATTTCGCCGACTGTAATTTTCTTTTTTTCTTCCATTTTTTCACTCGTTTTTAAAAAGAACGGTTCGTCATTGGTCAACCGCTTTCAACTGATTTTGCAATTTCTCCGTCCTTCTTTCCTCCCTCCTCAATTAAATAACTTTACTTCACAAAAAAGACGATGTTGTAGTGGCATCATTGGATTTCTAGGAACTTCCACAATTTCACCAAGTTCAACCAAACGATCCACACAAGCCATTGCCTCAAAAGTGTTGCCTAATTCACAGGCAACAACCTTATCCATTGTGAAACAACCAGATTGATTCAATAATCTTTGGGCGTTATCTCTGACCTTTAAGAACTTTCTTTGACCTTCATCGGTGAAAAGTTTCGGTTTTTGTAATTCGTAGTTGTAATTCATAGAATTTTTACGTTTTTGATTTTGCAGAAACAAGGCAATCGTCAAATAAATTATGAGGTCGAATGCGTCTTTCTTTACACGTCGGTTATTACTATCCATTTCTATTTTTTGAGTCCAGTATGCATTTCACCTCCCCAATTGTAGAGCGTAGCACGGTTGAAAATCAAACGTTCCGCAATTCCTGAAATAGACAGTAATTCTTTGTCGTATCCTTTTCGGTGTCGGTTGTCGGCAATGGTTTGTAAAATGCTTGCTTTTTGTTCTGGCAGTTGTAAGTAAACATCTGTCGCGTTTGGTTCAAATGGCTTTTTAACTTCGATTACCTCTACTTCTTGGTTGTTTTGAATTTCTTCAAGTTGTAGTGACAATGTTTTGTTTGATTCTGAAAGCGTATTGTTTTCATCTGTAAGAACCTGAATTTGTTGTTCAAGCGCTTCTTTGATTTCATCAATATTCACGTTGTTTTCTTCTGTATTCTCCGTGATTTCGGGAACTGGTTCGAGTGTTGGGGTTGGTTCTTGTTTGCTTTCGGTTGAAAGTCCTTCTGAAAGCAAGGCTGAAAACAATTCTTTCACTGAGCTGTAAACAATGCCTGTTTTCTCTTGATAGGCTACTATTCGCTCGTTTATTACTTCGCGCTCACTATCATTCAAAGTAATGGAAGAAACACGGCTTTTTAATTGAAACATGATACTGTTGTTTTCAGCGAATTTAGGCGTGAATGCAACGTGAAAACAAGTGATTTCCAATTATGTAACGAAGGTTGTTTTCACAGGTTGATTTGCGTTACAACTATTGAAAACCCAAAATTTGAGAGAATGGAAGGTGAACCACGGAATTTATGTCCACTTAATTTTGTTGTTGATTTTGTTGATTTTTGTTGTTTGCCCGTCACCACTAGCTTTGCGAATCAACAAAGTTGAAAGTGTGTGTTGACTTTTGTTGATTGATTTTTGAGAGAGTCAACAGAAATCAACATTTCAAAAAACATTCTGTTGATCCTTAAAACCTTTATTTATCTATCTTTTAATTAAAATCAACAAAAATCAACAAGAAAAATGAAAGGTTGAAAAAAAGCCAATTTTCTAAGTTTTACCGCTTTGAAAATGTACCGAAAATGAATAACTATTGGAAAGCAAAAACAAAAAGCCCCGACAGGATCCTGTCAGGGCAATTGCTCGAGCATAGTAAGTTTTAGCTATATGAACCCTAAAGTTTACTGTCTAAAAGTCTTTGCTCCATAACTTTCAACTGGTATTCCCTACCATCCATGAATCCACGTTCAAACTGAATTTTTTCTTGTTTTTTAGTGGCGTAATACTCCCCGAATTTGTCGCCGAAAATAAGCCCGCAAATGAGTGCATAGAACATTAACGTTCTAACCGACATTCGGTCGTTTTCATCTTGTTTTGTTTCCATTTCGTTTTCCTTTCATAATTAAATGTTCACCGTATTTGCGAATGTTGTTGTTGAAATCTCTATACCAAGAAAACGCTTGAAAATCTTCTTCCCTTTTCTTTTGATTAGATACTAAATTTGGGTGTGTTCGTTTCTTCTTTTTTGCCATGATTAAAAAGGTAAATCGATTGGTGAACCATCGAGCATATCAAAATAAAGTCTACTATCGAGTGACTTATGTCGTTTGATAGGTCTGGTTTGTAGGAACTCACTGAATGCTTCAATTTCAGTGTTGATTTTGCTTAAAAGTCGAAAATCTGGATTCTTTATTTCCTGTGTTACTCTTATCCAAGAGCGGCTTTTGTCAATTCTTTCATTAAGATATTGTAAACAGACAATCAATGTTCCCGAAAATGGGTGGTAGTACATCTCTTTGTTTTTATCATTAACTGCTACCTCAATAGTAGTAATCAAAGACTTTATTATTTCATAATGCGTCAATTTTAGTTTATCATCATCGATAACTATCATTTTTTTTGTGATCCAATGACGGTTATATTGTCGCTCCAATGATTCAGGGATAATAAACGTAAAATCGCCACCGAATAATTTTTCTATTAAGTATAGAAATGGGTTTATACCAGTGTTTTCTTTTTCAGATACAAGAAACAAAGCGGGCAACTTCTGTTCTGGATCACGCAAGCAAATTGTCAAATAGTCCAGGATCATTTCATTATCGTACTGCTCACGAAAAATGTGAAACAATAGTTTTTCGATAGTTGGGAATTTTGTTGTTTTCATGTGTAATTAATTAAAAGGGTAAATCATCATCTGGAGCATCCATCTGAGTATCGTTTTTCTCGTTGTCGAGGTTCATTTCTTGTTGGTGAGCTGTCATAGGTAAATCTTCTTCATTGGTGAACTGGTGCGCATGGAACACAAACGGTCTACCTTTGTCATGAATCATTAATTCAACCCGTGAATCAAGTGGATCAGAAACGGAAAATGAATATGTTGTACTTGCGTCCTTACCATTTTTATCCTTTAGCCGTTCAACAACTAAATATTCTTTTATTGTCTTGTTTAGATAATGCTTTTCACCACGAATTCCAAAGTACTTACTAATGTTTTCGGCTGTCATCATTCGAGTGTGTCCACCAAATTTCAAAAATGATTCTTCGAGGTGTAATCGTAGTTCTTTGATAACCGATGGTTCGGAGTGTTTCGCCACATTATCAAAGGCATCTGTTCGGAAATCTTTTGGTTCAAAATACAATCGTTCGCCTGTGTCCTGGTACTTGATTTCTCTATTTGCGATGAAGTGTACAAAATGCCCTATTTCATCCTCTAATTTTCGGTCAAATCCTTTAATTTTCTCGGTTTTTGGTCGAACTTTTCTTATCCAAAGTCGGGAATCTTCATCATCTATTTTGATAAAATCGTTTTCGTGGTTGGAGCA
Source organism: Fluviicola sp. (assembly GCA_043721195.1). GTDB lineage: Bacteria > Bacteroidota > Bacteroidia > Flavobacteriales_D > Crocinitomicaceae > Fluviicola. Next base: position 7,740 of record JAYSRF010000129.1, on the reverse strand, counting down.
AAACACAAAATGCAACATACAATCAATGTCCTGAGCTGTTTTGTTCTTCTCGTTTCGAGTGATATATTTTGCTGTCGAAAGACTCTTTATTTTCTCGTAACCGTCCTTTTTTTCGAGTAATGTTTCCTCCGATGCAACCACTAATTTCGCTGTCCAATGAGAATTGAAATCGCCTGTTAAATCATTGTTTGAAATGATGGACATATTTTGCTTGAACAACAATTTCAACAGGTAAATAAAGGTTGATTTACCAGTATTTTGTTTCTTTGACACAAGACAAATAACAGGCAGTTTTCGAATCGGAAAACGGTACAAGATTGTCAAATAGTCCAGGATCATTTCATTGTCGTAATGTTCTTCAAAGATGTGTTTTAAAAGTTTTGTAATGTGTGGGAATTCACCTTCAGCGATATTGTGTTTCACGTCATAATACAAATTCCAATGCTGATCGATCACAGGTCGGTAATCGGTATGCGACGCAACATTAACAAAACCATCAAACCTCTCAATTTGGCTTAATTTAGCATTTGTATGATCGTCCACAAATGCGCCTTTTTGCCATGGAACGAGTTCTTCCTCTAGGACTGTCTCACCATTAAACCCCGCAATTTTAGGTGTCATTTTCAAACGGTAGTAATCAAAACCAATTCGCTTGAAACACTTAATGTCTGCTGACACTTCAACCACTGGATGTCCTTTTTCTATTTTATAGGTTGAACCGTGATAAACGAATGAATGGTTACGGATTTTTGCTTGGTGGAATTGGTAAAACTCTTGAACCGAATGGAGCATGAAAAACGAGCGCATTTTTTTAATTCCAGTTTCTTGAGTAATGTCAATCCACTCAATGTATTTACCCGGACGTTGTCCAATTCCTGCAAAATCGGAAACAACTTCTTGTCGATGCTCCTTAAATTCGATCAACAAATCGTCGATTCCTTTAGGATTGTTATTGAGAGCTGCACTTTCGATGGTGGCAAAGAATACATTGAGTTTTTTTGCTACTGGAAAGTCTTTAATGAGTTCTTTGATCTTTCGAGCGAATGCAAAAAACAAACTCGGACGCTTCGAAATGTCGTTACCTAAAGTCAATTCATTCAAAGAAATGTCCCTGCAATCACCATCCCAAAGAATGACTAGATTTTTCACCTTACACACCCGTATAAAATCGATCAATTCTTGGTGTATTTTACCTTCTTTTTTGAAGTGACTAATACTGGTGAGTCCAACAGTAGGGATTCCGTCATTTGATGCCTTAAAAGCCTTTATTTGACCTTCTGTAATTGTAAGTGTATCACAAGGCGTTTCGTCCTTGTACATTTCAATCAATGACTTGTGCCAAAAAGGTGCATTTTTCCCAAACGTAAAATCATACTTTCCTTCACACAGTAGTTCATGCCATGGATGCAAGCGGGTTTGATACACGTATCTTTCGCGTTTTGAACCTTCCAAGTATGGAACACGGTTCAAGCCGTATTGCAGTATTTCAATATCACCTCTGGAATTGGCTAGAAACACCTTTTGTTCGCACTTTTCTTTGCTTTGTAGGTTGACACCTCCAATTAACTCAATGGTGTTGTCTTGGTCACTTATTCCGAGTTCTTCAAGTCGTTGTTTACAATATTCATTCAGGTCTAATGGTTCAATCTTCCAACCTTCAAACAATGGCGGTAAAACGGGGGCTTTGCCCTTTTTTGTGTGGTAAACGATTTCCTCCTCTGGATTAAATGCCCACCCTGCTTTGTATAGTTCTTCGAAATGGCTGTATTCTTTTTTTAGTTGCATATAGTTATTGTTCCAGTTGGATAAATGATTGGATCGCTTCAAAGATTTGAACGGCTACTTGTGGAGTGATTGCGTTTCCTGCTCCTGAAATTGATTCTTCGAGCCACTTTGGAACGGTAATACCGTCCAATTCAAAGGGAATCCCATCATGCTCATTGAAAATTGCGGGTTTGCCGTGCCTTTGTTGAAATTGTGAAAAATGATCGCGTGGTGTGTCCATTGCATTTGTTTTTTCGAACCATGTTCCTTGCGTCCTACTCCTCTTTGACAATTTGCGCGTTTTACCGCTTCCATTAGCGAGATTCTTACTTGTCTCCCGTCGAAACGTGTCGGAGTAGGCAACGAACCAAATACGTTCCCGTTGGTGCGTGGCTCCGAGGCTTGCAGACGGAATATTAAACGTGAATACTTCGTACCCTTCATTTTCCAAGTCAGTGTACACCTCTTCGAATACCATTCCGTCCGACCAAGTAACAAGACCGGGTACATTTTCGCCCACAACGAATGGCGCTCGAATCTCTCGTATTGCTCTAAGCATTTCAGGCCACAAGTGGCGCTCATCGTTTTTTCCTTTTCGGAGTCCAGCTCCTGAATATGGTTGGCAGGGAAACCCGCCAGTAAGGATGTGTATTCGGCTTCTCCAAACAGTGAAGTCTGTTTTTGTAATATCTCCATAACTTGTTGCGTTGGGCCAGTAAAAATTTAAAAGGCGTTGACAGAATGCGTTCCATTCGCAATGGAATGCGTTTTCCCATCCCATCCACTGAGCCGCTAAATCAAAACCACCGATTCCCGAAAACAATGAACCGTGAATGATGCGAGATCTCATAGGTTGTTCTGTATATAATGAAGTATTGCATTTCTTTCATGGAGTGGCATTTTTAAAAACTTGTTGGCATAGGCTTTTTTCCTGCGATTAATGCGCTGACGGTCTTTAAAATCTCTACCCAAAAACTCACTAGTTGCTAAATCCAAGGTTGAAATGTCGTAGTTCATCCAAATCTTTTCCGTTGCGATTCCACCGCGTGTCATGGTATCGAACGTGGAGGTTCTCCAACCTACTAGAGCGTCGTTATACATTTCGCAGTCGTACCCCGAAATCATGATTTTGAATTTTGCTTGTACTACCAGCTCCAAAAATTCTTTGTGCTGCTCATCCGTCCACTCGTGCTCATAGATGTTTCTAGGATCTCTCCTAGACGTTTTTATATATGGTGGATCTAAATACACGAAAAGACCATTCGTCACGGCTTCGCCTTGTGTATCAATTACAGACTTTAACCATTTTCGACCGCATCCATTTTCGTAAAGTATATTTTCTGCTTTTTTCTGCGGTGAGGGAAGTTCTAAATATGGTCTGGTATCTTCTGGATACTGCATCCACACCGTTTTGCTCTTTTCAATAACTACGTGTTGTTTTTGAACCAATGGCGCGATCTTCTCCGCAATAAAAGCAGAACCTCCAAACAATTCAGCGTATAACGTGTAATACGGTATTTGATTAATGATCCACTGGTATACGCCATTTGCTCCCTTTGATCCTGGGTAATTGTCAATGTTAAGTTTCATAGGTTTCCAGTTTTAACGATTTCTCCGAGGTGAATTACGATGTCCCATGGATCAACCCCGACTTTCAATCCGTTTGAGTATTCAAACCATTCTGTATCTGATTCGCCTAATCCCGTTTCCCATCCATTGAGTTGAACAATGAAAAACGGGCGTTTTGAACCGTAACCGTTCACAAATTTTATGTGTGTATAATTGGGGTTTAGAAGTCTCGAAAGAATCCAATCGGACGGAGATCTAAATTCCTTATCCTTTTCACCTGTTACCATTACATCAAATGCTTTTTTGTAAACCGAAAGTGTTAGAATATTTTCGTTGGCTAATCCCTGAACATCGGGGTTTTTATTTTGGTTCTTGGTCATTGTTCGACTAATTTTAGTTCTTCAAAAGGGATGCTTACATAGGAATCGGCATTTAATACTCTGATATTAAAATTCAAATGAGTATCAGTTATTTCGGAGCGTTTACCGTATGCCAAATGGCAAGCAGTAAACTTGCATTTATCACAAAAAGAGAAAAGATGAAATAAACCATTTGAACTACTGAATTTCACCTTAAAAATATTGACGCAATCTCTAGAAATAGAGAATACTGTACCATCAACAAACTCACTTCTTTTCATGATCCCATAATTATTTGTAAATACTCTTTGAAGAATTGGAACTCCTGCGCTCCTGCAAACACATCGTGCGCCTGTACCTTTGCCATTTCTATAAAGTGGGGCTTCACCTTGGTACAGCCATACGGACGTATTAAAAGCATTCCCCGAATATCGTTGTCATTCATTACATATTTATTGACATGTTCGCCAATTATTGCCATAAAGAGAAACCGTAAAACTGAATCATCCCACGTAGAATTTGTACAAATAATAATTGGTTCAATTTCTTGTAAAGTGGCGATTTTGTGTAGACAATCCATAAATAAAACATGGTCTGCTTGGTCTGGGAAAATATCATTCAACCATTTTTTTATGTATGGGAATTTTGATGCTGGTCTTGTAAAATTTGTTGTTTTCATGCTACTTGGTTTTGAGTTGTAATTGTGCCATCGTGAAGGGCGCGAATCGTTTTCATAATTGAGTCGGAAATAGTATTAATGTCATCGTGCATTATCGTTATTTCCTTGTGTCCTAATTCCTTGAATTGTGGAATCAGTAAATAAAATAGTCTTAGGTTTTTTTGGATGAACTGTGCATATTGGTAAACCTCTGTTTTCGGCAGCTCATTGAGTTTCTGTTTCAGGTCGTGCATTTTCCAAAAGCAAGCCCGCCAACCATCGTCGGCATGAAAATAAGGAGTCGAATTTCTATCGAACCAGTGTTTTTTGATCATCCACATTGCCTTTTGAAAATCGTCTACCTGAAACAACAAGTATTCAAATGCAGTTGCTACAAAATGACGGTATGCGTTTTCTTTGGAGTCGTGGACGCTTTGCAGCTCAGCACTTTTTCCAGTAGTAAAAGCATATTCGATTGTCAATTCAACGCCTTTCGGTGTCTCCTTACATGAGGTTACTTTTAGCATAGCCTTTTATTTTAGATTGAATTTCCTACGCCACCATTCTTTGCGTTGTCTTTTGGCTCTTGCTTTGGCTTTTGCTTTGCCGTTGATCCTGCACATGATTTCGCGCTCTTTTTGTTTGATCTTATGGAGAATGGATATACATTTTTCTTGGTCTTGCTTCCAGAAATAGTAGTAAAAATCTGCTCCTAAATCAACTAACTCTCTACTGACTGGTAACCCATCATGCTTACGGGGTAAATTATTGGTCAATTGTCCAATTGCACACTGCTCCCAATTTTTTGCTTTACCTTCAAGTTGCCACCATCTCCTGTCGCAACCATCACCAATCGGGGTGTTATTTGTAACAAATTCAAGCCAATCAAACGGCTTGTGTCCTTTTGCTTCTGTGTAGGTCATAATTCAAGTTTATATTGTTTGAAACCTTCGACTATTGATAAGTCGATTATTGGCGGGTTCGTAAAAACCTCGGATGGATGGATTTGAAAGAAGTCCGCAATAATCAATAGTGCTGACGCGGGCATTTCATGTTGTGCATCTTCTCGTGTATAAATCCAGTTTCGAAATGTTCCTTTTGTGATGCCGATTCGTTGCGGAAAGAACTTCATCGCTACGTCAAAATCATCCTTTGGAAGTTTGTACAGCAAGTCGTGCAAACGGTATTTGTACGGTGCGCCCGCTTTACGCGTTTGATGGTTTTTCCATGCCATGGTTACAGGTTTAAGTGGGCTTTGTACTCTTTCATGATTTCGGTCAATTTGTAGTCCGCACACCGACCGTAAAAGGTGTTTCGGATTCGATCAATTCCCTCACGGCAATTGTATTCGGGGTGTGTTTCAATGACGAAATCCGAAAACTTGGAAAGCGTTTCTTTGCCTGAACCAATTATTTCAATACGCATTTCATTGAATGCTTCTTTCAATTGGTGGTTTGCTGAAATTGTTAAATTTTGTTTACTCATACTTTTTGGATTACATTTTGATATATTTGTAATAACAATAATTCGTTAGCGAAATATTGATAACCAAATGTAATTGAATTGTAATTGAAAACGCAACTACAATTCAATTGAGTTATTAACAATTAAATGTATATATCATGGGAAACGCTGTTAATGAGAGAGTTATCCAGTTAAAAAAAGAGAGTGGATTATCTGATAATAATTTCTCTAGTAAGGTTGGAATAAGTTCTGGTACATTAAATCGCATTAAACAAGGTGAAGATGTAAGTACAAAAACAATTACATTGATCTGCGATTCTTTAGGAGTTAATCGTAAATGGCTTGAATATGGAATAGGTGATCAAATGATTGAAGGACATTCAATTTCTGTTCCTCCAATTGAAAGTGTTTGGAAGGATGAAGCCTACAGAAGATTGCAAGATGAAGTGTTGTATTTGCGTGAAATGCTAAAGCTTGCAATGCAAGGAGCGAAAGCAAATTTTCAAACGGTCAGTGATTTTGCCGTGGGTAACTATCCAGTTAACCCAGTCACTGACGTGAGAGCAGCCGCTTAATGGCGCTCAACGGCTTACAAATGAATATGTTATTGAATCCTGTCGGGGTCACCAAATGGGAGAATTGATCAAAATTGATTGGTTCTCCCTTTTTTCTTTCTGCTAAAACCCTTGCCAATTCAGGGACTACGATAATTCCAGCGTTGATTCTCTTGGTTCGAACTAGTCCTTTTTCACCATCATAGATGATACCCTCAGGGAAGAAAATATTCTGCAATTGCATCCGACCTTCAATTGTCCCGTTTTCCCATGTTTCTTTGGGGTTGTGACACGCTTCGAGCACATATTGAATGCTCTTTTCAAGGTTCGAACTCTCCATAGCGGTGTTTGCTAGTTCTTTTTGTAATTCTTCCCGTTCCATAATGTACTTGCTGACAAACTTGTTGTACATGTCGCGTTCAATACGTCCAATTGCAAAACGTTCCTCTATTTTTTCGATACATTCTGTGACCTCTGTAATTTTTGCTTTTAGTAAACCTTGATTCTCGAATTGGTCTTGAAATACTGTTTGGAAAATCTCATGTAAGCCCTCGCCTACCAATTCTGCAATATCAGGATGAATCTCAAAAGCTGAAAGAAGTGTTTTAAACTGATCGTGGGCGTTCTTTGCGCTCTTGTTTGTTCCACAACCTTTCACACGGCATTTGTAGTAATACAAACCTTTCTTTTGCACTAAGTAACCTGTCATTGGTGTATCACACTTCCCACACTTCATAAAACGTTTGAGGGGCATGTTATAATCGTCTTCTTTGTGTGAAACAGGATGGTTTCTTGATTCAGCAACAATATTGTTCACTTTTAGAAAGGTTTCTTTGGCAACCATTGCTTCGTGTTTGCCCTCAATGATTTCATCGGGGATAAGGCGACTTACAATTATTCCGCAATAGAACGGATTGGAAAACACGTAAGCAATTCTTTTTTCATCGGTCTTTAAACCTAGATCTTTTAAGCGTCTTACAATTTCAGCATTGGAGGCCTTTTCATGGGCTTTCCAATGAAAGGCTTTTCGTAATAGTTCGCCTTCTTTATTGACCACAATTTGATGATCAACAGCACGACCTTTTGAAAGATTGGTATAACCGATTGGGGGGTTGTAGGGAAAATAGCCTTTGCGCAACAGTTCGCGCATTCCCGAGGTGGTTTTATCCTTTCGCATGTCGTTGTCCATCTTTCCAAACATGAACAACATATTTTGGTGAAGCTGTCCAGCGGCAGTTGTTGGGTCGAGTTCCTGAGAAGATGCCAAGGTAATCACCCCATAATCTACCAATAGGTCTTGAACGATCTTTGCTCCACTCACACCTGAACGCGAAAACCGTTCGTAAGAATAAACAATGATATAAGTAACATC